>JBDSSS010000071.1:0-20272 GCA_039928615.1 Terracoccus sp. | reverse complement strand
GCGGCATACCTCGCGGTCGGCCGGTCAGAGGCGGACGACCATCTTGCCGGTGTTGTCACCGCGCAGGACGCCGAGGAAGGCGTCGACCGCATGGTCGATGCCGTCGACGAAGGTCTCGCGCGACTGGAGGGGGCCGTCGGCGAGCCAGCCAGCCGCCTTCTGCGCGTACTCCCCCGCGAGGTCGTAGTGGTCGCCGACGAGGAAGCCGTGGATGAGGCCCCGAGTCTGGATGAGGCGGGCGAGGTTGCGCGGGCCGGGGGCGGCCTCGGTGTTGTTGTAGACCGAGATGGCGCCACAGATCGCGATCCGGCCACCGAGGTTGAGCGAGCCGATCGCCGCCTCGAGGTGGTCGCCGCCGACGTTGTCGAAGTAGACGTCGATGCCGTCCGGAGCGGCCTCGCGGAGCATCTGGGAGACGGATCCGTCGCGGTAGTTGAACGCCGCGTCGAAGCCGAGGTCGTCGAGCAGGTGGTCGACCTTCTCCTGCGACCCCGCGCTGCCGATGACCCGGCTCGCACCGAGAGCCTTGGCGATCTGGCCGACCGCGCTGCCGACGGCGCCGGCGGCTCCCGACACGAAGACGACGTCACCTGGCTTGAACGCGGCGACGCGGGTCAGGCCCGCGTAGGCCGTGAGGCCGGTCATCCCCAGGATCCCGAGGTAGGACGACGCGGGCGCGACGCTCGTGTCGACGACCCGCGCCGAGGCGGCGTCGACGACGGCCTCCTCGCGCCACCCGTTGGCGTGCAGCACGTGGTCCCCGACGGAGATCGCGTCGGAGCGGGACTCGACGACCTCCCCGACGGCGCCGCCGCCCATCGCCTCACCGAGCGCGTAGGGCGCGGCGTAGGACTTCGCGTCGCTCATCCGGCCGCGCATGTAGGGATCGACCGACATGACGACGTTGCGGACGCGGACCTGGCCGTCGGCGAGGTCGGTCGGCGAGGTGTCGACGACGGCGAAGTCGTCGGCGGTGGGCCATCCGACGGGACGGGAGACGAGCTGGACCTCACGGGGGTGGGACACGGGGTTTCCTTTCACTTCGGGGGCGCTGCTCTCAGGATGCCGTAGAGCCGGCGGGCGGCTGCCGGGGCGCAGGCGTGCCCGCGCGGGGGCGGCGCCGACGCGCGTCGCTGCCGTCAGTCGACGACGAGCTCGACGGGGATGTTGCCGCGTGTGGCGTTGGAGTAGGGGCAGACCTGGTGGGCAGTCTCGACGAGCTCGCGGCCGAGGTCCGCGTCGAGCCCGTCGGGCAGCTCGACGTGCAGCACGACGGACAGGCCGAAGCCGGTGCTCGCGGACCCGGCGAGGCTCACGTCGGCCGTGACCGCCGAGTCGAAGTCCTCGACCCGACGCTGGCGCGCGACGAGCGACAGGGCGCTCGCGAAGCACGCGGCATACCCGGCGGCGAAGAGCTGCTCGGGGTTGGTCCCGGCGCCCGTTCCGCCCAGCTCGACCGGGGGCGCGAGGGTCACGTCGAGCTTTCCGTCCGAGGTGACCGCCCGGCCCTCACGACCCGACGCGGTGGCCGAGGCGACGTAGCGGGCGGTCTGGGTGGTGGTGCTCATCGAGGACTCCTGAAGATTGTTGGCAATTCCATTGTGTGCAATTTGATAGTACGCTATCGACATGAGCTCGGCCAACCCGTCCCGCCCCGACCGCCCCCGCCAGCACGGCCATCGCGAGCACCTCCGCCTCGACGCGCAGGTCTGCTACTCGATGCACACCGCGGCACGGGCCTTCGACGGCCTCTACCGGTCGCTGCTCGCCGAGCACGGGCTGTCCTACCCGCAGTACATCGCCTTGATGACCGTCGGTGAGCACGGTCCGCACACTGTCGGCGCCCTCGGCGAGCGGCTGCGGCTCGACTCCGGCACGCTGTCACCCCTGCTCAAGCGGATGGAGGCGGCCGGATCCGTCGCTCGACACCGCGACCCCGCCGACGAGCGGCGGGTGCTCGTCGAGCTGACCCCCGACGGGCACGCCCGGCTCGACGTCCTCGCGGAGGTGCCGGCGACCGTGGCCCGGCGCAGCGGGCTGAGCCGGGCCGAGATCGCCGGGCTCCAGCGCACCCTCGAGTCCGTGACCCGCGCCCTCGACGCCTGAGCTGTCAGACCGGCAGCAGGACCGAGACGGCGTGGATGAGCACCCCGATGAGCCCACCGACGAGGGTGCCGTTGATCCGGATGAACTGGAGGTCGCGGCCGACCTGCAGCTCGACCCGCTCGGCGGTCTCCTTGCCGTCCCAGCGGTCGACGGTCTGGCTGATCACGGCGGTCAGCTCGGTGCCGTAGCGCTCCACGGCATACACCGCCATGTCGCAGATGCGCGCGTCGACCCGATCGCGGAGGTCGTGGTCGGCGAGGAGGCGCTCGGCGAGGTTGCGCACCTCGGTGACGGCGCGCTCACGCACCGGGCCGTGCTCGTCCTCGAGAGCGGCGATGGCCACCCCGCGGACCGAGCGCCACAGCGACATGGCGGTGACCGAAACCTGCGGGTGGGAGAGCATCCGCTCCTTGAGCCGCTCGGCCTTCTCCTGCGTCGCCGGGTCGTGCTGGAGGTTGTCGGCAAGGTCGATGAGCAGCTTGTCGAGAGCGAGGCGGACCTCGTGCTGAGGGTCGCGGCGGATGTCGGCGAGCCACTTGAGCGCCTCGGTGTGGATCCGTCGGGCGACGAGGTCGTTGACGGCCGTCGGCACCCACGCGGGGGCGCGCTGGGTGATGAGCGACTCGAAGAGGTCCTCGTTGACGACGAGCCAGCTGCGCCCCTCGTCGAGGGCGAGGTCGACGAGCCCGACGTGGGCGTCGTCGCGGACGACCTGGTCGAGCAGGCCACCGGCGAGCGAGCTGATCGGCTCGCTCATCAGGCGGGGCAGGACGGCCTGCTCGATGACCGTCTGCACGTCCTCGTCGGGGATCCGCGAGAGTGCGTGGGCCGTCACGGTCGCCACCTCGTCGACGAGCCGCTTCGCGTTCCCCGGGGTGAGCGCCCACTCGGCGGCGCGCCGGGTCGGCTCGGCGTCGATGACCCGCTCCCGGATGATGTCCTCGCGCATGAAGTTCTCGCCGACGAACTCCTCCAGGCTCTTGCCGATCATCTCCTTCTTGCGCGGGATGAGGGCGGTGTGCGGGATCGGTAGGCCGAGCGGATGACGGAAGATCGCGGTCACGGCGAACCAGTCCGCGCAGGCGCCGACCATCGAGGCCTCGGCGCCGGCGTTGACGAAGCCGAGCAGCCCGTCGTCGTGCCCGCGCGTCAGCAGGTAGACGATCGCCGCGAGGACGAGCAGGCCCGTCGCGACGAGCCGCATCTGGCGCAGGTCGCGGCGGCGCTTCGCGTCGACCGCCGGGTCGACCATGAAGCCGAGCGGAGTGCTCACGGTGTCGCCTCCCCTGGCCTCAGGGGGCCGTCTCGAGAGCAAATGTCAGGGAGTCGATCCTCGCACGGGTCTCGCCGTCGGTCGCGAGCCGCTCCCCCACCCGGGTCGCGACGGCGGTGACCGTCTCGGCGTCGAGGCCGGCCTCGAGCGTGAGCACGACCCGCAGCACGCCGCTGCCGGCGGGCTCGCCGGCCTCGAGCCGGTGCGCGACGACGAGCGGTTCCTCCCGGACGGCCGACAACACCGCGGCCGCGACGTGCGAGTCCTCGTGGCTGGGCAGCCAGGACCGGTCCTGGGCGAGCGCCCACAGCATGCTCGGGCGCAGCGCGGTCGCATGGGCCGAGCCGACGTCGACGACGAGCACGTCGCAGGACTCGCTGATCGCCGACTGCGCTGCAGCCGCCGCGGTCACCGGCACGGGCCGGGCGCTGGCGTCCCAGCGGGCGAGCGCCTCGAGCGAGGTGAACATCGGCAGCGCGCGCGAGCCGTCGGGAGCGGTGAGGGTGACCGCTGCCATGTCGCTGCGCGTGTCCGTCACGAGACCCGACGTGCCGTCCTCGGTCGTCTCGCTCGTCTCGGTCGCCACGGCGACGATCGGGACGAGCCAGCGGGCGGCGGAGATCCGGGCCATCAGGTCGGTCTCGTCGGCGGCATCCTGGGTCTCGGGGCTGGCGCGCCCGGCCTCGAGGGCCGCGACGAGGTCGGCGTCACCGGCCCCGGTGTCGCCGGCGAACCCGTGCGACGGGATGGACTTGCCCTCCCACGCCTGCCCCGCCGAGTCCGTCGACCGGGTCAAATGGGTCAAATGGGTCGACTGGGCACTTTCACCCGGGTGAAAGTGCGCACTCGACGGGGTGGAGGGTGCTGGACGGGCCTCGTCGGTCATGCGCCGGGCCGCCCGGCGACCTCGAGGGCCTCGGGCAGGGTGAACGCCCCACGGTAGAGGGCCGACCCGACGATGGCGCCCTCGACGCCGTCGCCGACGAGCTCACGGATGACGCGGATGTCCTCGAGCGTCGACACCCCGCCGGAGGCGACGACGGGACGGTCGGTGCGGGCGCAGACCTCGCGGAGCAGCTCGACGTTGGGCCCCTGGAGCATGCCGTCTTTGTTGACGTCGGTGACGACGTAACGGGCGCAGCCCTCGGCGTCCAGACGCTCGAGCGTCTCCCAGAGGTCGCCGCCCTCCCGCGTCCAGCCCCGGGCCGCCAGGGTCGTGCCGCGCACGTCGAGGCCGATCGCGACGCGGTCGCCGTGGTCGGCGATGATCGAGGCCGTCCACTCCGGGTCCTCGAGGGCCGCGGTGCCGATGTTGACCCGACGGCACCCGGTGGCGAGGGCGGCCTCCAGCGAGGCGGCGTCGCGGATGCCGCCGGACAGCTCGACCTGCAGGTCGAGCCGCCCCACGATCGTGGCGATCAGCTCACGGTTGCTGCCGCGGCCGAAGGCTGCGTCGAGGTCGACGAGGTGGATCCACTCGGCGCCCTGCTCCTGCCAGGCCTTGGCGGCCTCCCACGGGTCGCCGAACTGCCCTCCGGTGCCGGCGATCCCCTGGACGAGCTGGACCGCCTGCCCGTCGGCGATGTCGACCGCCGGGAGCAGCTCGAGGCGGGGCTGGTCGGTCATCGTCGGTTCTCCTGTGGTCGGGGGTGGTCGGGGGTGGTCGGCGAGCGTTGTCGTGGTCGGTTCGCCGTCGAGTATGCCGTGTGAGCCGGCCGCTCCCCTCTCACCCCCGTGATCACTGGTCGACCGAGGCTCCGTCTGCTACACCGGTAGGGGGACACCTCTGAAGACACCAGGAGGCCCGGATGGGACCACTTCCCCAGTTCGTCGAACGCGACACCGTCACCGATGGGGGCATCGAGACCGACCTCATCTTCAACCACGGGGTCGACCTGCCCGAGTTCGCCGCCTTCCCGCTGCTCGACGACGTCGCCGGCCGCGCGCTGCTCACCGCCTACTACGACGACTACGCCGCCATCGCCGCGCGAGCCGGGGCGGGGTTGCTCCTCGAGTCGCCCACCTGGCGGGCGAACCCCGACTGGGGCCTGCGGCTGGGCCACACCGTCGACGACCTCACCCGCGTCAACGTCGCGGCGATCGCACTGCTCCGGGCCCTTCAGGACCGCTACCTCGCAGAGGTCGGTGACGTCAGCCTCAGCGGCGTGGTCGGGCCGCGCGGCGACGGCTATCGCAGCGGGGGCGCGCCCGACCCCGCCGAGGCCGCCGCCTACCACCGACCCCAGGTCGCGGCGTTCGCGGACGCCGGAGTGGACGTGGTCACCGCCCTGACCCTCACCGACCCGGGCGAGGCCATCGGGGTGGTGCTGTCCTGCCGCGAGCTCGGCCTGCCGGTGGCCATCTCCTTCACCGTCGAGGTCGACGGGCGGCTCCCCGACGGCTCGACGCTCACCGGCGCACTGGCCGAGGTCGAGGCGAGTGCCCCGCCCGACTACTACCTCCTCAACTGCGCCCACCCCCGACACGTGCTCGCCGCCCTCGAAACGGAGGCCGACGACTCTGACCACCCCGGCTGGCGGGCCCGCATCTCGGGCGTGCGCTACAACGCGTCAACCCGGAGTCACGCGGAGCTCGACGCGTCGCCCGAGCTCGACACCGGCGATCTCGACCTGCTCGTCGCCGGTCACCACGAGGTGGCCGGGCGCCTCGATCGGCTGCGCATCATCGGTGGGTGCTGCGGCACGGACGCGACCCACGTGGCCCGGCTCTGGGGCGTCTGAGGCCTCGGTCGCCCGGCGCGGACAGCCCTCCCGTCAGAGGCTGCGGACCCAGTTCTCGAGCAGCTGGGCCCCGGCGTCGCCGGACTTCTCGGGGTGGAACTGGGTCGCCGACAGGGGGCCGTTCTCGACGGCGGCGACGAAGCGGCCGCCGTGCTCTGCCCACGTCACGCTCGGCGTGACGGCGACGAAGGCGCCCGAGGGCTCGATGAGCCAGCGCTGGGCGGCATACGAGTGGACGAAGTAGAAGCGCTCCTGCTCGACGCCGGCGAAGAGCGCGGAGCCCTCCCCCACCTCGACCGTCGACCAGCCCATGTGCGGCACGACCTCGGCGGGTAGCCGCTCGACGGTGCCCGGCCACTCGCCGAGACCCTCGCGTGGGGTCGCAGAGGGCTCGGTCGAGCCGTCGAACATCACCTGCATGCCGACGCAGACGCCGAGCACCGGGCGACCGCCGCTCAGGCGGGTGTCGATGACCCGCGGACCCTGGGCGGCGACGAGGCCGTCCATGCACGCGTGGAAGTTGCCGACACCGGGCACGAAGAGCCCGTCGCACTCCCGCGCCGCGGCGAGGTCGGCGGTGAGGGTGACGGTGGCGCCGACCCGCTCGAGGGCACGCACGGCCGAGCGGACGTTGCCGCTGCCGTAGTCGAGGACGACGACGTTCGCGCTCATCTCAGCGCCTCATCTCAGAGGGCGCCCTTGGCGCTCGGGATGCCCTCGACGCGCGGGTCGCGCTCGACCGCGGACCGCAGCGCGCGGGCGACGGCCTTGAACTGCGCCTCGACGATGTGGTGCGGGTCACGGCCGGCGAGGACGCGCACGTGGAGGCAGAGGCCGGCGTTCGTCGCGAAGGACTCGAGCACGTGACGGGTCATCGACCCGGTGAAGTGCCCGCCGATGAGGACGTACTGCTGACCCTCGGGCTCGCCCTCGTGGACGACGTAGGGGCGGCCCGCGACGTCGACGACCGCGTGGCAGAGGGCCTCGTCGAGCGGCACGGTGGCGTCGCCGAAACGCGAGATCCCCGCCTTGTCGCCGAGGGCCTGGCGCAGGGCCTGGCCGAGGACGATCGCGGTGTCCTCGACGGTGTGGTGCACGTCGACCTCGATGTCACCGGTCGCGCGGACGGTGAGGTCGATGAGGGAGTGCTTGGCGAAGGAGGCGAGCATGTGGTCGTAGAACGGCACGCCCGTCGACACGTCGGACCGGCCGGTGCCGTCGAGGTCGAGGGTGAGCTCGACCGAGGACTCGGACGTGGCGCGGCTGATGCTCGCCGTGCGGTGGGCGGTCATGGCTCCTGCTTTCGGGGAGAGGTCGCTGGTGTCGCGGCGCGGTCGAGGTGGTCCGGGGTGATCCGGGCCATCGCCTCGAGGAAGGCGGTGGTCTCGGCGGCGTCGCCCGCCGTGACGCGCAGGTGGTGGGCGATCCCGACGTCGCGGACGAGGACGCCCTGGTCGAGCAGCGCCTGCCACGTGGCCCGTTCGTCGGCGAGGCCGCCGAAGAGGACGAAGTTGCTGTCGCTCGCGACCGGCTCGGCGCCGAGGCGCCGGAGCTCCGTGACGAGGCGGTCGCGCTGGGTCTTGATGTCGGCGACCGTGGCGAGCATGACGTCGGCGTGCTCGAGCGCGACCCGGGCGATCGTCTGCGTCGGGCTACTCAGGTGGTAGGGCAGCCGGACGAGACGGAGGGCGTCGACGAGCTCCGCGGACGCGACGAGGTAGCCGAGCCGGCCGCCGGCGAACGCGAACGCCTTGCTCATCGTCCGGGTGACGACGAGCCGCGGGTGCTCGGCCAGCAGCGTGAGCGCGCTCCGCGTCCCCGGCCGGGCGAACTCGGCATACGCCTCGTCGACGACGACGATCGCATCAGGAGCGGCGTCGAGCACCGCGGCGATGACGTCGAACGGCAGCGCCGTCCCGGTCGGGTTGTTGGGCGAGCAGAGGAAGACGACCGACGGGTTGTGCTGCCGGGCCTGCTCGGCCGCCGACTCTGCGGTGAGGTCGAAGGACCGGTGGTCGGAGTCGCGGTCACCGACGCCGCGCATCCCGTCGACCCATGTCGTGCCGAGGGTCTCGCTGATGATCGGGTGCATCGAGTAGCTCGGCGTGAAGCCGAGCGCGGTGCGTCCCGGCCCGCCGAAGGCCTGCACGACGTGCGAGAGGACCTCGTTGGAGCCGTTGCCCGCCCACACCTGCTCGGGCGTGACCGACACCCCCGACTGCTTCTCGAGGTATGCCGTCAGCGCCTTGCGCAGGTCGGTGAAGTCCCGGTCGGGGTAGCGGTTGAGGCCCGCGACGTCGTCGGCCAGCGCCTCGAGGATCGCCGCGACGACGACGGGCGGCACGGGGTGGGAGTTCTCGTTGGTGTTGAGCCGCACGGCGACGTCGAGCTGCGGCGCCCCGTAGGCCGTCCGGCCACGCAGGTCGGGCCGGAGCAGCCGCTGCACCTCGCTGGGCGCGCTCTCGAGGTCGGCCCCCGTCACGAGGGGACCTCGTCACCGAACCGGGCCGTGACCGCCTCGCCGTGGGCGGGGAGGTCCTCGGCCTGGGCGAGGGTGACGACGTGCCGGGCGACACCGCGCAGCGCGGCCTCGTCGTAGTCGATGACGTGGATGCCGCGCAGGAAGGACTGCACCGACAGTCCGCTCGAGTGACAGGCGCAGCCCGCCGTCGGGAGCACGTGGTTGGAGCCGGCGGCATAGTCGCCGAGGCTCACCGGTGCGTGGGCGCCGACGAAGACGGCTCCGGCGTTGCGGACCCGTGCGGCCACGGCGGCGGCGTCGCGGGTCTGGATCTCGAGGTGCTCGGCGGCATACGCGTTGACGACGTCGAGGCCGGCGTCGAGGTCGTCGACGAGGACGAGGCGCGACTGGCGGCCTGCGAGGGAGATCAGGACGCGCTCAGCGTGCTTCGTCGACGGCACCCGGCGCTCGAGCGCCGCCCGGGTCGCCTCGACGAGCTGCTCGCTGTCGGTGACGAGGACGGCGGCAGCGAGAGGGTCGTGCTCAGCCTGGCTGATGAGGTCGGCGGCGACGAGCTCCGGGTCGGCGGAGTCGTCGGCGAGGATCGCGATCTCGGTCGGTCCCGCCTCGGAGTCGATGCCGATGAGGCCCTTGAGCAGGCGCTTGGCCGCGACGACCCAGATGTTGCCGGGGCCGGTGACGAGGTTGGCCGGGTCGCAGACGACGCGCTCGCCGTCCAGCTCCTCCTCGAACCCGTAGGCGAACATCGCGACGGCCTGGGCGCCGCCGACGGAGTAGACCTCCTCCACACCGAGCAGGGCGCAGGTGGCGAGGATCGTGGGGTTCGGGTAGCCGGTGAAGATGCCGCTGTTCTCCCGCTGGGGAGGTGAGGCCACCGCGAGCGAGCCGACCTCGGCGAGCTGGGCGGGGACGACGTTCATGATGACGCTGCTGGGGTAGACGGCGATGCCACCCGGCACGTAGAGCCCGACGCGGTCGACGGGCACCCAGCGCTCGGTGACGGTGCCGCCGGGCACGACCTGGGTCGCGGTGTCGGTGCGGCGCTGGTCGGCGTGGACGAGGCGGGCGCGGCGGATCGACTCCTCGAGCGCGTCGCGCAGGTCGGGAGCGAGCTGCTCGAGCGCCGCCGTCAGCACGTCGGCCGGGACGCGCAGCCGCGTCGGGCGCACGCCGTCGAACCGCTCACCGAGGTCGCGCAGCGCCGCTGCCCCGCGATGGGCGACGTCCTCGCAGATCGGCCGCACCTGCTCCAGGGCGGCCGTGACGTCGAACTCGGCACGGGGCATGGCCTGCCGCAGGAAGCGCACGTCGAGCGTGCGTCCGCGCAGGTCGAGGATGGACATCATGGGACAAGTCTAGGAGGCGCCCCGAGCGCTCCCGACGACGTGTCAGGGCGCGACCGGTCGCGGACCCGTCTGGTCGATGAGCACCGCCGTCTCCCAGGCCCACTGCCGCCACGTGTCGTAGCGCCCGGAGCGACCCCCGTGCCCGGCGGCGAGCTCGGTGCGGAAGATGATCGGCGCGGCATCGGTGCGGTTGCGGGTGACGTGGCGCAGGGCCGCCACCCACTTCGCCGGCTCCGTCGCGTAGACGCGGGTGTCGCCGAGGGCCGTCGTGACGAGCAGGGCGGGGTGCCGCTCGTCGGTGACGTTCTCGTAGGGCGTGTAGGACTTCATCAGCGCGTAGGCCGCCGGGTCCTCGAGCGGGTTGCCCCACTCCTCCCACTCGATGACTGTCAGCGGCAGGGAGGGGTCGAGGATCGTCGTCAGCGCGTCCACGAAGGGCACGGACGCGTGGACGAAGCGGAAGCGGTCGGGCGCGGTGTTGACGAGGACCCCCATGAGCAGGCCACCGGCAGAGCCGCCCTCGGCCGCGAGGCGGTCGGGCGCGACGGTGCCGGACGCGATGAGGTGGTCGGCGCAGGCGACGAAGTCGGTGAAGGTGTTGGTCTTGGCCATCAGCTTGCCGTCGTCGTACCACGGGCGCCCCAGCTCGGAGCCGCCGCGCACGTGGGCGACGGCAAAGACCCACCCACGCTGGAGCAGGGAGAGTCGGAGCACGGAGAACCACGGGTCGCTCGGTATGCCGTAGGAGCCGTAGCCGTTGAGCAGGCCCGGCGCCGTCCCGTCGAGGGGGGTGTCCCGGTGGTGCACGAGCGAGATCGGGACCTCGGTGCCGTCCGGCGCCGTCGCCCAGACCTGGGCCTGCACGTAGTCCTCGGGGTCGTGCCCGCCCCGGACCTCCTGCTGCTTGAGGGTCGTCAGGCTACGGGTGCGCACGTCGTAGTCGCTGATGCTGCGCGGCGACACGAGCGACTCGTGCATGACCTGCACGGTCGGGGTGCTGCTCTCGGGGTTGGAGCCGATCGCGACGGTGCCGACCGCCTCGCCGAAGTCGATGTCGTGGCTCTCCCCCAGGCCGGTCGGCGAGGACGCGTCCCGCAGGACCACCCGCACCCGGGTCTGCCCGTCGCTCCGCAGCGCGATGGCGAGGAAGTCGTCGAATCCCTCTGCCCCCGTGACGTACTCGTCCTCGGTCGTGACCGACAGTGACCTCCAGTCGTCGGCGCTGTCACTCGTCACCGGAGCGACGGCGAGCTCGAAGTTGGGCCGGCCTGCGTTGTGGATGACGAGCAGCTGGTCGCCGAAGGGCTCGACGTCGTATTCGACACCGGGGCGGCGCTCGGCGACGATCCGCGGCTCGCCGAGCGGGTCGGACGCATCGAGCAGCCGGAACTCCGAGCTCGTCTTGGAGCCGATGGCGATAACGACCCACCGGTCGTCGCGCGAGCTGCCGACGCCGACGAAGAAGCGCTCGTCGGGCTCGTCGTGGACGAGCACGTCGGCCGCTGCGTCGGTGCCGAGCTCGTGGCGCCAGACCTGGTGCGGACGCCACGAGTCGTCGACGCGCGTGTAGAAGAGGTGTCGCCCGTCGAGGGACCAGGCGAGAGAACCGCCCGTGCGGCGCACCGCCTCGTCGAGCACCTCCCCCGTCGCGATCCGGCGGACGCGCACGTCGTAGCGCTCGTCGCCGACGACGTCGACGGCATACGCGATGAGGTCGCCGGCCGGCGAGACCTCGTTCGCGCCGACGGAGAAGAAGTCGTGGCCCTGCGACTCGGCGTTCTGGTCGAGCAGGACCTCCTCGGCCGCCGGGCCGTGGTCGCCCTCGAGGGCGGGACGGGCCGGGTGGGCCTCGACGAGCACCCGGGCGTCGACGGCATACTGCTCACCCTCGACGGTGCGGGAGTAGTACCACCAGCGGTCGTGGCGCACCGGCACCGACAGGTCGGTCTCGCGGACCCGCGAGCGGAACTCCTCGTAGATCTCGTCGGCGAGGGGCTGGACGTGGGCGGTCTGGGAGGTGGCCCAACCGTTCTCCGCGGCGAGGTGGCTGAGGAACTCCGGGGCGTCGCGCTCGGCCATCCACGAGTACGGATCCTCGAAGCGGTCACCGTGGTGCTCGCGCACGACGGGCTGCCGACGGGCGAGGGGAGGCTGCGTGGGCTGCGTGGGCTGCGGAGTGGGCTGCTGGGGCACGGGGTGAGTCTAGGTCGGGACGCGCGAGCGCCCCCGGGGCGGTGGGCTCCGGGGGCGCTCGAGACGGTGCGGCGGGTCAGCCGTGGATCTTCAGCTGCCCCTGGACCGACTGAGTGCCGCCGTCGTAGACGACCGCGCCGGAAGCGTCACGCACGACGACGTGGATGTCGTCGGCCTTCTTGCCTCCGTCGTGGGCCACGACGGTGTAGGTGTAGCCGGCCGCGCCGTTGACGGTGGCCGCTCCGGCGAACCGGAACTCCTCACCGCTCACGACGAGGTAGTCCACCGACGTGCTGGCCACGGCGAACCGGTAGCCGTCGAGGCTGAGGGTGAACGACCCCTCAGGCGTCGTGGCACCGGGCTTGTACTTCACCGAGAGCCCGATCTGGGCCTTGCCGGTCGCGGACGGGTTGGCCGTGAGTGCACCCTTTGGCGAGACGAACCAGCCTCCGCCCGTGACGAACCCGGCTGCGGTGTCGTAGACGTAGACCTCCCCGGACGCCCTGCTCGTGGCGTGGCCGAACTGGTCGGTGACCGTGACGGTCGCCGTGTAGACCCCGGCGGCGGCGTAGACGTGCGTGCCGGTCACCGTGCCGGAGCCGTCAGCCTCCGTGATCGCGCCGGCCGTCGTCGTGCCGTCGCCCCACGCCACGGTGGCGGTGTGGGTGTCGGCCGGGTCGGCGTCGGTGAAGGTCGCCGTGACGGTGGTGTCCGCCCGGACCGAGACCGGGTTCGGCGTCACCGTGACGGCGCCGAGGACCGGGGCCGCGTTGGTGAGGTCGAGACCGACGATGACGGGGTCGTGGTCGGAGATCCGGAACTGGGTGGGCGCGTAGAGGCTGTCCACCTGTCCGGCCGACTTGAACTCCGTGTTGTAGTCGAGGATCCCCGGCTCGTCGGCGTTGACGTGCCAGTCAGCCACCCCGGTCACCTGGCTGGTGATCGCGGCGTTGCCGAGCGCGTGGTCGAGGTAGCCCCACTGCCCGTCGAAGGCGTAGGAGTAGGCCTCGGCGCCGTTGAACTTCTCGATGAGGTTGCGGTAGCCCGCGGCCTCGAGCGTGGTGATCGGGTCCTCCTTGGCGTAGGAGTTGAGGTCGCCGAGGATGAGCGCGTCGGGGTCGCCGGTGCCCGTCGGGTCGGAGGCGAGCCAGTCGGCGAGCAGCTGGGCCGAGCGCACCCGGACCGCGTTGCAGTTGGCCTGCCCGTCACCGGAGTCCGGCACGGAGCAGGCACTGCCCTTGCTCTTGAGGTGGTTGGCCGACGCGACGAACGTACCGCCGGTCATGTTGTCGCGGAACGCCTGCGCGAGCGCCGGGCGGTTGCGCGGTGCGTTGTCACCGCCGTTGACGAACGCCTCGGTGTTGAGGGCGGCCGTCGTGCCGACCGGCGTGACCTCGGCGGGCTTGTAGAGCATGCCCACCTTGATCGCGTCGGTGCCGAGGGCGTCGACCTGGCCGGTGCCCGCGTCGGCGTCGATCATCGCCCACGTGCCGGCACCGTCCTTGTCGTTGAGCCGGTCGACGAGGAACTGCTCGGCGCTGTCGGGACCGTAGCCGTCGTTCTCCATCTCCATGAAGGCGACGACATCGGCTCCGGTGCCGCTCACGCCCGTGACCGTCTTGTGCCACTGCCGCTCGAACTCGAGGGCGGTGTTGGCGCCACGGCAGTCCATCGGCGATCCGGCGACCCCGCCGGTGCAGTTGTTGCGGGAGGTGTCGAGGGTGTTGAAGAAGTTGAGCAGGTTCATCCCCGCCACCCGGGTCGTGCCGCCGACGGCCGGCGCGGTGGCCGGACGCGGGTTGGTCGCCGCGAAGTCCACCGTCGCGTCCGGCGAGACCGGACGGATCCGGTAGGCGTTGGCGCTGGAGCCGTTGCCGCCCCACGTGTAGTTGAGCACGCCGCTCAGACCGGTCACGGTGTCACCGCCACGGAGGGTGTTCGACGCGGACAGCGGCTGGCCACCGCGTCCGAAGACGATCGGGTCGTGGTTCTGGTCGTTGGTCGTGTCATCGAGGATGATCGTGCGCAGGTCGTTCTCGGCCTGCAGCGCCGCGGCCGGCGCGCCGGGCGCGACGACGTTGGTCGGCTGCTGGAGACGGCCACCCTGCGAGAGGGTCACCTGGCCGAAGCGGCCGAGCAGGTAGTGCTCGGTGACGGACATCGTCTGGGGCAGCTCGACGAGCATCCCCTCGTAGCGCTCGAGGTAGGTGTCGCTCGCGACGGGGAAGGTGACGTCGGTCGGGGCCACCGTGCCGGTGCCGCAGGCAGTGACCGACGACGAGGAGAGCTGGGTCTGGCCCTGGTACTCGCCGGCCGTGCCGGACACCGTGACGACGTCGCCGAGGGAGACGAGGTCGGCGCCGTTGTCGAAGACGAAGATGCCGTCGGACGTCGCCGCGTCACCGTCGCCGGTCGCGTCCTGGAGGTAGAAGCCACGCAGGGTGGGCTGGGGACCCTCGTAGTCACCGACGACGACGCCGCGGGTGGTGACCGGTCCGGTGATCGCAGCGGTGTCGCCGCTGCCCTGGATCGCGGGGATCCGGGTGACCGGTGCGTCGCACGGGTCGGTCAGGGGCACGGCGAACGTCGTGGTGTAGTCGGCCGCCGGGTGGTCCGGCGGGTCCTGGGCGTCGACGTCGGAGACGTTGGCGGCGACCACGGTCAGGGTGCAGGAGTCGCCCCGGACGAAGTCGGTCGCGGGGTCGAGGGTGAAGGTCGTCGGGCCACCCGTGACCGCCAGCGTCTTCGTGCCGCTCGTCGAGCAGATGAGCGAGAACGCGGAGGCGGGTGCCGTGACCGGCTCGGAGAAGGTGACGGTGACGACGGCGTCCCGCTCGACGGCGGTGTTGCCGCGCGCAGGGTCGGTCGAGACGACGACCGGGGCGTCGTCGGCCGGGATGACGGTGCCCGGGTAGGCGCCGAGGCCGTCGAACGTGTTGGTGGCGAAGCCGTCCCACTCGACGGCGGGGTCGAAGGCGTCGGAGCCGTTCGCGTCGCCGGTGTTGACGGTCGCCTTGCGCCGGATCGTGTTGTCGGTCGTCGAGGTGAGACCGGTGCCCCACTCGCCGGGGTCGAACCCGATCTGGCCGATGACGTCGACGAGGTCGGCGCCCTTGAGCAGAGCCACGGCGTCATTGCCGTTGAAGTTGACCGAGCCGCTCAGCTGGTCGGCGGCGCGGATGGCCGGGTCGTTGGCCGCGTTGCTGTTGCCGAGGACGAAGACATCGCCAGGAGCGACCGTCCCGACGAGCTTGATCGGGCTCGCCGTGGTCTGCCCGTTGGAGAAGATGTTGACGGTGTAGCCGCTGGCCCCGAGGTCGACCGCGGCGCTGGTGCCGTTGTAGATCTCGACGGCCTTGTTGTTGCCCGAGCCCTCGACGTACTCGGTGAAGAGCAGGCCGGTCGGCAGGGCCGACGCCGCGGGCGCGCCGGCGATGGCCGGCACCACCCCCAGCGCGACGGCGACTGCGGTGCCCGCAGCCAGCCGTGACAGGACAGAACGCGATGAGTGCATGTGTGTTTTCCTCCCAGGACCGGGCTCCTCCACGGTCCCCGGAGAGCCTAGGTGCGTGATCAGACATGCGCTCGTCGAGATTTCGTCCGGGTTTTGACCATCTGGTGAACGGCTGGAGTCGGGTCCGCTGCTCAGCCGGGCCAGGCGGCGAGGTGACGCCCCGTCTCGAAACGGCGCCGCGAGCCGTCGACGGGGTCGTCGAACTCGAGCACCGCCGCGAGCAGCTGGAGCGGGACCTCGCCCGTCACGGGCTCGCGCTCGAGCGGGTAGAGCGGGTCACCCACGATGGGGATGCCGAGTCCCGCCAGCTGACAGCGGAGCTGGTGGGTGCGACCGGTGCGGGGCGTGAGCCGGTAGCCGCCCACGTCACCCCTGCGGGCCTCGAGCGCGACCAGCGTCTCGGCGTTGGGCTCGGCGCCGGCCACCTCACGGGCCTGGTGGACCCCGTGCTCCTTGACGAGGTGCGAGCGCCGCACGAGCGGGAGCGTGAGCCCGTCTCGCACCGGCGCGACCGCGAGGTACTCCTTGTGCGCGAGACCGGACGCGAAGACGCCCTGGTAGGCGCCGCGCCAGCGCTGCTCCGTCGTGAACATGAGCACCCCCGCCGTCGGCCGGTCGAGACGGTGCGCGGGCGCGAGCCGCGTCAGCCCCGTCAGCACCCGGGTGCGGGCGAGTGCACTCTGCACGACGTGCTGGCCTCGCGGCATGGTGGCCACGTCGTGCGGCTTGTCGATGACGACGATCCGGTCGTCGCGATGGAGCACGACGATCTCGGGCTGGTCCATGCCGGTCCCGCCCGGCCCGCCCGGCCCGTCGGGTAGGTCGGGTAGGTCGGGTAGGTCGGGCAGGTCACGGTGGGTCCAGACGACGTCGCGGGGCACGAAGGGCGCGTCGGGCCGCACGGCCCGTCCCGCGACGTCGACGAACTCCCCCGCCGCCAGCTTGCGGTCGACCTCGGCCGCGCTCAGCCCGACGGCGAGCCGCTCGACGAGGTGGTCGCGCAGCGTGGCCCACGGCCCCTCCTGCGGCATCCGGATCCGCTGCGCGTCGACCCCGTGCCGAGGGGGCAGCGGCGAGGGCGGGACGGCTCCACGGGCCACGGGTCAGGCCCCCACACTGAGGCGGAGGTCGACGTCCAGCCCGAGGAAGTGGCCGTGGGCCGCCGCGGCGCCGTCCAGCAGCGCCCGCACCCGCTTCGACACCGGAGCGAAGGCCTCGACGTCGACGACCGCCCGGCCCCGGCCCTCACGCCGGCGCCACACCCCGCGAACCTGCCCGTCGACGACGAGCGAGGGCCGGAAGACCATGTTGCGGCTGGGCACGACCCGGTCGGCATCGGCCGGGTCGAGCACGACGTCACGGCTCTTGTAGCCGAGGAGCAGCTCGTCCCACTGCGGCAGCAGGTGGACGCCCGCCAGGCCGTCGGGCACCGGTTCGGCGTCGGCGTGGCGCAGCCAGGTGACCCCGTCGAGCTCCTCGCGCAGCACGTCGTCCCCGAGCAGGGCGAGCGCCTCCCGGACCAGGCCCAGCGGTTTGAGCAGCCAGCCGGCGAGGTCCTTCTCCGTCACCGGGCCGTGGCCGCGCAGGTAGCGCTCCACGATGACGGCCAGGCCCTCCTCACGGCTCGGCACCAGCGACCCCGGGACCCACGCGTCGATGAGCACGAAGCTCGGCTGGCGACCGATGAGCGGTCCTTGGCAGAGCAGCCCGGTCATGCAGTGGTGGGCGATGAGGTGGTAGGCGCGCTGACCTGAGGGGTCGACCCCGCTGTCCGCGAGCATCGAGAGCAGGTCGGGCCGGCTGACGGGCGTCTGGAGGTGGGTCTCGACGAGGGCACCGCTCGCCTCGATGTCGCGCTCGGTGATGCCGAGCTGCGCGTAGCGCGTGGCGAGCGCCGTCGACCGCGGCGCCGCGAGCAGCCGGCACATCCAGCGGGCGTCGGCGGCCGGGACCCAGTGGATCGTGCCGCGCATCGGCCAGGTGCGCACGATCTCACGGTCGTGCACGGCCTGCTCGACCTGCGCGCGGGTGATGCCCGCCCGGACACCGAGCGACCAGGCCCCGCTGCCGTAGTCCTGCGCCTGGAGCGCGCCGAGGCGCTGCACGACCGAGAGCGCCGTCGCGGGACCGGCCGCTGTCCCGAGCGCCGGGTGCAGGCCCTGGGCCGCGAGCCGCCCACGCCGTAGCCGCCGTCGATCCGTCGCCCTCATCGGACCCTCATCCGGCCACGACTCGGACCACGCACGACGCTGCCCCGACCCACCCCGCCCGCTCAGCGGCATACCTCGTCGGCGGGAGCGTCACGAGAGAGGCTCAGCTGAGGCAGGCCGGACCGAGCAGCGCCTTGAGGTCGCCGAAGAGGGCGGACGTGGCGTTGACCCGGAGCGAGTCGTCGAGGGACATCAGCACGGACCGGCCCGGCTGCGTGAGCTTGACCTGGACCTCCGTCGCCCCCGGGTGCTCCCCGAGCACCCGCTTGAGCCGCTCGGCGACCGCCGGCGTCGCGCGCCCGAGGGGCAGCGTGAGCACGACCGGGCCGCGCGGGCCCTCCTTGATGTCCGGGATCGTCAGCTCCTGGGCGAAGATCGAGATCGAGTCGTCGCGGGCGCTCACCCGACCCTTGACGGCGCACACGGTGTCCTGCGCGAGCATCGTCGAGAAGGTCATGTAGGCGGACGGGAAGAAGAGGCACTCGACCGCGCCGTCGAGGTCCTCGACGGTCGCGATCGCCCAGAGGTCGCCCTTCTTCGTGCGCTTGAGCTGGAGGCTCGTGATGAGACCGGCAACCGTCACCGGGGTGCCGTCGGGCTTGCCGTCCTCCCCGTGCAAGGACGCGATCGGGGTGTCGGCGTGGGTCGCGAGGATGTGCTCGATGCCGAAGAGTGGGTGGTCGGAGACGTAGAGGCCGAGCATCTCCCGCTCGAAGGAGAGCAGGGTCGCCTTGTCCCACTCCCCCGAGGGCACGGCGGGCAGCCCGTCGAACGCGCCGGGCCCACCGGCGTCGGCGTCGGGCTCGTCGCCGAAGCTGGCGAAGAGGCTGTCCTGCCCGATCGCCTCCTGCTTCTTGACCTCGACGAGGGCGTCGACGTAGCGCTCGTGCACCTCGACCTGGCCCCGCCGGCTCTCACCGAGGGAGTCGAAGGCGCCGCCCTTGATGAGCGACTCGATGGTGCGCTTGTTGCAGACGACGGCCGGCACCTTGGACAGGAAGTCCTTGAAGGAGGCGAAGGCGCCCTTCTCCTCGCGGGCCCGGATGATCGCCTGGACGACGGGCAGGCCGACGTTGCGGATCGCCGCGAGGCCGAAGCGGATGTCGGTGCCGACGGCCGCGAAGTTGGCGATCGACTCGTTGACGTCGGGCGGGAGCACCTTGATGCCCATGTGCCGGCACTCGTTGAGGTAGAGGGCCGACTTGTCCTTGTCGTCGCGGACGCTCGTCAGCAGGGCGGCCATGTACTCGGCCGGGTAGTTGGCCTTGAGGTAGCCGGTCCAGTAGGAGACGAGCCCGTAGGCCGCCGTGTGCGCCTTGTTGAAGGCGTAGTCGGAGAAGGGGACGAGCACGTCCCAGAGCGCCTTGACCGAGGCCTCGTTGAAGCCCTGGTCCTTCATGCCGGTCGAGAAGGGGACGTACTCGGCGTCGAGGACCTCCTTCTTCTTCTTGCCCATCGCGCGGCGCAGCAGGTCGGCCGTGCCGAGGCTATAGCCGGCGAGCTTCTGGGCGATCTCCATGACCTGCTCCTGGTAGATCACCAGGCCGTAGGTCATCCCGAGGATCGGGTCGAGCGCCTCGACCATCTCGGGCTGGAGCAGCCCCTTCAGCTTGGGGTCGAGCGGGACGACCTCCTGCTTGCCGTTCTTGCGCAGCGCGAAGTTCGTGTGGGCGTTGACACCCATCGGGCCCGGTCGGTAGAGCGCGAGGGCCGCCGAGATGTCCTCGAAGTTGTCGGGCTGCATGAGCCGCAGCAGCGAGCGCATGCCGCCACCGTCGAGCTGGAAGACCCCGAGGGTGTCGCCGCGGCCGAGCAGGTCGTAGGTGGCCCGGTCGTCGAGCGTCTTGGACAGCTCGTCGAGGTCGATGTCCTCGTCGCGGTTGAGCTTGATGTTCTCGATGGCGTCGTCGAGGATCGTGAGGTTGCGCAGGCCGAGGAAGTCCATCTTGACCAGGCCGAGCGACTCGCAGCTCGGGTAGTCGAACTGGGTGATGATCTGGCCGTCCTGCAGGCGGCGCATGATCGGGATGACGTCGACGAGCGGCTCGCTGCTCATGATGACGCCGGCCGCGTGGACGCCCCACTGGCGCTTGAGCCCCTCGAGGCCGAGCGCCATCGCGACGACCTCCTGCGCGGCGGGGTCCTCGGCGTGGACGGCCCGGAAGTCGGCCGCCTCGTTGTAGCGCTTGTGGCTCGGGTCGAAGATGCCCGAGAGCGGGATGTCCTTGCCCATCACGGCCGGGGGCATCGCCTTGGTGAGCTTCTCGCCCATCGAGAAGGGGTGGCCGAGGACGCGGCTCGCGTCCTTGACCGCCTGCTTGGCCTTGATCGTGCCGTAGGTGACGATCTGGGCGACGCGCTCCTCGCCGTACTTCTCGGTGACGTAGCGGATCACCTCACCGCGGCG
>JBDSSS010000070.1:0-16730 GCA_039928615.1 Terracoccus sp. | reverse complement strand
CTCCTCGTCGCGGGGAGGGTGGCGCGGCAGGTCGAGGTGCTGCTCGTCTCGACCCGGTCGGCCGATGCCGACGCCCCGAACGGCCCGGGCACCCGCGTGCTCAGCTACCGGGTGCTCGACCTGGCGGCCGGGGACCCGCGCGGTCTCACGACCTTCCTCGAGCGTGCCTTCACCCGCTGCGCGCACGCGACGCCGTCCCGGATCGGCGGTGTCGACGCCCTCGTGGGGAGCGGCCGGTCCGACTACGGCGCCTCCGCAGCGGAGGTCGTCCTGCTCCGGAGCGGGGCCCGGATCGCCTGGGCCGTCGTCGACGGACTCGGGTGGACGCCCGACGAGCAGGCCCGCGCCGTCGGTGCGGTCGCGGGCCTGCTCACGGGACCTGCCGCCTAGGGCGTCACCTCGCTGACCCGGGTCGACCAGTTGCCCAGGGCCGTGCGGCTGCCGGCCGCGCCGGGAGCGCTCGCGCACGTCCCGAGCTTGGTGTCACCCGTCGCGGCGCCGAAGTAGCGGCCGCCCCAGGTGGTGTAGTCGCAGGCACTCGCGACGTACTGGCTCGCGATCCACACGGACTTCCCGTCGACCGCGGCCGCCCCGTAGTCACCGAAGCGGGTGCGCGGCGGGTTACCGACCTGCGCCTTGTAGCTGGTGAAGCCGTCGTCGGTCGCCTTACCCTCCGCGGCGACGGACATCGGCCCGGTCCCTCTCTTCGCGTCGATCCCGGCATACCCGGCGCTCGGGAAGCCGTCGTTCGGCGTGTAGGTGAAGGCCATCACGCCGCGGCCGCTGGCGGTGACCCCGATGGCCGGGTAGGCGAGGTCGGCGCCGGCCTGCCCGAGGTAGCCCTGCAGGGCCATCTTGGCCTCGAGCTCGTGGCTCGAGATCTCCGGCTTGACGACGAACCACGCGATCCCCGCCTGCTGGGCGCCGCCGCCCGGGTTGAGCGCGGTGTCGAGTGCGCCCCACAGCTTGCCGTTGGCATACATGACCTGCTGCATCCGGGTGTCGTTGGAGTCCGGCGTCGAGATGACCTCCGTGTGGTCCGGCTCGGCCCCGAAGATCAGCTTCCAGCACCCCGTGCCCGCGACGGTCTGGGTCGTCGTGTCGTTGATGCACCGGCCCTGTGGTGTCGCGTCCGTGGGCGGCGTGCCCGATCCCTTCTGCTTCTGCTTCGGCGGGAAGGCGTAGGGGTTGGAGGCGATCACCCTGTTGCGCAGCGTCACCGACGCCGTCCCGGAGTTGAGCGAGCTGGTGTTGGTCAGCGCCCAGACGACGATCGAGCTCGACGTGTAGGTGCCGCCCGTGCCCGCGACGGGGTGGGTCGCCTCGTCCGCGGCGTTCGAGCTGAGGAAATACTCGGTCCCACCGGCGGCCTTCTCGTAGGAGTCGGTGCCCGGCGACTGCGCCGGCCAGACCGTGAACCCGGGCTGGGTGGAGCCGGCGTCACTGGGGAGGCGGACCGTGCCGGAGGTGTCGACGTGGGCCATCGTCACCGTCGGGGAACCCGCGGCGAGCTGCGCCTTGGAGAGGGCGTAGATCTGTGCGCCGGCGAACCCGCTGCCGTTCCAGGGGTAGGCGTTGGTCGTGATGTAGACGCCGTTCGCGTCGGCGCCGATGTGCGGGTAGTCACCGAGGTAGGGGCCGGCGTTTCCGCCCGTGCCGCCGATGTCGGTCCCGTCCTTCGTGGCGTCGAACGAGAAGATGTTCCACGAGCCGGTCGGGTCCGCCGTCCTGCTCACCGCGATGTCGATGTGGTTCTGGAGGGTCAGCGAGCCGTCAGGCCTGGTGTCGAGGGTGAGGACGGCGACGAAGAAGCGCTTGGTCGCGGCATCGAAGAGGCACACCGGGTCGGTGATGCTCTCGGCCCGGACCCCCGTCGACCGGTCGATCGCCGGGGCGTACCCGAAGAAGGAGTTGAGGTCGACGGCGTGGTGGACGTCGGTCGGGACGCCGGCGACGACGTTGGTCGCGGTGTTGTCGGGCAGGACGGAGGCACCGGTCTTGTCGTAGACGTTGAGCACGTCGTTGACCGCCTCGAGGACGAACCCGTTGCCCACGCAGAGCGCCTGGTCGGGTGGCTCGATCGTGAACTGGTTGCCACCGCGGGCGTAGCGCTGCTGGAAGAGGTTGAGCCCCTCGAAGGAGGTCTTCAGCTGGGGGTTGGACTTGGCCCTGTGGTCGTCACCGCTCGGGATGCGGCCACCGTGACCGTGCTTCTGGGAGAGGCTGCGGTCGGTGATCGACCCGGAGTAGGGCGCGGGGCTGGTCTCCCCGTCGTCCGGACCACCGGCAAACTCCTGGGTGGTGACGTCACCCGAGCCGGAGGGGGTGAAGGCGCCGGTCGCCGCTGTCGAGGTGCCGACGAGTCGGGCCGAGGACCCGGGGTCGGCCTGGGCCCGCGGCGCCGCGAGCCCGAGGGCGGCGAGGGCGAGGACCGGGACGGAGAGGACGCTGATGCGCCCGAGACGAGACATGCGTGATCGAGTCATGACATCCCTTGGGAGAAGGACCCGGACCCGGGGCGCGCTCGGCGCGGCAACACGGCGGAGACGGGGTGGATTACGCGATTGCACTGGACGAGAGGCGAGCCCGCTCCCCACGGAGCCCTCGGCCGTCCTCGATCACTGTGGCACCCCGCACCCACCCTGTCCAGAGGCTGTGCGGCCGAAATGTCCCGGGTCGCTCAGGTGGTGCGGCGCCGCTGGAGACGCAGGGCTCGCCCGCGGACGAACGACCGCGGCAGGATGCGGAGCAGCCCGACGGCCGCCTTGTAGGGCGCACCCGGCACCGACACGACCCGGCCGCGACGGACGTCGGCGAGGCAGTCCCGCACGAGGTCGACCGGGTCGAGCCAGAGGAAGGCCGGCCCGGGGGTGGAGATCCCGGCCCGCTGCTGGAACTCGGTGGAGGTGAAGCCCGGGCAGAGCGCCGTCGCAGTGACTCCCGTGCCGACGAGCTCGCCCGCGAGGCCCTCCGTGAAGACCGTGACGTAGGACTTCGCGGCCGAGTAGGTGCCCGACGCGAGGAAGCCGGCGACGGACGAGACGTTGACGACCGCGCCGTGCCCGCGGTCGACCATGCCGCGAGCCGCCGCGTGCGACAGGACGAGGACGGCCCGGGCCAGGACGTCGAAGAGCTGCTCCTCCTCGGCGAGGTCGTTGCCCAGGAAGCGGCCGCGCAACCCGAAGCCGGCGTTGTTGACGAGCAGGTCCACGGGGCGGGCGCCGTCGCGGAGCCGGTCGGCGACCGCCTCCAGCGCGGCACGGTCGGACAGGTCGGCGGGCAGCACCTCGACCTCGACACCGTGACCGGCCCGGAGCTCGTCCGCGAGCGCCTCGAGGCGCGCGGTGTCGCGTGCGACGAGGACGAGGGCGTGGCCCGACGCGGCGAGCTGGATCGCGAACTCGCGGCCGATGCCCGCGCTCGCCCCGGTGATCAGTGCAGTCCTCATCGCCCCACCCTAGGGACCGTCCGGGTCGTCGGCGGCCTCGTCTACGGTGGCCGGGTGCGCATCGCTACCTGGAACGTCAACTCCATCCGCTCCCGCATCGACCGCGTCGAGGCCTGGCTCGAGCGGACCGACGTCGACGTCCTCGCCATCCAGGAGACCAAGGCGAAGCACGAGCAGTTCCCCTTCGACCGCTTCACCGCCCTCGGCTACGAGGTGGCCCACCACGGGGTGAACCAGTGGAACGGCGTCGCCGTGATCTCACGGGTGGGCCTCGAGGACGTCCAGGTCGGCTTCGACGGGATGCCGGGTTGGGGCGACCCGGCCGCCCCCGAGGCCCGGGCGATCGGTGCCACCTGCGCCGGGGTGCGCGTCTGGTCGCTCTACATCCCCAACGGGCGGTCGCTCGAGGACCCGCACCTCGACTACAAGCTCGCGTGGCTCGACGCCCTCGCCACGGCCGGCCGCGGGTGGCTCGCCGACGACCCCACCGCGCCGATCGCCCTGCTCGGCGACTGGAACATCGCCCCCGAGGACGAGGACGTCTGGAGCGTCGACTACTTCGCCGACCGCACCCACACCTCACCCGCCGAGCGCGCCGCCTTCCGTGCCGTGCTCGCCGCCGGTTTCGCCGACGTCGTCCGACCGCACACGCCCGGCCCGGGCACCTTCACCTACTGGGACTACACGCAGCTGCGCTTCGCCAAGCGACAGGGCATGCGGATCGACTTCGCGCTCTGCTCCCCCGCGCTGACCGACCGGGTCTCCGGCGCGGCGATCGACCGTGAGGAGCGCAAGGGCAAGGGCGCGTCCGACCACGCCCCGGTCGTCTTCGAGGTCACCGACTGACGCCGACTCCGTCGGCCGTGGAGGTCACGACCTCCGGGTCCCGCACCGGGCCGCCGAGCGAGAAGGCGACGAGAGCCCCCACCCCCGCGGCGACCGCGCCCCCGAGGAACACCGTCTGCACCTGCACCACACCGGCCCCGATGAGAGCCGCCGTGTCGAGGGGGTCGGGCAGCAGCCGGACGGCGTCGTAGTAGCGGTTCAGCCCGATCGAGGTGAGCAGGGCGAGCCCGACGACCATGCCGACCATCCGCGCGACGACGACGAGCGAGCTCGCCACACCGTGACCGTCCGCCGGGGCATCCGCGAGGGCAGCGTCGTTGACGGGGGCGAGAGCCAGGCCGGCGCCGAGGCCGACGAGCACGAGGACCGCCGTCGTCGTCAGGGTGTCCCCGACGGCGGCGAGGCCCCATCGCGACATGATGCCGAGCCCCACCGCGGCGAGCCCGAGCCCGACGCCCGCGACGGGTCCCGCGCCGAGGCGGCGGATGGACCATCCCCCGAGGAGCGCCCCGACGGGGACGGCCACGAGGAAGCGCACGAGCACGAGGGCGGCGCCGGTCTCGTCGTAGTCGTCGGTGAGCCGGGCGAGGAGGGGCACGTCGACGATGACGGCCACGAGCGCGGCCCCGACGAGCAGGCTGACGACCATCGCCCGGACCCCCCGCCCGTGCACGACACCCCGCGGGATGAGCGGCTCGGTCGCGTGCCGGTGCCAGACGGCG
The DNA here is from genome assembly GCA_039928615.1 of Terracoccus sp. Lineage (GTDB taxonomy): Bacteria > Actinomycetota > Actinomycetes > Actinomycetales > Dermatophilaceae > JBDSSS01. The sequence goes on along the minus strand of JBDSSS010000070.1, from coordinate 11,714 downwards.
AGGCCGAGCAGGGCGGCGGCGCCGACGGGCAGCAGGGCGACCCCGAGCGGGCCGACCACCTCCCGCTCCGGGTCGGAGGACGCGAAGGTGACGACGAGGCAGCCGAGGGCCACCGCGACGAGCAGGGCCCCGAGGAGGTCGGCCCTGCGGAGCACGGGCCACCACCTCGGGGCGGTGACGGCGGCGAGAGCGAGCACCAGGGCGAGGCCGGCGAGCCCGATCGGGGTCAGCACCCGCGAGGTGCCCGCGAGCGGGACGAAGGGCACCCCCCACGTCACGTCGGTGACGAGCGCCTCCGGCGCCGCCAGCGCGAGACCGAGCGCCACGACGCCGAGCAGGCCGCACCCCCACGCCGTCACCGCGAGCCAGCGCCGGTGCGAACGGTCATCGTGCTGGGCGGCAGGAGCCTCACCGCCGGGTGCCCCGAGGAGGCGGATCGCGGCATACAGCACGATGCCGGCAACGACGTTGGCCCAGAAGATCGCCCGCCAACCCGACCACGCGAGGATCACCGCACCAAGCACCGGCCCGAGCACCGAGCCGAGCTCCTGCACCGCGCCGACGACGCCGAGCGGCATGCCGCGCCGACCCGGCGGCCAGAGGTCGGCGACGAGCGCGAGCGTCGCCGGCACCAGTCCGCCGCCGCCGATGCCCTGGAGCACGCGCCCGGTGACGAGCACCGGCAGGTCGACGGCGAGCGCCGTGACCGCCGACCCGACGACGAAGACGATGAGGCAGCCGAGCAGGATGCGGCGCCGGTCCAGCAGGTCCGACAGCCGTCCGATGAGGGGGAGCACGGCGATGTAGCCGAGCAGGAAGCCGCTGATGATGGGGGTCGCGCGCTGGAGGGCGTCGATCCCGATGCCGACCCCCGCCATCATGTCGGTCAGGGCGAGGACGACGACGTAGGTGTCGGCGGCCGCGAGGGCCACCGCCGCACCGGCGACCGCGAGGAGCGGCCGGCGGCGCGCGGGCCCCGAGCCCGCCGGAGCCCCGCCGCCGGTGGGGGCAGCCGTCACGCTCAGGGCTTCACGATCGTGACGGGGTCGCCGTACCGGTCGAGGACGAGGCTGTAGGTCGAGGTCGTGCCGGCTCCGTGGAAGGGGCCGGTCAGCTTCACGGTGCGCAGCTCGTCGGCGTCGGTCAGCCCGTAGGTCGCGGCGAAGGTGCCGTTGCGGTCGCCGATGCCGAAGAGGTCGACGACGCTCGCGCCCGGGAGGGTGCCGGTGACCGTCGTGAGGACGTCGGAGCCGTTGCGCACCTGGCCGCCGAGCGTCGGCTCGGCGGTCGCCGTGAGGAGCGAGGTGATGCCCGTGTCGGTCGAGAAGAGGGTCGCCGGGTCGGGCACCCCGAAGGTCTTCGGGTCGATCTTGTTGGTGCCGGGGATCAGCGGCAGCTTGGCGTAGACGTCCCCGTCGACCGACGTGATCTCGGCATCGGCCTCGATGCCGCCGAGCCGGACCTTGAAGGTGCCCTTGAACGCCGGCGGGTGCGTCCCGACACCGTCGGCGGAGATGATGCCGTTCGTGCCCTCCGGCAGGTCGGACCCGGTGAGCGTGAGGTGGACCGACGGCGTGCTGTCGAGGGTGGTCTTGGCGACGGCGAGCCGCTGCGCGGCGCTCGGCGCGGCCTGCTGGGTCGGCGCTGGCTTCGCGTCGTCGCCGGAGCACCCGGACGCACCGAGGAGGCACAGGGCGGAGATCGCGGCTGCGGTGAGCCGTCCGGTGAGGCGCATGCCCGTCAGGCTAACGGAACGACGGGGTACGTCCTCTGGGGTCGACACGCGCCGGCTCCCCTGCCCGCCCTCACGTTCGCTAGGGTCCGACCGTCGGCCCACCACTGCACCCCAGGAGCCCCCATGATCGTCCTCGGCCTCATCCTCCTCGTCCTCGGGGCGCTGGGCTGCGTCGCCGTCTACTCGGGCACCCGCGGGGCGACGACGACGATCCCGCTCGACATCAACGGCTTCACCCGTGACGTGACGGCGCTCGAGCTCGCCATCGCGACCGCGGTCGCCGTGCTGCTCCTCGCGCTCGGCTGGGCCGTGGTGGCACGCAGCGTGCGCCGCCGGGCCCGCCGCCGCCGCGAGGACCGCGAGCAGGAGCGCGTCGCCGAGCTCGAGCGCTCCGCCTCCGACCAGCGGGCCACCCACGAGCGCCAGCTGCGCGACGCCGGCGCCCGCAACGAGGACCTCGAGAAGCGTGAGACCGCACTGTCCACCCGCACCTCCGAGCTCGACACCCGCGAGGCCGACCTGGGCCGACGCGAGGCGGAGTGGCGTGACCGCGAGGGGCCCTCGGTGGCCGACGTCGTCACCGGCCGGGCCGACGGCCGGGTCTCCGACGGGACCGCCGCGTGGAAGCAGGACGAACCCGAGGGCGGCCACCCCGGCGCAGGGCGCGACCGGCGCGCGTGACCGCCCGCGCAGCCCACGTCTTCGACCTCGACGGCGTCGTGCGCGACTTCGGGCCGGGTGACGTCGCGCCCTCCATCGAGTCCGCGCTCGGGCTCCCGGCGGGTCACCTCGCCGCGACCGCCTTCCGCCCCGACCTCGTCGAGCCGACCATCACGGGCCGGGCGAGCTTCGCCCAGTGGTATGCCGCCATCTGCGACGCGCTCGCGGCCGACCTCCCCGACGGGGCCCCGGTGCACGACCAGATGGAGCGGTGGCGCGCCCACCGGGGGACCCCGGTCGCCTCGACGGTCGCCCGGATCGAGACCCTGCGCCAGGCCGGCCGGCGCACCTACCTCTTCACCAACGGCACCGACCACGTCCCCGCCGAGCTGCGCCAGCTCGGCCTCGACCACCTCTTCGACGGCGTGCTCAACAGCGCCGAGCTGGGGGTGGCCAAGCCCGACCCGGCCGCCTTCGCCGCCGCGCACCGGGTCATCGAGACCGACCTCGGCCGGAGCGTGGGGCCGGCCGAGGTGTGGTTCACCGACGACCGGCCCGACAACGTCGTGGCCGCCACCACCTTCGGGTAGGAGGCCGAGCTCTTCACCCGGCCCAGCGGCATACGCTGAGGCCATGAGCGGCAAGGCGCCCAAGGCGCGGTTCGACGTGGTGACCCGCGAGGTCCGGGCGAGTCCCGAGGCCGTCTTCGCGGTGCTCGCCGACCCGGCCCGCCACCCCGCGCTCGACGACTCGGGGATGGTCGTCCGCCTCGTCGCCGGTGTCCCGGTCACGGCGGTCGGGCAGGTGTTCCGGATGGCGATGTCGATGGGTCCGGGCAACCACTACGAGACCGACAACCACGTCACCGTCTGCGAGCCCGGTCGCGCCATCGGGTGGGCGGTCGCCGACCCGGGGCAGCAGCCGCTGGGGTGGAGCTGGCGCTTCGACCTCGAGCCGAGCGAGGGCGGCACGCTCGTGCGCCAGACCTACGACTGGTCGGGCGTCACCGACCCGGAGGTGCTGCGCACGATCCCCTTCCCAGCCGTCCCGCGGGACGTTCGCGAGGAGACGCTCGTGCTGCTGGCCGAGGCCGTCGAGCACTGACGTCGCCGCACCATCAGTCTGCGGATCAGTCCGCGCCTGGTGTCGCCAGGGCGGCACCGCACGCAGACTGATCCGCAGCCAGATCCCCGTGGACCGTCAGCCGAGCGTCAGGGTCTCCCCCGACGCGTCGAGGTCGACCGCCACCGTCGCACCGTCGCGGACCTCACCGGAGAGCAGTGCCCGGGCCAACCGGTCGCCGATCTCGCGCTGGACGAGACGACGCAGCGGCCGGGCGCCGTAGGCCGGGTCGTAGCCGGTGCGGGCCAGCCAGTCGCGCGCGGTGTCGGTGACCGTGAGCGTGACCCGCCGGTCGGCGAGGCGGGTGCCGAAGGCGCGCACCTGCAGCTCGACGATGTGTGCGAGCTCCTCCCGGCCGAGCGGGTCGAAGACGACGATCTCGTCGAGCCGGTTGAGGAACTCCGGCTTGAAGGCCTGCCGCACGACGGCGAGGACCGCCTCGTGCTTGGCCTCGGGGGTCAGCGTCGGGTCGACGAGGAACTGCGACCCGAGGTTGGAGGTGAGCACGAGGATGACGTTGCGGAAGTCGACGGTGCGGCCCTGCCCGTCGGTGAGCCGGCCGTCGTCGAGGACCTGGAGCAGGATGTCGAAGGTCTCGGGGTGGGCCTTCTCCACCTCGTCGAGCAGGATGACGGAGTAGGGCCGTCGGCGCACCGCCTCGGTGAGCTGACCGCCCTCCTCGTAGCCGACGTAGCCGGGGGGCGCCCCGATGAGACGGGCGACGGAGTGCCGCTCTGAGTACTCCGACATGTCGATGCGCACCATGGCGCGCTCGTCGTCGAAGAGGAAGTCGGCGAGGCTCTTGGCGAGCTCGGTCTTGCCGACGCCGGTGGGGCCGAGGAAGAGGAAGCTGCCGGTGGGCCGGTCGGGGTCCGAGACACCGGCCCGGGTGCGGCGCACCGCGTCGGAGACCGCCCGGACCGCCTCGGTCTGCCCGACCAGGCGCGCGGCGATGTGCTGCTCCATGTGGAGCAGCTTCTCCGACTCGCCCTCGAGCAGGCGCCCGGAGGGTATGCCGGTCCAGGCCGAGATCACCTCGGCGATGTCGTCCGCGCCCACCTCCTCCTTGACCATCGGCTCCTCGCCGACGGTCGTGGCGGCGGCCTCGCGCTCCTGGGCGTCGGCGAGCTGTCGCTCGAGGGTGGGGATGTCGCCGTAGGCGATCTTCGACGCGCCGGCGAGGTCGCCGTCGCGCTGGAGCCGCTCGGCCTGCATGCGCAGGTCGTCGATGCGCGCCTTGAGGTCGCCGACGGCGTTGAGGCCGGCCTTCTCCGCCTCCCACCTCGCGTTGAGACCGGCCAGCTCGTCGGAGCGGTCGGCGAGGTCCTTGCGCAGCCGCTCGAGCCGCTCGACCGACGCGGCGTCGGTCTCCTGGGCGAGCGCGAACTCCTCCATCGTCAGCCGGTCGACGGCTCGGCGCAGCTCGTCGATCTCGACGGGCGAGGAGTCGATCTCCATCCGCAGCCGGGACGCGGCCTCGTCGATGAGGTCGATCGCCTTGTCGGGCAGCTGGCGCCCCGAGATGTAGCGGTCCGAGAGCGTCGCGGCGGCGACGAGTGCGGAGTCGGCGATCGTCACCTTGTGGTGGGCCTCGTAGCGTTCCTTGAGCCCGCGCAGGATCACGATCGTGTCCTCGACAGACGGCTCACCGACGAAGACCTGCTGGAAGCGCCGCTCGAGGGCGGCGTCCTTCTCGATGTGCTTGCGGTACTCGTCGAGGGTCGTCGCGCCGACGAGCCGCAGCTCGCCGCGCGCGAGCATCGGCTTGAGCATGTTGCCGGCGTCCATCGCGCCCTCGCCCCCGGCGCCCGCACCGACGACGGTGTGGATCTCGTCGATGAAGGTGACGACCTGGCCGTCGGAGCCCTTGATCTCCTCGAGGACGGCCTTGAGCCGCTCCTCGAACTCACCGCGGTACTTCGCCCCGGCGACCATCGCCGCGAGGTCGAGGCTGATCAGGGTCTTGTCGCGCAGGCTCTCGGGGACGTCACCCTCGACCATCCGCTGGGCGAGGCCCTCGACGACGGCGGTCTTGCCGACCCCGGGCTCGCCGATGAGGACGGGGTTGTTCTTCGTGCGACGGCTGAGCACCTGGATGACCCGGCGGATCTCGGCATCGCGCCCGATGACGGGGTCGAGCTTGCCGGCGCGAGCCTGGGCGGTGAGGTCGGAGCCGTACTTCTCGAGCGCCTCGAAGGTGCCCTCAGGGTTCTGCGAGACGACCTTGCGGCCCCCGCGCAGCCCGGGGATGGCCGCCTCGATCGCGTCGGCGTCGAGGGCGAACTGGCCGGTGCGGGCGATGGCGAGGAGCAGGTGGTCGGTCGAGACGAAGCTGTCGCCCATCGCCGTCATGTACTGCTGCGCCTGCGTGAGCGTGGCGAGACCGGTGCGCGACAGCTGCGGCTGGGCCGCGCCGGTCACCTGAGGCAGCGCCCGCATCGCCGTCTCGGCGGCCTGCGTCGCGGCGCCTGCGGAGGACCCGCCGGCCTCGAGGAGGGCGGGGGTCGTCGTGCCGGGCTGGGCGGCGAGCGCGAGGAGCAGGTGGGCCGGCTCGATGCTGGGGTGGTGCTTGGCCGCAGCGGTCGTCGACGCCTGGGCGACGGCCTCCTGGGCGCGGGTGGTGAGCGAAAGGTCCATGAGGTCTCCTGGGACTCGATGAGGTCATCGGTGACAACCTCGTCGAAGTTGAGTCTATTCCACTCAACTTCGTGCGCGACGCCGTTGTGACGTAAGCCGCTCGCCCGCCGCAGCCTGACCCGCGCGCTCAGCTCTCGGTCGGCTCGAGACCCGTCTCCATGACCCGCCGGGCGATCTCGCGCAGCTTGATGTTGCGGTCGAGCGAGGCCTGCCGGAGCATCGCGAAGCCCTGGTCGGCGGTGACCCGGTGACGCTCCATCAGCACGCCGACCGCGTGGCCGATCATCCGGTGGCTCTCGATCGCGAGCTTGAGGTGACGCTCCTGGACCGCGAGGTCGTGGTGCACGGCGACCCGGTCGGCCGCCTGGACGAAAGCCTGGGCCAGCAGGTCCCCCACGACGTGCTCGTCCGGGGAGACGACCCGGGGCCGCTCGAACTCGACCCAGACAGCGCACCGGGAGCCCGACGTGGCCGCGGAGATGAGCAGACCGGGCACGAGCGAGACGTCATGGCCGGAGGACCCGGCGGGCATCCTCCTCCTCGCGGCCGCAGACAGCACGGACGGGTCGGGCGGCTCGGCCGCCGCGCTGCTCAGCAGGTCGCGCAGGGCCGGGTCGAGCTCGTCGGGTAGGGCCGGGCCGTCGCGCGTGAGGATGACGTCGCGGTGCTCGTCGGCGTAGCGGACCATGACGTCACCCTCGAAGAGGATGCTCAGGCCCGTCACGACCGCGCTGAGCGCCTGGGCGAAGTCCTCGGTACCGGTGAGCTCGTCGGCGACCCGCGCCGCGAGGGTGCGCCGGACGAGGGCCTCACGTGCCCGGGTCTCGTCACGGATCACCCCGAGGATGAGCGCGGGGCTGACGGAGGACTCGGGCACCATCGCCGCGGCCACCGACACCCAGGCGATCGAGCCGTCGCGGCGCCGGAAGCGGCGGCTCTCGTCGAAGACCCGCTCGCCAGAGCGCAGCGCCTCGAACGCGCGCGCGGGCGACGTCGTGGCCTCGGGGTCCTCGCTCGGGTCGACCCACCACGGGTAGGGCCGGCCGATCGGACCCGCGGACAGGTCCCAGCCGAAGGTGCGGGTGAAGGCCTCGTTGAGCTCGACGACCGTGCCCTCGTCGTCGGTGATGACGAGGGGGTCGCGCAGGGCCGACAGGACGACGCGGCGCCAGGCGCCGTCGCGCGACCTTGCCCGCGCCCGGGCGAGGTTGGCGGCGAGCCGGGCCTTGAGGTCGGCGGGGGCGAAGGGCTTGGCGACGTAGTCGTCAGCCCCCTCGGCGAGGCCGGACGCGCTCGACTCGACTCCCGCCTGGGCGGAGAGCAGCACGACGGGGACCCCGCTGGTGGCCGGCTCCGCCCGCAACGCACGCACGAGCCCCAGCCCGCCGAGCCTCGGCATCATCACGTCGGCGAGGACGAGGTCGACGGCGACCCGGCCCGCGGCCTCGAGCCCCGCGACCCCGTCGGGGACCGAGAGCACGTCGTAGTCCTCGCCCAGCAGACCGGCCAGGTAGGACCGCATCTCCGGGTCGTCCTCGACGAGGAGCAGGACGGGTCGCGGCACGTCGGTCGTGGAGACCGGGGCCTGCGGCTCGGCACCGTCATCGACCCACCGCAGCGCGTCGCGCACCATCGCCTCGGCCGGGCCGGTCGAGATGGAGCGCTCCTGCGGCGGGGCGCCCGGGTCTGGCGACCCGTAGGGCAAGAACACCGAGAAACAGCTGCCCCGACCCACCTCGGACCGGACCGAGATCCGACCACCCATCAGCTCCGTGAGCTGGCGCACGAGCGACAGCCCGATGCCCGCACCGGCGCGGGGGCGGCCCGCGCGGTGCTCCGGGAGCTGCTCGAAGCGCTCGAAGATCGTGCCCAGGGACTCCTCGGGGATGCCGGCACCCGTGTCCTCGACGGCGACCTCGAAGCCCGCGGTCACCGGCCGGAGCCGGAGCTGGACGGACCCCTCGGAGGTGTAGCGCAGGGCGTTGGTGAGCAGGTTGAGCACGACGCGCTCGAGCATCTCCGGGTCGGTGTGGACGACCTCCGGGAGGGTGGCGCAACGGCGGCTGAAGCGCAGCCCCGCGTGCTCGATGGCGGGGCGGAACGACGACGCCAGGCCGCGGAGCAGGCCCGTCACGTCCGTCTCCACCCGGCGGGCCACGACCGCCCCCGCGTCGAGCCGGGACGCGTCGAGCAGCCGGTCGACGAGCACACCGAGGCGGTCGGTGTTGCTGAGCACGACCTCGAGCCGCTGGCGCTGCTCGGGCGCGAGCCGGACCGACTCGTCGGCGAGGGCATCGAGCGCCGGAGCGGCGATGAGGGTCAGCGGGGTGCGCAGCTCGTGGCTGACGTTGGCGAGGAAGACCGACTTCGCGGCGTCCATCTGCGCGAGCGCCTCGGCCCGCTGGTGCTCGGCCTCGAGACGGAGGATGCCGCCGACTGCGGCCCCGATGTGGGCGGCGCTGAGGGCCGCATACGCCTGGACGGCCTCGTCCCAGGGTCGGCGGGGGCTCTCGGCGAGGACGAGCCAGCCGACGACCTCACCCCGGGCGGGCTCGACGATGGGTAGGCGGTGGATCGCGGCCGTCGGGCCGCCGGGCACCTCGGCGGCGGGTCCGGGATCGACCTCGGAGTCGGCGCCGAGCAGGACGCGCACCGGGCCGTGGTCGTCGACGTTGCCCGAGAGCACCGACTCGGCAGTGGACCGCACGTCCGCCAGGGTGGCCGCGCCGACGAGGGCACCCGCGAGGGCGAGCTGCGTGCGCGTGCGACGCTCTGCCAGCACCCGGTCCGTCGTCTCCGTCGTCACGCAGAGGACCCCCCCGACCTCTCCGGCGTCGTCGACGATCGGGCTGAACGAGAAGGTGAAGTAGGCCTCCTCGGTGTAGCCGGAGCGCTCCATCACCATCGGCAGGTCCTCGGACCACGTGGCGGGATCCCCGGCGATGATGCCTTCGAGCATCGGGGCGACCTGGTGCCAGACGTCGCCCCACACGTCACGGCTCGCCGCCCCGAGCGCCGTCGGGTGCCTGAGCTCGCCGAGCACCGTCCGGTAGCCGTCGTTGTAGACCATCACGAGGTCCGGGCCCCAGCAGACGAGCATCGGGAAGCGCGACGACAGGCAGAGCCGCACGCTGGCGCTCAGGGCGTCCGGCCACTCGGCGACCGGCCCCAGCTCGGTGCGCGACCAGTCCGTCTCGCCCACGAGTCGGCCCAGCTCCGTGTCAGGCAGCCCGACCATCCGGTGGAGGGGTTTGGTCTTCACGTGCTCTCCTGCTGTCGCGGGCCACTCCCGGTCGGGACGAGGTCAACGTCTTGCCCTCGCTGCTGAAGGCCTGTCCATCCTGACACCCGACCGGGGCTCCGACAATCGCGTCGTGGCGAGTGCACTCCGTGGGGGGTCAGTGGACGGAGGGCCGCCACACGACGAGGGCCTGCGTGGCGATGGTGCGCGCCGGGCGCTGGCCGGGCCGGACGGCCGTGACGTCGCCGCGTGAGCCGGCGGCGAACACCCGGGTGCCGACCATGAGGGCCGCGTGGGCGGAGTCGAGCTCCGCGGAGAGCTCCTGCACGCGCGCGCGCAGGGCGGCCACCTGGTTCTCGAGGTCGAGGATCTGCTGGATGCCGGCGAGCGAGACGCCGTCGTGGGAGAGCCGCTGCACCTCACGGAGCAGGGCGACGTCGCGGCCGCTGTAGCGCCGCCCGCCGCCCCGGGTGCGCGAAGGCGACACGAGCCCGAGCCGGTCGTACTGGCGCAGGGTCTGGGCGTGCATCCCGGCGAGCTCGGCCGCGACGGAGATGACGAAGACCGGGGTCTCGTCGTCGCTGCCCATGGGGTGCGCGCCCCGCACGCCGACCATCAGCCCCGCGCCTTCGCGAAGAGCTCACCGCGCGGGTCGTGCCCCTCCTCGGCCGCTGCCATCTTCTCGATGGCCTCACGGGCCTCATCGGTGAGGCGCTGCGGGACGACGACCTGGAGGCGGGCCAACAGGTCACCTGTGGTCTCACCACGCTTCACCCCGCGGCCACGGACGCGCAGGACGCGTCCGCTGGGGGTGCCCGGGGCGACCTTGACCCGCACCGAGGACCCGTCGAGGGTCGGGACGGAGACCGTGGCCCCGAGCGCCGCCTCGGCGAACGTCACCGGCAGGTCGACCGTGAGGTTGTCGCCCTCGCGTCCGAACACCGGGTGCTTCTCGACCGACACCGTGAGCATGAGGTCGCCGGCGGGCGCGCCGGGGTCGCCACGACGGCCCTTGCCGCGCAGTCGGATCCGCTGCCCGTCCTTGACGCCGGCGGGGATGCGTGCGTTGACGGTGCCGAGATCGGGCGAGCTGAGGCTGACCGTCGAGCCCTCGACGGCGTCACGGAAGCCGATGCTCGTGCTCGCCGTCACGTCCTGCCCCGCGCGCGGACCGGTCGGCGCGCCGAAGCCGCCGTAGCCCCGGGCTCCCGCGCCGCCGGCACCGCCACCGAACATCTGGCCGAGCAGGTCCTCGAGGTCGGGCTGGCCGGCACCGGCACCACCGGCGCCCTGGCCGAACCGGACCCGGCCGCCACCGGGCTGCCCACCGGCGCCGAAACCGGAGAAGACGTCCTCGAAGCCCGCGCCACCGCCGGGTCCGCCCGCGGTGAAGCGCGCCCCGCCGTGGCTCATCGCCCGGACGGCGTCGTACTCACGACGCTTCTCGGGGTCGGACAGCACGGCATACGCCTCGCCGACCTCCTTGAAGCGCTCCTCGGCACGGGCGTCCCCGACGTTGTGGTCGGGGTGCATCGTGCGAGCCTTCTTGCGGTAGGTCTTCTTGATCGCCGCGGCGTCCGCGTCCTGGGGGACGCCGAGGATCGCGTAGAAGTCCTTCTCGAACCAGTCCTGGCTAGCCATCTCGGCGCACCCCGTCCTTCGTCGGCTGGGTTGTCACAGTGTCACGGATGCCGCCGGGCCGGTCTCCCGACCCGGCGGCCACACGCTCAGGCAGGGTCGGCAACCGACACCCGCGCGGCGCGGACGAGCCGCTCGCCGATGCGGTAGCCGGGCTGCAGCACCTGCACCACGGTCGTCCCCGTCGTCCCCTCGGGCAGCTCTGCCTCGACGTGCATGAGCGCCTCGTGGACGTTGGGGTCGAACTCCTCGCCGGCGTTGCCGACGCGCTGGACGCCCTGCCGGCTCAGCACCGACTCGAGCTTGTCGGCGATCGACGCGAAGGGTCCCCCCGCGAGGTCACCGGCCTGACGGGCCATGTGGATGTCGTCGAGGACCGGCAGCAGCGACTCGACGACGCCGGAGATCGCGGTCGCCCGGATGACCTCGCGGTCGCGGTCGACCCGCTTCTTGTAGTTGACGTACTCGGCCTGCAGTCGCTGCAGGTCGACGAGCAGCGTCGCCGCCATGGTGTCCTCCTCGGCGAGGGCCTCGCCCTCGGACGGGGCGTCGGCGTCGCCTGCCGTCGACCCCTCGGGCGCGCCCGATGTGTGGTCGAACTCGTCCTCGGCGCCGGGCTCGGACGAGGCGCCCGAGCCACCCTCGGCATAGGTGTGGTGACCCTGACGACCGCCCCCGGCC
>JBDSSS010000069.1:0-13195 GCA_039928615.1 Terracoccus sp. | reverse complement strand
CGGGAAGAAGTCGAACTGGTCCTTCGGCTGCTTGCCGGCGGACGTCGTCGACAGCAGCATCGTGTCGTCGTCGAGGTATGCCGCGACGGCGCCGCCAGCCTGCTTGGCCAGGCGTCCGGTCTCGAAGCGGATGGTGCGGGTGCCGAAGCTTCCGTTGTCGATGACGGCTTCGGCGGCAGTGATGTCTGGACCCTCCATGTGGGCCCTCGCTTTCTTTTTCTCAAGTGCCCGCGCACATCGTCGTTGTGTGCGTGGTTTCTTCCTTGGCCCCATCCCCTCGGTCGGGGTGCTGGGGCCTATGACGAGAGGCGGCCCCCGCGTTCGCGGTGACCGCCTCTCGTCACACGATCATCGACGCAGGCCGAGTCGCTTGATCAGCGAGCGGTAGCGCTCGATGTCGGTCGCCTCGAGGTAGCGCAGCATGCGCTTGCGACGACCGACGAGCAGCAGCAGTCCGCGGCGGCTGTGGTGGTCGTGCTTGTGGGCCCGCGAGTGCTCGGTGAGGTCCTTGATGCGCTGCGTCAGCATCGCGATCTGCACCTCGGGGGAGCCGGTGTCGCCCTCGACCGTGGCGTACTCGGTCATGATCTGCTTCTTCACGTCAGCTTCCAATGGCATGGGTGAACCGACTCCTTCTCATCTCGTTGCGCGGTGCTCCAGGGCATGTCCACCTGGGCGCTATCGAATCCGCGGCCGATTGCACGGCGTCCTCAGGGTATCAGCGGGCCTGCGGCGGTCCCTAATCGGTGCGAGGGGCCCTCCCGGCGGTACGCCGTCGGTGCCCGACCGCGGCCTCAACATCCCTTTTGGGCGGTTCTGATCCGCGCGGCGTGTTGCGACGGAGGCTCACGTGGGTAAGGGTGAGGCGACTCGGGACCCCCCACACGAAGGAGACGTTTCACATGATCGTTCTCGGCCTCATCCTCCTGCTGATCGGCATCTTCGCCAAGATCAGCATCCTCACCACGATCGGCATCATCCTGCTCGTCGTCGGTGCCGTCCTCGCCGTCCTCGGCGCGACCGGTCGCGCCATCGGCGGACGCAAGCACTGGTACTGACCGGCAGCCACTGCCACACCCGGACGCCCGGCACCCCATGAGGTGCCGGGCGTCCGGCATGTCCGGACCCGGTCGAGCTGCCGTCAGCGGGCGAGCAGGGCCGTGACAGCGGCGCCGACCGCCTGACGGTCGACCGGCGGCGACCACGAGCCGCCGTCGAGCACCACCCACAGTGCGCGGTCACCGCGGACGAGGAAGAGCGTGCGTGCCCGGCCCGGGCTCGCGTCCGGGCTGGCGAGGCTGCCGACGAGGCCGTCCACTCCCCCGAGCCGACCGCTCCGGCCGCCCGAGCACCGCTCGACCGCAGAGCGCACCCAGGCCGACGCAGCCTCGCCGCTCGTGCCGCTCGTGCCAGTCGGGAAGACGAACATGCTGTAGCCGACGATCCGCTCCGGTGCCCGACCGGCCGCGCCCCGGGCGGGGGTGGCGCGCCCGGCCCCGGTGACGAGGCGGTCGAGGCCGAAGGCGAGCACGACGTCCTGCTGGACCTGGACCGTGAACGGGAAGCTGACCGTGCAGTCCGGGTCCGCCGGTCGCGTCGTGCCGCAGCCCGGCTGGTGACGCGAGCGCGTCTCGGTCGCCCCGAAGGTCTTGCGCGTCAGCTCCGGCCAGAGCAGGTCGGGCCGCACCGGCACCTCGCCAGCGGCGAGGTCACGGGTGATCGTGCAGGTCACGGCCCCGGGCACGGGCGTCATCCCCGACGCGAGCGCCTGCGGGGTCGGGGCGGCCGCCCTCGAGGGCCCGCCGGCCGCAACGCTCGTGTCGCCCGTGGCGCCCGGACCCGCTGTCCCGCCGACGTTCGGCTCGTTGGTCGGCGCGCCCGAGGCCGGCTGCAGGCCGGACGACGCAGCACCCGACGCACCAGCGGACGCCGAGGTCGTGGCCGTGCAACCCCCGACGAACGACGTCGCACAGGCGAGGGACAGCGCGAGCGCCGCCCTGTGATGACGGCGCCGGCGCGGCATCCGTCAGAAGTTGATCATGTGGCCGGCGATGCCGTGGACGGCTTCCTTGACGGCCTCGCCCAGCGTCGGGTGCGCGAACACGGTGCGGGAGATCTCGTCGGCGGTGAGGTCCCAGGTCTGCGCGAGGTTGAGGACCGGCAGCAGCTCGGTGACGTCGGGTCCGATCATCGCCGCCCCGAGGATCTCGTTGTGCTCGGCGTCCGCGATCACCTTGACGAACCCGACGGCGTCGCCGAGACCCATGGCCTTGCCGTTGGCCGAGAAGGGGAAGGTCGCCGTGCGCACCTCGTGGCCGGCCTCCTTGGCCTGCGCCTCGGACAGGCCCATCGAGCCGATCTGCGGCTGGCAGAAGGTCGCCCGCGGGATGAAGGTGTAGTCGATGGCCATCGTCTCCGCACCTGCGAGGGTCTCGGCCGCGACGATCCCCATCGCCTCGGCGACGTGGGCGAGCATCAGCTTGGCGGTGACGTCGCCGATGGCGTAGACGTTGGGGACGTTGGTGCGGCAGTACTCGTCGATGGCGATGGCGCCCCGGTCGGTCAGCTCCACGCCGACCGCGTCGAGACCGTAGCCCTCGGTGCGGGGGGCGAAGCCGATCGCGGAGAGCAGCCGGTCGGCCTCGAGGACCTGCTCGTCGCCGCCATTGGCCGGGCTCACCGTGACGCGAACGCCCGACCCGGTGTCCTCGACGGACTCGACCTTGGTGCCGAGCATGACCTTCACGCCGAGCTTCTTGTAGTGCTTGAGCAGCTCCTTGGAGATGTCGGCGTCCTCGGTCGGCACCATCCGGTCGAGGAACTCCACGATCGTCACGTCGACGCCGAAGTTCGTCATCACGTAGGCGAACTCGACGCCGATGGCGCCCGACCCGGCGATGATGATCGAGCCGGGAAGGTTCTCGTCGAGGATCTGCTCCTCGTAGGTCACGACGTTGTCGCTCAGCTCGACGCCCGGGATCATCCGCGTGACGGCGCCGGTGGCGAGGATGAGGTTGTCGAAGGTGATCGAGCGCTGCTCGCCGTCGTTGAGGGCGATGTCCATCGACGTGGCCCCGGTGAGGGTCCCCCAGCCGTCGATCTCCTCGATCTTGTTCTTCTTCATCAGGAAGTGGACGCCCTTGACGATGCCCGCGGACACCTGGCGGCTGCGCTTGAAGGTGGGGCCGTAGGACATCGTGGCGTCGCCTTCGATGCCGAACTTCGCCTTGTCATGGGTCAGCGTGTGGGACAGCTCGGCGTTCTTGAGCAGCGCCTTGCTGGGGATGCAGCCGACGTTGAGGCAGACACCTCCCCAGTACTGCTTCTCGACGACCGCGACCTTCTTGCCCAGCTGGGCCGCGCGGATCGCCGCGACGTAGCCACCGGGACCGGCACCGAGCACAACGACATCGAAATCAGCCATGCCAACAGCCTATCGGTGAGGTCCCTCCCCGCGTGCGGCGGGAGTCAGAGGTCACCGGCTCCGAATTGCCGGGTGTCGCTGGCCCCGCTGGGGGTCCGAAGGGGAGTAGGTTCCGCGACGCACGACATCGAATTGCCTCAACGAACTGCCACGAGCCGCTCCGGGTCGAACGACCCGAGCCAGACCAACGGAGGTCCTCGCGTGAGCCCCGCCCCGCACCACCACGCAGCGCCACCGGCGAACAAGGGCCTGCTCGCCCTCGCCGCGTTCCTGCTCCTCATCCCCGTCGTCGCGCTGATGCTCGTGGGCACCTACGCGAAGGACGGCCCCCGCCTCGGCGCCTTCCCCTTCTTCATCTGGTACCAGTTCCTCTGGGTCATCCTCTGCTCGGCGCTGACCTACTCGGCCTACCGCATCGTGCTCAAGGCCCGACCGCACGTGCCGATGACGGCGGACGGGACCGAGTTCCTCGACCCGGCCGACCAGACCGACCAGACCGACCAGACCGATGGCCGCACCGACGGGAAGGACCTTCGATGAACGCCCTCGCCACCGTCGCCGACACGAGCGTCAACGGGGTCGCCCTCGCGGTCCTCATCTTCTTCTTCGTCGTCGTCGCCGTCGCCGGCTTCTGGGCCTCGCGCTGGCGTCGCCCGGCGAGCATGGACAGCCTCGAGGAGTGGGGTCTCGGCGGCCGTTCCTTCGGCACGTGGATCACGTGGTTCCTGCTCGGCGGCGACCTCTACACGGCATACACGTTCGTCGCGGTGCCCGCCGCGATGTTCTCGGCCGGAGCGGTGAGCGGCTTCTTCGCCGTGCCCTACACGATCATCCTTTACCCGATCATCTTCATCTTCATGTCGCGTCTGTGGTCGGTCTCGCACCGCCACGGCTACGTCACCCCCGCCGACTTCGTCCAGGGCCGGTCGGGCTCGCGAAGCCTCACGCTCGCGGTCGCCGTCACCGGCTTCCTCGCGACGATGCCCTACATCGCCCTCCAGCTCGTCGGCATCCAGGCCGTCCTCGAGGTGGCGGGTGTCGGTGGCGGTGACAACTGGCTCGCCAAGGACGCGCCGATCTTCATCGCCTTCGTCGTCCTCGCGCTCTACACCTACACCTCGGGCCTTCGGGCGCCGGCGATCATCGCCTTCGTCAAGGACATCCTCATCTACCTCGTCATCATCGTCGCGGTGATCTACCTGCCCTCGAAGGTCGGCGGCTGGTCCAACATCTTCGACGCGGCGCAGGGCAAGATGGAGTCGGTCAACGCGGCCACCGGCAAGAAGACCGGTGCCTTCATCCCCGCCACCGGCCAGTACTGGGCCTACGCGACCCTTGCCCTCGGCTCTGCCATGGCGCTGTTCATGTACCCGCACTCGGTCACGGCGACGCTGTCGGCCAAGAGCCGCACGACGATTCGCAAGAACGCCTCGATCCTGCCGGCCTACTCGTTCCTGCTCGGCCTGCTGGCCCTGCTCGGCTGGGTCGCCATCGCCGCGGGAACGAAGCCGATCGGCCTCGACGGCAAGCCCAACCCGCAGCTGGTCGTCCCGCAGCTCTTCGAGGACTTCTTCCCCTCGTGGTTCACCGGGGTCGCCTTCGCCGCGATCGCGATCGGCGCGCTCGTGCCGGCCGCGATCATGTCCATCGCCGCCTCCAACACCTTCACCCGCAACATCTACAAGACGTGGATCAAGCCGGATGCGACGCCGAAGCAGGAGGCGAAGGTCTCCAAGCTCACCTCGCTCGTCGTCAAGGCGTTCGCGCTGGTCTTCGTCCTCGCCCTGGACAAGACGAACGCCCTCAACTTCCAGCTGCTCGGCGGCATCTGGATCATGCAGACGTTCCCGTCGGTGGTCTTCTACCTCTACACGCGGTGGTTCCACCGCCGGGCGCTGCTGCTCGGTTGGGCCGCGGGCATGGCCTACGGCAGCATCGCCGCCTACAACGTCATCAACCCGGTGACGAAGGCGCACTTCGGTGGCTCGGTCGCCGCGATCCCCGGCATCGGCGAGATGGGCTACATCGCGCTCACCGCGTTCACGATCAACCTCATCGTGGCCGTGCTCGCGACGTTCGCCTTCCGCGCCTTCAAGGCCGCCGAGGGCCACGACGAGACGATCCCCGCCGACTACTTCGCCGACGCCGGGGACCCCCGCGTCGTGAAGCTCGACGTGGGACCGCACGAGACGACGCCGTCGGCCTGACGAGCGCCACCCGGTATGCCGCCGGGCCGGGTCCCCAGGGACCTCGGCCCGGCGGCATCGCCGTTCCCGGACACGCCGTTCCCGGACACGCCGGTCGTCCGACTCCTCAGTCGCGCGGTCGCTCCCGGGGCATCGCCGCGATCGCGTCGTCGATGCCCAGGCCGGTGACCTGGAGCAGGTCGACGATGACGGAGCGGATCTGCGCGAGCACCGTCTCGGTCGCCAGGCTCGAGGTCCGCGGCACCTCCCCGCTCAGGGCCGCGACCCGGAGCAGGGCCGGTCGGCCCACCGCGGGCGACGCGTTCTCGGCGAGGGCCCGCCCGATGACGTCCGTCGCCTCCGCGAGGTCGTGGAGCAGGGTGTGGTACTCCGGCGGCATCTGCTCGCCCCGCCCCACCGAGACCGTGACCCTCCGCACGAGCACGCGGGTGCTGCGCATGGCCCGGTCGAGCGGCTCGACGAGCTCGGCCATCGAGCGCACCCCGGGTGCCTGCCCGCGGGCGAAGGGCGAGCTCGACAGCACCGACATCCCCTCGTCGGCCGCCGTCTGGAGCTCGCGGAGCAGGGCCTCGGTGCCGCGGGCGGACGCGAGCACCGCGGCGGCCTCCTCGACCGCCGTGTCCTCCGCGCTCTCGGCCGCCCGTCGGAGCAGCTCGCTGATCTTGCGGGTGACCCCCGCTGCGGCGACCCGCGGACGGCGCAGCGGGGCCTGAGGGACGACGGTGGCCGCGACGAGGGCGACCCCTCCCCCGATCAACGCGTCCGTCCAGCGCAGGAAGGCCTGCCCGGGGCTCGCCCCGAGCGCGGCGATGACGATGCCCTGGACGGCGGACTGGGTGATCAGCAGGGGCCCGCCGTCGAGCAGGATCGCGACGCTCATCGAGACGAGCACGACGGCCGCGATCTGCCACGGCCCGCTCCCGGCGACGTGGACGAAGACGTCGGCGATGAAGATGCCGACGGCGACGCCGATGGCGACCTCGAAGACGCGTCGCAGCCGCTGGCCGTAGGACATGCCGAGGCAGACGACGGCGACGATGGGCGCGAAGAAGGGGGAGGCGTGACCGAGCACGTCCCTCGCGAACCACCATGCGAACCCCGCCGCGGTCGCGCACTGGAGCAGCAGGAAGCCCCGCGAGCGGACCATGGCCACGCGGGAGCGGACCGACAGCCGGCTCCGCGCCCAGGCCCGGTCGAGGGCCTCGACGACCCGGGCGTCACTCTTCACGTAGTCGTCCACGGCGGTCCCTCACAGGCTCTGGTCACAGGTGCAACGAGACGATGGCGTCGAAGATCTGGCGCACGGCGGGCGCGGCCACCTTCGAGCCGGAGCCGCCCTGGCTGACGACGACGACGACGGCATACCTCGGGCTCGTCGTCGGTCCGTAGCCGGCGAACCATGCCGTCGCCTGCTCACCGTAGACCTCCCCCGTGCCCGTCTTCCCGGCGACCGGGTAGCGGTCCTGGGGGAAGCCGGCGAAGGCGGTGCCGGCGGACCCGCCGGGCCGCGTGACGTCGCCGAGCGCGGACCGGACGTAGTCGAGCACGTCGGTGCGCAGCGGCACCGTGCCCATCCGCTTCGGCGGCAGCGGCGTCGTCGTGCCGTCGGCAGAGCGGAAGCCCGCCGCCACCTGGGGCTGCCACAACGTGCCGCCGTTCGCGAGGGCCGCGTAGACGCCGGCCATCTGCACGGGTGTCACGGCGAGGTCGCCCTGCCCGATGGAGAAGTTCACGGCATCACCGGGGCGGTACTGGTAGCCGGTCGCGCAGTTCTCGACCGCGAGGGTGGTGAGGTAGGTCGCCCGCTCGGGGTCGGTGCGGGCGAGGTCGGGGTAGCCCGTCTTCGCGCGGCGGCACGTGGCGTCCTTGGTCGCCTCCCAGTAGGACTTCTTCCAGGCCCGGTCGGGCACGCGCCCGGCGGCCTCCCCCGGCAGGTCGATGCCGGTCCGTCGACCGATCCCGAAGTCGCGGGCCATCTCGACGAACGGGTCCGCCACGTCGACAGGCGCCGTGAGGGCGCCCTGGGCGACCCAGGCGTCGTAGGCGAACCGGTAGAAGACGGTGTCGCACGAGACGACGAGGGTCTTGTGCAGGTCGATCATCCCGTAGCCGCGGGACTCGTAGTTGTTGAAGACCCGGTTGCCGATCGTCAGGCTCGGCGAGCAGTCATAGGTGCCGGTCAGTGACGCGCCCGCGTTGACCGCCGCCGGCACGGAGATCACCTTGAACGTCGAGGCGGGCGGGAAGGTCTCCGCGGTCAGCCGCGACCGCAGCGGCGTCCCCGCCTCGGGGTCGGTCAGGCGGGCGAGCTCGGCGGCGCTCACGCCACCGGTGAACACCCCCGGGTCGTATGCCGGATAGCTGGCCGCCGCGACGACGGCGCCGTTCGTGACGTCCATGACCACGGCGGCGCCCGAGTCTGCGGCGAACTTCTCCGTGCGGGCGGTGCTCACGGCCGTGGCCAGTGCCGCCTCGGTGCGCTGCTGGAGGCGGGCGTCGAGGTGGGTCAGCACGTCACGCCCGGGGACGGGCGGCGTCCGGGAGACGGTCGAGGTGACGATGCCGCGCGGGTCGACGGCGACGACGGTCCGGCCGTTCGTCCCGCGCAGGACGGAGTCGTACTGCTGCTCGAGGCCCGAGCGGCCCACGTCGTCCTCGGCGTCGACCCGGCCGCCGCTGTCCTTCACCTCCGCCGCGTTGGCGCGGCCCACCCAGCCCAGCACGTGCGGCGCGAGGGCCCGGTCGGGCTCCGGGTAGCTGCGGGCCGCCTCGGCCACGACGCCCACCCCGGGGTAGCGCTCGGGGCGTTCGAGCAGCGTCACGGCGGCCCGGGCGTCGACGCCGGTGGCGACGGGGATCGGCACGTAGGGCGAGCCGTTGAAGCAGGCCGGAGCGCGGGGCGCCCCGACGGTGCCGCAGAGCGTGGTCTTGCCCCAGAGGGCGTCGAAGGGCAGATCGAGGGTGCGTGCGACGTCGGTGATGAGGGCCCGCCCGTCGTCGGCGGCATCGGCGAGCACGGCCCGGTCGACCGTCACGGTGGTGCTGAAGCTGTTGGCGACGAGCGGCCGCCCCGCCGCGTCGAGGATGCGACCGCGCAGCGCGTGGTCGGTGACGTCGCGGGTGGTCAGGGCGCGGGCCCGCTCGACGATCTCGGCGCTCTGGACGAGCTGGACCTGGCCCAGCCTGCCCACGAGCAGGGCGAAGAGCGACACGAGCAGGGCGAGCACGACCCACGGGGCCGCCCCGGCCCGCCGGCGCTGCGGCCGAGCCCGGCTCACCCGAGCCTCCGCCGCACGAGCGCGCCGTCGGCCGCGAGCAGCAGCGGCAGCACGATCAACGCGGTGACGACGGTCGCGACGAGCTGTCCGAGCCCCTCCGTCGGGGCGAAACCATCCTCGGC
Organism: Terracoccus sp.; assembly: GCA_039928615.1. Lineage (GTDB taxonomy): Bacteria > Actinomycetota > Actinomycetes > Actinomycetales > Dermatophilaceae > JBDSSS01. The sequence goes on along the minus strand of JBDSSS010000069.1, from coordinate 4,164 downwards.
CACGATCGCGGCCGCCCACCGCCCGGCGATCACGACGACCGAGGCCGCCGCCAGAGCACCGAGGGCTCGCAGGAAGGAGTTCGAGGACGTGCGGCGGAAGGACCCGGCGAGGAGGCCGCCGGCCATCAGCACCAGCGGGGTCAGGCCGATCGGGTCGCCCACCGGCGGCACCAGCTCGACGACCCAGCCTGCGGCCAGGCCCAGCAGGGCGCCGTGGACCGGGCCGCGCAGCACGGCGCTCGCCGCGACCCCGATGAGGACGAGGTCGGGCACCCGGTCGGCGGGCACGCCCAGGCGGGGCAGGAACGTCGCGCTGAGCAGGGCGGCGACGATGACGTAGACGGTCCGCCCCAGTCCGAGCAGGGTCACCCTCATCCGGTCGCCCCCGCTCCCGACGTCGCCCGGGGGGTGGCCCGCGCGGTGGGCAGGAGGACGCCCACGACGTCGACGGCGTCGGGGTCGACGGCGGGGACGACGGTCGCCGTCCGGGTCGCGCCACCCCGGTCGGGGTCGACGGCGGTCACGGTCCCGACGACGAGCCCAGCGGCATACGGACGCTCGTCGATGCTGCCGAGAGTGCGCACCAGGTCACCGACGGCGGGGGTGCCGGGCTCGACGAGGGCGAGCACGAGCGTGCCGCGGGCCCGCGTGACGTCGGTGCCCGCGCTCGAGGCGGCGACGGTGCCCATCGTGCCCGCCGTGCCGACCCGCACGCCGACGACCGACCCGGCGCTGCCGAGCACCTGGACGTCGCAGGTCCACGGGGAGACCGCGACGACCCGGCCCACCAGCCCGTCCGCGGACATGACGGTGACGTCGGTGACGACACCGTCACGCGACCCGGCGTCGAGGGTGAGGCTGCGCCCACCAAGGGGGCTCAGAGCGGTCGCGACGACTCGCGCGCCGACGAGGCGGTGGCTCCCGGCCACCTCCGTGCCGAGTAGCCGGCGCAGCTCGGTCAGGCCCTCGAGCTCGCGCGTCTGGGCGGCGTTGGTCTCGCGGAGCCGGACGTTCTCGGCCGCGAGCCGCGCGAGCTCGTCGGGGGGCGCTCCGGAGAGAGCGCGCTGCACCGGCCCGAAGACGGCCCCGCCGGCGCGCCGCACGGTGTCGGCGCCGGCCCAACCGGCGAGGTCGGCGACGAGCAGACCGACGGTCACGGCGACGAGCAGGCCGAGCAGCCGGCGGCGGGTGGTGGACTCCATCGCCCGGCTAGGCCCGGTGGTCGCCGACGAGGACGCGCTCGAGACTGGCGAAGTCGTCGACGCACCGACCCGCGCCGCGCACGACGGCCCGAAGGGGGTCCTCGGCGACCCGGACGGGCACCCCCAGCTCGTGCCGCATCCGCTCGTCGAGACCGCGCAGCAGCGCCCCGCCGCCGGTGAGGGTGATGCCCCTGTCGAGCACGTCGCCCGCGAGCTCGGGCGGGCACACGTCGAGCGTGGCGCGCACGAGCTCGAAGATCTGCAGGACGGGGGCCTCGATGGCCCGCCGCACCTCGGCGGATCCCACCTCGACCGTCTTGGGCAGGCCGGTGCCGAGATCACGCCCGCTCACCCGGGTCGTCAGCTCCTCCCGGAGCGGGAAGACCGAGCCGACGGCGACCTTGATGTCCTCGGCGCTGCGCTCCCCGAGCAGGAGGGAGTACTCGCTCTTGACGTGGCTGACCAGCGCCTCGTCGATCTCGTCGCCGGCGGTGCGCAGCGAGTTGGACGTGACGATGCCGCCGAGGCTGATCACGGCGACGTCGGTCGTGCCGCCACCGATGTCGACGACCATGCTGGCCCTGGTCTCCTCGACGGGCAGCCCGGCGCCGATCGCGGCGGCCATCGGCTCCTCGATCATGTAGACCCTGCGGGCCCCGCAGCGGGTCGCGGCGTCCTCGAGCGCGCGGCGCTCGACACCGGTCACCTCGCTCGGCACGCAGAGCACCATCCGCGGCCGGACGAGCCGGGAGGTGCCCACCCGGTCGATGAACCAGCGCAGCATCCGCTCCGTCTCGTCGGCGTCGGAGACGACGCCGTCGCGCAGCGGACGCACCGCGCGGATCGTGCCGGGGGCGCGGCCCAGCATCTCCTTGGCGCGGGAGCCGGCCGCGACGAGCCGTCCGGTGCCGACCTCGACGGCGACGACGGACGGCTCCTCGACGACGACGCCGCGGCCCCGAACGTGGATGAGCGTGTTGGCGGTGCCCAAGTCGATCGCGAGGTCGCGGCCGAGCGTGCGGAAGCGCGGCCGGGTGCTCATGGTGACGATCCTGCCCCGACGACGGTCAGAGGTGCGGGAACCAGATGCCGATCTCGCGCGCGGCGGACTCCGCGGAGTCCGAGCCGTGGACGATGTTCTGCTGGACCTTCGTGCCCCAGTCACGGCCGAGGTCACCGCGGATGCTGCCGGGAGGGGCATCGGTCGGGTTCGTCGAGCCCGCGAGGGACCGGAAGCCCTTGATGCAGTCCTGCCCCTCGACGACGACCGCGGTCACCTGGCCCGAGCTCATGAACTCCACGAGGGGCTCGTAGAACGGCTTGCCCTCGTGCTCCGCGTAGTGGGCGGCGAGCTGCTCGCGGGTGGGCGTCAGCACGGCGAGGGCCGCGAGCGTGTAGCCCTTGGACTCGATCCGACGCAGCACCTCCCCGGTGAGGCCGCGCTTGAAACCGTCGGGCTTGACGAGGACGAGGGAGCGTTCGGTGGTCACGCGTCCACCCTAGCGGCCCGCTCCCGGTCGATCTTCGTGCCCTGCACGAGGCAGGTGACCCACAGCGCCGAGAAGATGAGGCCGACGGCGAGCATCATCGGCACGACGAGCGCGCTCGCGAAGGTGGCAACCTGGACGAGCCAGCCGAGGGTGAGCCCCCACGGCCGGCGCAGCATCCCGGCGCCGACGATGCAGAGCACCGCGAGTCCGGAGCCGACGAGCAGGTATGCCGTCGAGCGCCCTCCGTCGTCACCCGACGCGGCGATGGCGCGAGCGACGAGCGCGCCGAAGAAGACACAGAGGGACTGGCCGCCGAGCACCGTGGCGAGCATCCGCCAGGTGAATTTTCCGGTCGTGCCGTAGAAGAGCGACGCGGTCACGGTGGCCTCAGTAGTCCTGGCTCGGGTCCCAGGAGCGGATGATCGCCCGCGCCTCGGTGGCGCTCGCGCCGGTGGCGTCGGCGTAGAGGTCGCGGGCGTCGTCGGTGCGACCCGCCGCGACGAGCGAGCTGATCCGGCTGCGGGCCTCGTCGGTCAGGCGGCCCTCCGTCCAGGCCGAGGCGGCGTCCTTGACGCCCGGACCCTTGCCGGGCACGAACCAGGAGTCGATGGCACGCTTGGCGTCAGCGAGCGGCGCCCCGGTCGCCTCGCGGTAGATCTTGATGGCGTTGACCTTGTGCCCGGCACTGATCTCCCGGCTCACCTTGGCACGCACGCCCTCGGTGACCCCCACGTAGTCCCCGTCCGCGTCACGGCGTCCGAAGACGCGTCCGTAGAGGACGACGCCCACGGCGATGACCGCGAGGATGAGGACGAGCTTGAACAACGGGTGCATGGCTCCAGCCTACGGGGGGTGGAACGGGGTGGGACCGGGACGAGCGACTGACGAGCGACTGACGAGCGGCGGTGCGGGGCCTCAGACCTCGGTGCGCCCGAGGAGCATCCGCACCTCGGCGGCGGTGATGACCGAGCCGGTGGCGACGACGCCGCCGCCCATGCCGTTCTCCTCCGCGAGGGTGACCGCTTGCTCGAGGGCGTCCGGGAGGTGGTCGACGACGGTCACCCGGTCCTCCCCGAAGACCTCGACCGCGAGCTGGCCGAGCCGCGTCGGTGACATCGCGCGCGGCGACGACGACCGGGTCAGCACGACGTGGTCGAGCGCGGGCTGGAGCACCTCGAGGATCGCGGCGGCGTCCTTGTCAGCCACGATCCCGACGAGCCCGACGAGGCGGGTGAAGGCGAAGGCCTCCTCGAGCGCCGCGACGAGCGACCGGGCACCGGCCGGGTTGTGGGCGGCATCCACGAGCACGGTCGGCGAACGCCGCACGATCTCGAGCCGACCCGGGGAGGTCATCGCCGCCGTCGCCGCGAGCAGGATCTCGTGCTCGATCGGCTGGGTGCCGCCGCCGACGAAGGCCTCGACGGCCGCGACGGCGGTGACGAGGTTGCTTGCCTGGTGCGCCCCGTGGAGCG
>JBDSSS010000068.1:0-8464 GCA_039928615.1 Terracoccus sp. | reverse complement strand
GCCGTCGTCGACGTGGCCCTCGGCGAGTACGAGCGCGCCGTCGGGGCGGTGCGGCGATGAGGACCAACGTGCCGGGCGGGGTCGTCGTCGTCGGGATCGACCCGTCCGGTCGGCCCGTGGCCGAGGCACGCCTGCACCACGGCCGGCACCCCGACGGGGTCCTTGCCGCCGAGGGCTGGGCCGTCGGGTCGGTCGCGTCGGCCGGGTTGCGGCACGACGGGGCGATCGAGCTCACCTACCGCGTGACCGAGCTGGACGGCATACGCCCCGAGGGGGAGCCCGTCGACCGCGATGACGACGTCGCCCCCGGGGAGGAGGGCGAGCCCCACCAGCGGGTCGCCGCCTACGCCGTCGTGTCCGGGGCGCCGGGCCTGTTGCTGACTCAGTTCACCTCGCAGACGCGGGTGGCCGGGTCGTGGGGGCTGCCCGGGGGCGGCCTCGACCCGGGGGAGTCGCCGGCCCAGGGCCTGCACCGGGAGGTGTGGGAGGAGACCGGACAGCGGGTCGTCCTCGGCGACCTCGTCACCGTCCAGTCGCAGCACTGGGTGGGGCGCGCGCCCACCGGCGTGCTCGAGGACTTCCACGCGGTCCGCATCGTCTACGCGGCGACCTGCCCGGAGCCGACGGAGATCGTCATCCACGACGTCGGCGGCACGACGTCGGACGCGCGGTGGTTCCGGCGGCACGAGCTGGCCGACCTGCCGATGTCGAGCAGCTGGCGCGACCTCGCCACCGTCCTGGGGCCGGCGGCGGGCTCACTAGGCTGAGCGGCATGGACCTCGCACACAAGCTCCTCCTGACCCTCCACCTGCTCGGGATGGCAGCCGTCGTGGGCGGCTGGATCGCGGTGCGCTCCGGGCGGACCGTCACCGCCCCGATCGTCTGGGGAGCCCGCGCCCAGCTCGTCACCGGCCTCGCGCTCGTCGGGCTGGCCGAGAGCAGCTCGACCGACGACTTCTCGGTCAACCACACGAAGATCGGCGTCAAGCTCCTGCTGGCGATCGTCGTCGTCGCGGCCGCCGAGATCGGCGCGGCCCGCGCCCGCAAGGGCAAGGACACCGGTCGCCTGCTCGACGTCGCCGGTGGGGCGGGCATCGCCGCCACGCTCGTCGCCGCCCTCTGGTGACGACGGCGTCCGTCTGACCCACGAAGGCTCGGTTCGGCGGGCGGTTCACGCTGAGGTGATCGGCGAGCCCGCCGGTTTGCGGGTCTCAGTGGCCGATCAGGACCACGGCGCGAACCAGGACCGAGCGCACCCACGGCTGGCGGAACATCACCTGCTCCCACGTGAAGCGCAGCACGCGCCACCCGGCGAGCAGCAGCTCGTCGTAGCGCCAGCAGTCGCTCGTCAGGCGTGCACGGCCGGTGTGGAACTCGTGGCTGTCGGCCTCGAGCACGAGCCCGAGCTCGACGTCGACGAGGTCGGGCACGATCCGGACCCCACCAGCGACGCGGATCCCGACCTGGGGCACGACGGCGAGGCCCCGCACGTCGAGGGCGATGGCGCGCAGGCTCGACTCGAACGGGTTGGCGGCCCGGGCGTCGGCCTCGGTCAGCACCCGCAGCACCCGCGTGCGCCCCGCACCGTGCACGTCGCGGGCGGCGCTCGCGAGGTCGGCCGGTCGGAGCGCCCCGCTGCGCAGGGCGGAGTCGGCCACCGAGAGCGCCTCCTCGAAGGGCAGGTGGCGGGCGCAGTCGACGACGGTCCGCAGCGGGGTCGTGACGCCGCCGTCGATCTCGCGCGGACCGAGGGCGCAACGCCGGATCAGGGCCCGCTCCCGGGATTCCGTCCGCACCGTGCGATCGCGCGGCACGATCACCTCGGGTCGCTCCGGCACGGTCCGGACCTTCCAGCCATGGGCCAGCGCAGCCGAACGCAGTGCCACCACGCCTGACAGCTCGTGGGCGACCCGTCGCGACTCGTCTACCTGGGGCAGGACGTAGCGGCCGCGGCGCGGACGGTGGACCGAGCCGTCCGCCAGGGCCCGCCTCACGGCGCCCCGGCTCGTCACGGCGAGCAGCTCGCTCCGCGTCGCGACCCCACCGAGTTGGGTCAGGGTGTCGGTGAGCGAGGGCATCTCGCCACTCTGGAGGTCGGCGTCACCCGGCCGCTGACGTCATCCACAGGCCCGTCGGACCCACGAAGTCGACCTGGCCGCTGTCAGCCCTGCTCAGCCAGCACCGACTTCAGGACTTCGTGGGTCCGAGCGGCCGGGCCGGCGGTATGCCGCTGGGCTCAGCCCGCGGTCCAGACGGACTCTCCACCGATGACGCTCTCGAGCACCGTCGCGTCGCGGATCGCGGCCGGGTCGCGCTCCTCGAGCTCCCACAGGTCGCGGTCGAGGCAGACGAGGTCGGCGAGCTGGCCGGGAGCGAGCCGGCCGACGTCGGTCCGGCCAGCCGCGGCGTGGGCCACCACCGTGTGGGCGTGGACGGCCTCGTCGAGGGTGACCCGTTGCTCGGGGTGCCACCCGCCGATCGGGGTCCCGTCGGCCCGCTGCCGGGTCACGGCCGCGTGCAGGGAGTGGAACGGGTTGGGGTCCTCGACCGGGGCGTCGGAGCCGAAGGCGAGCCGGACCCCCGCGTCGAGGAAGGTCCGCCAGGCGTAGGTGGACACCCGGCGGGGTCCGATGAGGGCGTCGACGATCTCGTGGTCGGCGGTGCAGTGGCTCGGCTGCATCGAGGCGATGACGTCGAGCGCCCGGAAGCGGGGGATGTCGACCGGCCGGACGTGCTGGGCGTGCTCGACCCGCAGCCCACCGGTGAGGCCCTCGCCGCGGAGCACGGTGTAGGCGTCGAGCACGAGCCGGTTGGCCTCGTCGCCGATGGCGTGGGTCGCGACGTCGAGCCCGGCCGCGAGCGACATCCGGACCCGCTCGAGCAGGACCGGGTAGGGGGTCACGGCGATGCCGCAGCCCTCGTGGCCGACGAGCGACTCCGTCATGTGCGCGGTCTGGGAGCCGAGGGCCCCGTCGCTGAAGAACTTGACCGGGCCGACCCGCAGCAGGTCGTCGCCCTGGCCCGAGTGGCGGCCCTCGTGGATCGCGAGCTCGAGGTCGCCGTCGCGCACCGCCTTGGTGACCCTCAGGCGCAGCCGGCCGTCGGCGTGCATCGCGAGGTAGGCCGCTCGCGCGTCCTCACCGTCGAAGTCGGTGATCGCGGTGAGCCCCACCGACAGGAGGTGGTCGTGGCAGCGCTCGACGAGCGGCCGGAGGGGCTCGTCGTCGAGCACGCCGAGGACGAGCTCCTGGGCCGACTCGCGCAGGATCCCGGTCGCCTCGCCCGAGCCGTCGCGAACGATCTCCCCGCCGACGGGGTCGGGGGTGTCTCGGGTGATGCCGGCCCGCTGGAGGGCGACGGAGTTCACCCAGACGGTGTGACCGTCGACGCTGTCGAGGACGGCGACCCGGTCGGGACAGACGGTGTCGAGGGCGTGCCGGTCGGGCTGGACCGCGACGGCCCAGCGGTTGTGGTTCCACCGGCCGCTGCGCACCGACTGTCCGGGGGCGAGCCCGGCGACGTGGGTCTGCAGCAGCCCGAGGGCCTCCTCGAGCGATGCGGCCTCGCGCAGGTCGACGGAGGCGAGGTCGCGCGAGACCCAGGCGGTGTGGATGTGGGCGTCGTGCAGTCCCGGCATCACGACGGCGCCGGGTAGGTCGACGACCTCGGCGGCGCCGGCACGCTCCCGGGCCTCGGCCCCGACGGCGACGACACGTCGGTCCTCGACGAGCAGCGCGTCGGTCCACGGGGCGTCGGCGACGCCCGTGCGGATCCGTGCGTGTCGGAACAGCGTGCCGCTCATGCTCCGGGGACCAGGATGAGCTTGCCGGTGGTGTGCCGACCCTCGAGCGCCGCGTAGGCGTCGGCCGCGCCCTCGAGCGGGTAGCGGCCACCGATCTCGAGTCGCAGCGAGCCGTCGGCGATGGCGCCGAGCACCTCCCGCGCCCGCCACTCGTACTCGTCGCGGTCGGCCACGTAGTGCGTCAGGGTCGGGCGCGTCACGAAGAGCGATCCGCCCGCGTTGAGCCGCTGGAGGTCGAAGGGTGGCACCTGACCGCTCGCGCCGCCGAAGAGCACCATCATCCCGCGGGGTCGCAGCGAGGCGAGGGACGCGTCGAAGGTCGACTTGCCCACGCCGTCGTAGACCACGTCGACGCCACGCCCGACGGCCGTGCGCACGGCGCCGGCGACGTCGTCGACGTCGGTGTAGTTGACGAGGTGCTCGGCACCGAGCTCCCTTGCGACAGCGAGCTTCTCGTCGGAGCCGGCGGTCGCCACGACCGTGGCCCCGCGTGCGGTCACCATCTGCACGAGCAGCTGCCCGACCCCGCCGGCCGCGGCGTGCACGAGGGCGACGTCGCCGGGCTGGACGGCATACGTGCTCGTCACGAGGTAGTGGGCGGTGAGGCCCTGCAGCATCGCGGCGGCGGCGACCTCGAGGTCGAGCCCGTCGGGGACGGGGACGAGGGCGGAGGTCGGTTTGTTGACGACGGTCGACTCGCTGCCCGGGGACTGGCACCACGCGACGCGGTCGCCGACGGCCACGCCGGTCACCCCGGCCCCGAGGGCGGTGACGGTGCCCGCGCCCTCCTCGCCGAGGACGAAGGGGGTCGCCACCGGGTAGACGCCCTGGCGCTTGTAGACGTCGATGAAGTTGACGCCAGCCGCGGCCACCTCGACCTGCACCTCACCGGCGCCCGGGTCGGGCAGGTCGTGGGTGCGGACGTCGAGGACGCTTCGGTCACCGGGCTCGCTGACGTAGACGCTGGTGGCAGAGGTCATGGAGCAACCCTACGACCCGCCTCGACGGCGGTCAGGGGTGGACGGGCCCGTGGTCGACGGCGTCGACGGCGTCGACGGCGTCGACGGCGTCGACAAGGGCGACGGTCGCGGCGAGCTCCTGCTCGAAGGCAGCGAGCAGCGCCTCCGGGTCGGCGACGACGCGGGCGTCGGCCATGAGCCCGACGCGCACCGTCTCGGCGTAGGTGAAGACGCAGAAACCGACCGTGTGCCGCCCCGACCCGGGCACCCACCCGAGCACGCCCGCCACGTCGACCCCGGCCAGCCGGCGCGGGTCCCGGGGTCCGGCCACGTTGGTCGTCACGCCGACCGCCTTGTCGGCGAAGTGGTCGATGACGCGGCGCCCCAGGCCCCCGGTCGTGCGGCCGATGACCGCGATGACCGACGCCGTGAGCGCGACCTCGGGGGAGCCCTTGAGCCAGTCCATCCGGCGGGTGGTCTCGGCGAGGCGCTCGCGGGGCGAGGCGACGCGGCTCGGGAGCGGGAGGAAGAGGAGCGCGAAGCGGTTGCCGAGGTCGCGGGGCAGTGGCCGGTCGAGGGGGCGGAGGTTGACCGGCACCATCGTCACGAGGTCACGGGGCGAGGCGCCGTGCTCGACCTGGTAGCGGTGCAGGGCGCCGGCGACCCCGCTCAGCAGCACGTCGTTGAGGGTGGCGTCGACGAGGCTCCCGGCCTGCTTGAGGCCGGCGAGGGGGAGCGGCGCGGTCCACAGCACGCGCTTGCGGCGCCCGGGGGCGCCGGTGACGACGCTCACCGGGTGGCGGGTGAAGAGCAGCTGGCCCACGGTCGGCACGATCCGCGCGAGGCGGACCAGGGTGGTGCGGGCGGCGCCGGCGCGGGAGCGATCGCCACGTCGTGGGGGGTCGGGAGCGGGCGCCCCGGGCATGGCGTCGGTCAGATCGAGCAGCACCCGCGTGAGCGCCATCCCGTCGGCGACGGCGTGGTGGATCCGGAAGACGAGCGCGGCGCCCCCACCATGGCCGTCGACGAGGTGGACCTCCCAGAGCGGCAGCGAGCGGTCGAGCGGCTGGTGCAGGTGCCCCTCGACGTAGGCCTGGAGGGCCTCGTCGGACCCCGCGCCCGGCAGCGTCGTGCGTCGGACGTGGCGCTCGAGGTCGAAGTCGGGGTCGTCGTGCCAGCGCGGGCGGCGCCAGGGCCGCCGCGCCGGCCGGGTGACCTGGGCAAAGACGGGGTGTCGCTCGACCATCCGCTCGCGGACGACCTCGAGCACGGAGTCCCAGTCGGGCCGGGTCTCGAGGAGCACGACCGCGACGATGACCATGAGGTTGTCGGGCCGGTCGAGGTCGAGCCACAGGGCGTCGGCGGGGGAGAGCGGGCGACCGGCCTCGCGGCCCATCAGCCGCTCGAGCGGGCGAGGGTCGTCAGCGCCTCGCCGTCGACCCGGTAGGTCGTCCACCCGTCCTGGGCGACCGCGCCCTGCGAGCGGTAGAACTCGATGGAAGGGGTGTTCCAGTCGAGGACCCACCACTCGAAGCGGGTCCAGTCGCGCTCGACGCAGATCGCGGCGAGACGCACGAGCAGGGCCTTGCCGATGCCGAGACCACGCTGCTCGGGCTCGACGAAGAGGTCCTCGAGCCACAGCCCGTGCCGGCCGGTCCACGTCGAGAAGCTGGTGAACCAGATGGCCATCCCGACCACCCGACCGTCCCTCTCGGCGACGAGGGCGTGTGCTGCCGGGTGGCCGTCATCGGGCAAGAGTGCCGCCGCGAACTGCTCCTCGGTCGCCGTGGCCGCCGCGGGCTCCTTCTCGTACAGCGCGAGGTCACGGACCAGCCGGATGAGGTCGGGCACGTCATGGCGGGTGGCGTCGCGCACCGTGAAGGGGGCGGGGTCAGCGGTGGGGTCAACAGCGGTGTCGGTCACCCCCGCATTGTGGCCCGTGCCGCCGACGGTCGCACCGGCGCCCGCGCGGCCCGGCCGGGGGTGTGGGCGGTTCGACGTAGGCTGGTCGCCATCATGAGCACGCTCTTCGACGACCTCTCCTTCCCCGCCTTCGACCGCGACCAGGCCTCCCCCGAGCCCGGACCGTCGGGGTCTTCGGGGTCCTCAGGATCGGACGTGACGGCGCAAGGGGTGCCGACCTGGGCCGAGGCGGCGGCGAGCGGGAAAGCGGCGGGGGCTGGGCGGCAAACCCCGGGGTCCGGCGGGGTCGACCCCGCGACGCTCCTGAACGGTCTCAACCCCAGCCAGCGCGAGGCGGTCGTCCACGAGGGCAGCCCGTTGCTCATCGTCGCCGGCGCCGGCTCGGGCAAGACCCGCGTGCTCACGCACCGCATCGCGTGGCTGCTCGGGGAGCGGGGAGTCCAGCCGGGCCAGGTCCTCGCCATCACCTTCACCAACAAGGCCGCGGCCGAGATGCGCGAGCGGGTCGCGTCCCTCGTCGGTCCGCGCGCCCGCGCCATGTGGGTGATGACCTTCCACTCGGCGTGCGTGCGGATCCTTCGCCGGGAGGCCGCAAAGGTCGGGATGAAGTCGACGTTCTCGATCTATGACGCCGCCGACAGCCAGCGGCTGATGAGCCTCGTGCTGCGTGACCTCGACCTCGACCCCAAGCGCTACCCGCCGCGCGGCTTCACCCACCAGGTGAGCAACCTCAAGAACGAGCTCGTCGACGAGGAGACCTACGCGGCCCAGGTCGCCGAGGGCAACCACTACGACCGGATGGTCGCCGAGGCCTACTCGCAGTACCAGCGGCGGCTGCGCCAGGCCAACGCGCTCGACTTCGACGACATCATCATGATGACCGTCAACGTGCTGCAGGCCTTCCCCGACGTCGCCGAGTACTACCGCCGCCGCTTCCGCCACGTGCTCGTCGACGAGTACCAGGACACCAACCAGGCGCAGTACCAGCTGATCCGGGAGCTCGTCGGGCCGGTGCGCGGTCCCGAGGAGGCGTATGCCGTCCCGCCGGCCGAGCTGTGCGTCGTCGGCGACTCCGACCAGTCGATCTACGCCTTCCGCGGCGCGAGCATCCGCAACATCCTCGAGTTCGAGCAGGACTACGCCGACGCCAAGACGATCCTGCTCGAGCAGAACTACCGCTCGACCCAGCGGATCCTCCGGGCGGCCAACGCCGTCATCGCCCGCAACGAGGGTCGCCGCGCCAAGAACCTCTGGACCGACTCCGGTGACGGCGCGATGATCACCGGCTACGTGGCCGACAACGAGCACGACGAGGCGTCCTTCATCGCCAAGGAGATCGACGACCTGGCCGAGAGCAACCAGGTGCGGCCCGGTGACGTCGCGGTCTTCTACCGCACCAACGCCCAGAGCCGCGCGATCGAGGAGGTGCTGGTGCGAGTCGGCCTGCCCTACAAGGTCGTCGGTGGCACCCGCTTCTACGAGCGGCGCGAGGTCAAGGACGCGCTGGCCTACCTGCGGGTCATCTCCAACCCGGCCGACACCGTCAACCTGCGACGCATCCTCAACACCCCGAAGCGCGGCATCGGCGACCGCGCCGAGGCGTGCGTGGCCGCCCTCGCCGAGCGGGAGCGGATCCCCTTCGTCGCGGCGCTGGGCCGGGCCGGTGACGCCCCGGGCATCGCGACCCGCTCGGTCACGGCGATCAACGGCTTCACCGCGCTGCTCGAGGGGTTGCGCGAGGTCCACGACGGCGACGGGGGCATCGCCGCGCTGCTCGAGG
>JBDSSS010000067.1:0-6335 GCA_039928615.1 Terracoccus sp. | reverse complement strand
CGCCCGTCGCCTGGGCGAGCGCCCACCCGCCGGTGACGTAGTCGTTGTGGATGTGGGTCTCGAAGACGTGGGTGATCGTGACGCCCGCGTCGGCGGCCAGCGCCAGCACGCGGTCGATGTCGCGCTGAGGGTCGACGACGAGGGCGACGCGGCCGTCGTGGGCGAGATAGCTGCGGTCACCCAGGGTGGGGGTGTCGATCGGGACGATGGTGGCCATCGGCGGTCCTTTCGCGTCGCGGGAGGTGTCGGTGCGCCACCAATATACCCATGGGGGTATCGGGAACCTAATGGGGTCCGGGCCGGGCCGGGTCGGTGGGGTTAGCCTGCGGGGCATGAGCGAGAGCGAGCGCCGGGGTCCACGCCGGCCGGCCTTCTTCAGCCCCAAGGCCCTCGAGGCGCACGGGGGTGCCTACGACCCCGCCAAGGAGATCGAGGCGGCCCACGAGACGGCGGCCGCCCTCGTCCATGCCGGTCGGGCCGCGTCGGACCCCGCCACGACCGAGCGCCTCGTCTCCCTCGTCGAGGAGATCGGGCTGTCCACCCTCGCCGAGCTGTGGTCGGCCCGTCCGGCCCGCAGCCTGCCCGGGGCGCTGTGGCGCCTCTACGTGCTGCGCGAGTGGGTTCGCCGCGCCCCCGTCGAGGCCGGGAGGGAGTATGCCGCCGGCATCCGGTTCACCGGACCCAACCACGTCGTGGCCGGGGCCGCCGAGCCCTCCGGGCCGGAGGAGATGAGCCGGGTGATCGACGAGATCCTGCGGGGGGTCTTCGTCGGGGACCTGGCGATCGCCCTCGAGCGCGCCGCGGCGCTGTGCCGGGTCGTGGCGGCGGGCCGCGCCGACATCGCACCCGGGGACGACTCCGCCGAGCACGCGGCCCACCTGCTCGAGACGGCCGACGACCTCAGTGCCTGCGCGCGCCTGCAGCGGGCCGCGGCCCTCACCTGAGCCACCCGTCGGTGGCGGCCCGTGACCCGGCGGATCGGACGGGGTCGCGGGCTGCGGCACGCGCGACGTGCCGCGCTTTCGGTGTGCACAACCTTTGGCATCAGGGGCAGAACGACTTATCCTTGTGGACGCGTCGGGCCGCGGTAGCCCCGGGTCCCAAATTCAGCCGCTTCGAGCGGCCCTGTGCCGAGAGGTGCTCCCGGCCCGACGTTCACACCCTGGCTGCCGAGGGGCCCGTCGAGCCCGCGTGGCTCTCGAGGGCCGGCTCGGTGAGCGCAGCGGTGGCCTCGAGCACGACGGCCTGGCGGCTGGAGCCGCAGAGTACCTCGTGCGTGCGCATGTCGGTCTCGACGGAGTGGCCGGCCCGGCGGGCGGGGCCGGAGAAGCCGCAGTCGCTGCAGCGGCCGACGAGGAAGGCGCCGTTGCGCACGACGTCCCAGGGGACGTCGTCAGGAGGTCCGGCGTGGAGGGACATGCGTCCATGATGCACGCGATCAGCCCCGGATGGCACCCCTTCGAAATGATCAGTGCATTGCCGTCCACGACCGGTGGCGGGCGATCTACATTTGGCCCATGACCTCAGAGCCCGAGCGCAGCGGAGACCTGCTCGACGCCGCGCTCGCCGACGAGATCGAGCTCGTCAGCAACCTCGTCGTGGCCGCCTCCACGACCTCTCGGCACTTCACCCCGGACGAGGTCGACGAGCTGCTCGGCGTGACCGACGACGACGACCGCTGGCCGGGGGCCGCGGACCCGTCCTGAGCCGTGGCGCCGCGTCTGGCCCACCGACAGGGTCGGACAGACGGCCGGGCCCGTGGCAGGTGAACGGCGGGTGGCCGGAGGATTGCGTGGAGGTGTCGTGCTCGCCGTAGCATCGTCCCCGACCGTCACCCGACCGACCGGAGCTTCACCGTGGGTTTTCGCCTCACACCCCAGGACACGAGTTTCTTCGCCCTCTTCGCCACGTCCGCCGGCCTGCTCGTCGAGGCCACCCGTGAGCTCACGCGCTTCCTCGAGGTGGACACCGCCGACCGGCAGTCCGTCGCCGACCGCCTCAAGGACCTCGAGCACGAGGCCGACGACGCGACCCACGAGCTGATCAAGAAGGTCAACAGCTCGTTCATCACGCCCTTCGACCGTGAGGACATCCACGCGCTCGCGGCCCAGCTCGACGACTGCATGGACCTCATCGAGGAGACCGGTGACCTGATCTGCCTCTACCGGCTCGAGGAGCTGCCCCGGGGCCTGGCCGACCAGTTCGAGATCCTCGCCCGGATGGCCGAGGTGACGGCCGAGGCGATGCCCAAGCTGCGCTCGCTCAAGGACCTCTCGGGCTACTGGATCGAGATCAACCGGCTCGAGAACCAGGCCGACACGCTGCACCGCACGATGGTCGCCGAGCTGTTCAGCAACGGCACCGACGCGATCACCCTGATCAAGGTCAAGGACATCATCGACGGGTTCGAGGACGCGGCCGACTCCTTCGAGAAGGTGGCGCACGTGGTCGAGGGCATCGCCGTCAAGGAGTCCTGACCGGTGACCGAGCTCATCCCCATCGCCCTCGTCATCACGTTGGCGATGGGCTTCAACTACACGAACGGCTTCCACGACGCGGCCAACGCGATCGCGACCTCCGTCTCGACCCGAGCCCTGACCCCCCGCGTCGCGCTCGCCATGGCCGCCGTCGCCAACCTCGTCGGCGCGTTCTTCGGCGCCAAGGTGGCCAAGACGATCGGGTCGGGGATCATCGAGACCCCGCAGGGCGCGAACGGCCTCTGGCTCGTCGCGGCGGCCCTCGTCGGGGCGATCGGCTGGAACCTGCTGACCTGGTGGTTCGGGCTGCCGTCGTCGTCCTCGCACGCCCTCATCGGCGGTCTCGGCGGCGCGGCTCTCGTCGCGGGAGTGGCGGTCCAGTGGGACGTCATCCTCAGCAAGGTCGTCATCCCGATGGTCGTCTCGCCCGTCGTCGGACTGACCCTGGGCTACCTCTTCATGCTCGCCATCCTCTGGGCCTTCCGCAACGCCAACCCGGGCCGGGTGACCCGCGGCTTCCGGCTGGCGCAGACGGCGTCGGCGGCCGCGATGGCCTTCGGCCACGGCCTGCAGGACGCCGCCAAGACCGCCGGCGTCGTGGTCCTCGCCCTCAACATCTCCGGTCACCACGAGGGGGACGACATCCCGATCTGGGTGCTCGTGCTCTCCGCACTCGTCATCTCCGCCGGGACGTATGCCGGTGGGTGGCGGATCATGCGGACGCTCGGCCGGCGGATCATCGACCTCGGCCCGCCGCAGGGGTTCGCCGCGGAGACGACGGCGGCCTCGATCCTCTACGTGGCCGGACTGGCCTTCGGCGCCCCGATCTCGACGACGCACACCATCACGTCGGCCATCATGGGGGTCGGTGCCACCAAGCGGCTCTCCGCGGTGCGGTGGAGCGTGGCGGGCAACATCGTCGGGGCGTGGTTCCTCACCTTCCCGGGCGCCGGCCTCGTCGCCGCCGGAGCCTGGTACCTCACCACCGTCTTGCGCTGAGCAGCACCCCGCGACAACGGAGATCCTCCGGCACCAGGTGCCGGAGGATCTCCGTCGTCGTGCAGGGCCGGCGGGCCCGTGAGCTCCCGCGGGTCAGCCGAAGCGGCCGGAGATGTAGTCCTCGGTCGCCTTCTCGGACGGGTTGTTGAAGATCTTCGTCGTGTCGCCGACCTCGACGAGGCGGCCTGGCTCACCGGTGGCGCGCAGGTTGAAGAAGGCCGTGCGGTCCGAGACGCGGGCCGCCTGCTGCATGTTGTGCGTGACGATGACGATCGTGAACTCGGACTTCAGCTCGTTGATGAGGTCCTCGATGGCGAGCGTCGAGATCGGGTCGAGGGCCGAGCAGGGCTCGTCCATGAGCAGCACCTGGGGCTGCACGGCGATGGCGCGGGCGATGCAGAGCCGCTGCTGCTGGCCGCCGGAGAGGCCGGCGCCGGGCTTGTTCAGCCGGTCCTTGACCTCGCCCCAGAGGTTCGAGCCTCGCAGCGACTCCTCGACGACCCGGTCGAGGACCTTCTTGTTCTTGACGCCGTTGAGGCGCAGGCCCGCGGCGACGTTGTCGTAGATCGACATCGTCGGGAACGGGTTGGGCCGCTGGAAGACCATCCCGATGGTGCGCCGAACGCTCACGGGGTCCATCGAGGGGGCGTAGAGGTCCTGGTCGTCGAGCATGACCTTGCCCTCGACGCGCCCGCCGGGGATCACCTCGTGCATCCGGTTGAGGGTGCGCAGGAAGGTGGACTTGCCGCAGCCGGAGGGGCCGATGAAGGCAGTGACGGAGCGGGGCTCCACCGTCATCGTCACGCCCTCGACGGCCTTGAAGGCCCCGTAGTACACGTTGAGGTCGGTGACGTCGATTCGCTTGGCCATCTGGGGAGGGTTCGCTTTCTCGTTACTTCTTGACGGAGCCGAAGTGCGCAATGACCCGGCCGATGAGATTGAGCAGCAGGACGAGCAGGATGAGTGTGAGGGCCGCGCCCCACATGCGCTCGGCGGCGGTGGTGAGGGCGAAGTCCCCGCGGTCCTGGTTGATCATCATCGGCAGCGTCGGGAAGTTGCCGGCGAGCAGGTCCCGCTGGAAGCTCTTGGTGTAGGGCGCGAGGATGAGCAGCGGGGCCGTCTCGCCCATGATCCGGGCGAGGCCGAGCAGGACGCCGGTGATGATCCCGGAGAAGGCGGTCCGCAGGACGACCTTGACGATGGTGGCCCACTTCGGCACGCCGAGGGCGTAGGACGCCTCGCGCAGCTCGTTGGGCACGAGCTTGAGCATCTCCTCCGTCGAGCGGACGACGACGGGGATCATGAGCAGGACGAGCGCGAGGGTGGCCGCGAAGCCGGAGCGGGCCAGGCCGAAGGTCGTCACCCAGACCGCGTAGATGAACAGGGCCGCGACGATCGAGGGGACGCCCGAGAGGATGTCGACCATGAAGCTGATCGTCTTCGCCAGCCGGCCGCGCCCGTACTCGACGAGGTAGACGGCGGTGAGGATGCCGATCGGGACGGCGATGACGGCCGTCACCCCGGCCATCATCAGGGTGCCCTCGATGGCGTGACGGGCGCCGCCACCGAAGTCGTCGGAGTTGATGTTGCGCTGGTTGCCGGTCCACCACGTGCTCGAGGCGAGCATGTGCACGCCCTTGCCGATGACCGTCGAGAGGATCCAGGCGAGCGGCACCATGGCGAGGAAGAACGAGCCCCACATGACGACCCGGGCGATGCCGTCCTTGACGGCCCGACCGCGGTGCGGGTTGTCCATCTCGCGCAGCGGGTCGCCAGGGGGCCGGGACCCGGGTGGGGTGGGGGCGTCGCCGGTCCCGGGGGAGGCGTCGGACGAGCGCTGGTCGGTGGCCGTGGTGCTCATTCGGTGAAGGCCTTCCTGCGCTCGATGACGACGCGGGCGATGCTGTTGACGACGAAGGTGAGCACGAAGAGCACGAGGCCGGCGGCGATGTAGGCCCCGGTCTTGTTGGGGTTGCTGAACTCCGCCGCGTTGTTGGCGATCTTCGAGGCGAAGGTCTCGCCGCCGTTGAAGAGCGACCAGGTCCAGGCGGCCCCGTCGGGTAGGGCCGAGACGAGGAAGGTGACGGCGATCGTCTCGCCGAGGGCGCGGCCGAGCGCGAGCATCGAGGCGGAGATGACGCCGGGACGCCCGAAGGGCAGGACCGCGGTGCGGATCATCTCCCAGCGGGTGGCGCCCAGGGCGAGGGCGCCCTCCTTGTGGGTCAGCGGCGTCTGGGCGAAGACCTCGCGGGAGAGGGCAGTGACGATGGGCAGGACCATGATCGACAGGACGAGCCCGATGAAGAAGATCGTGCCGCCGGTGATACCGGTCTGGGCGAGCAGCGGGAACCAGCCGAAGGTGTCGACGATCCAGGCCTGGATCGGCTTGAAGAACGGCCCGAAGGTGATCAGGCCCCAGAGGCCGTAGACGATCGAGGGCACGGCGGCGAGCAGGTCGACGAGGGCGGCGGCCGGGCCGCGCATCCACGGCGGGGCGTACTGGGTGAGGAACAGGGCGACCGCCACGCCGAAGGGGACGGCGATGACCATCGCGACGGTCGACGCGGCCACGGTGGTCCAGAGGAACTCGAGGATGCCGAAGGCGGGCACGGACCCGCCCGGCGACCAGACCCGCGAGGTCAGGAAGTTCGCGTCGTTGTTCATCAGGGCCGGGATGGCCTGGACGATGAGGAAGACGGCGATGAGGGTCACCATCGCGATGACGATGACCCCGGAGACGGTCGCGGCGCCGCCGAAGAGGCGGTCGCCCGTGCGGCCGGTGGAGGCCTTGTCGGCGCGGAGGGGCCCTCCACCGTCGGGGTCGGGCAGCTCATCCGTGGCGGACACGCCGGTCACAGT
>JBDSSS010000066.1:0-4414 GCA_039928615.1 Terracoccus sp. | reverse complement strand
CGGGTCGGGTTGGCCGAGCGGCTGTACTCGTAGCCGCCGCGGAAGCCGCCGATCCCGTCCTGCTTGTAGGTGGACACCTGGTAGATCGGGGGGACCACCGCGCCGGTCAGCTCGTCGGCCTCCTGGCCGGCGTGGATGGCACGTGTGGAGAAGCCGTACTCGTCAGACATGCGCCCGAGCCTAGGCCACGGCCGTCTGGCATCCTCGGTCGGTGACCGCTCCGGCCTTCGACTACTCCAACCTCAGTGACCGCCCGACCGGTCCGGTGCTGCGGACCCTGTCCGCGCTGCTGCCCGGGGTGCGTCGGGTCCAGGACCAGGTCACGCCGTGGGCGCGGGCCTGGGAGGCGCACAACCGGCGCGTGCTCGCGCAGGAGGGACCGATCTGGGTCGCCCTCGGTGACTCGATGACGCAGGGCATCGGCGCGTCCGCCCCCGAGCGCGGCTGGGCCGGTCAGCTGAGCGAGCGGCTGACCGGCGCGGGGTGGGACCACCGGCTCGTCAACCTCTCGGTGTCGGGCGCGCGGGTCGAGGACGTGCTGGACCGTCAGCTCCCGGCCCTCGACTCTGCCCTGGCGGCGTCCGGGGCCGGCGACGCCGCCCTCGTCACCGTCGTCATCGGCAGCAACGACATCGTCGCGGCGAGGCACCGGGACGGTCTGGTCGAGCGGTTCGCGCAGATGCTCGACCGGCTCCCGCCCGGCTCGGTCGTCGCCAACCTCCCGAACCCCCGGCGGGAGGCCCGGGCCGTCGACACCCTGCTCCGCGAGCGCGCGGCCGACGGACGGCTCGTCCTGGCAGACATGCGCGAGGAGGGACCGCGGTCCTGGCGCGGGCGGCTCGCCGCCGACCTGTTCCACCCCAACGACCTCGGCTATGCCGACATGGCGACGGTCGTGGGGAGCGCCCTCGACCGGGCGGGCCTGCCGGGCTGAGAGGCCGGCTCAGAGGTCCTTGACCCACTCCCGGGTCCACCCGGTGACCGTGAAACCGAGACGGTCGTTGACGGCGAGCATCGGGGCGTTGGTCTCGGCGTTCCACGTGCGCACCGACGTCACTCCCGGCTGTTCCCGAGCGAGGGCCCGGAGGTTGGCCACCTTGAGCGCAAGGCCGAGCGCGTTCCCGCGGTGCTCACGCAGGACGAGGGTGTCGCCCTGCACGGCGAGGTCCGGCGAGCCCGGCCTCACCGCTAGGTCGGTGAAGCCCACGAGCCGACCCGACGGGACGTGCCTCGCCACGGACTCGATCGACCGCACCTCGCCCGGGGTGTTCCACACCCGGGCCACCCGCTCCGCGTCCCAGTCCTCCTCGTCGAGGTCGACGTCGCCGGACGGAGCGTCGGTGCTCATCCGTCGGGCGAGCAGCGCCCGGTCCTCGAGCCACTCCTCCGGCAGCCCGCCGACCGCGGTCTCCAGGACGTATGCCGCCCGGTCGAGGTCAGGCGCCAGCCGGTCGAGCTCGTCCTCCCCCACCGGCAGCGCCAGGTCCTGCCGCAGGTCGACGAGGGTCTGCCGGTAGGCCCGGGCTATGGCGAACCCCGTTGCCGCGTCACCGGACTCGACGGGTGCGCCGGAGTGCTCGTGGATCCGTGTGCAGCCGTCAGCGCGCAGAGAGGCCTCGCAGTGCGACAGGAGGGCGGAGCCGAGGCCCCGGCGCTGGTGGCTCGGGTGGACCGAGAGCCAGAGGCCGGCCGTGTCGAGGTTGTCCCGGGTGCTGCGGATCGTCTGGGCTGCCGCCACGAGACCGTCGGGCCCCTGCCCGTCGTCCACCCAGAGGCCGAACGCCCGGCGGACCTCGTGGCGCCGCGCCGGGGCGTCGAGGACCTCCGCCACCGTGGTCCGCTCGGCCCCGGCGCCCCACACCGCGCGGTTGGCGGCGAGGTGGACCTCGAGCCAGCGCTCGCTCGCCGGGTCGTCGACGGCGAGCTCGAGCTCCTCGATCCGCCAGCTCATCGCGGCACCCCCACCGTCGTCTTCTGCCACTCGCGGCTGGTGCCGTCGACGGCATACCCAAGGTCTCGGTTGACCGTGAGCATCGGGGTGTTGGACGCGGCGTTCCACGTGCGGACGCTCGTCACCACGGGCAGCGCGTCCATCAGGCGCAGGGCGTTCGCGGCCTTGAGCCGCCGCCCGAGGCCGTGTCCGCGGTGCTCGCGCAGCACGAGCGTGTCCTGCTGGTAGCCGAGGTCCGGCGTCGCGACCGACACCGAGACCGTGGTGAAGCCGACGAGGCGACCGCTGGGCCGGTGCCGCGCCACGGACTCGACGACCCGCCGGCCGGCGGCCCGGTCGCGCGCCTGGTTGCGACGAAGCCGGTCCGCGTCCCACACCTCCTCCTCGACGTCGAGGTCGTCGGTGGGCGCGTCGGTGCTCATCCGCTGCTGGAGCACCGCGCGGTCGTCGAGCCAGCTCTCCGGCATCTCGTCGACGAAGCCCTCCACGGCATACTCCTCGGCGCCGTCGGCGCTCACGACGTCGGCGAGCAGCTGCCGGTCGACGGGGAGCCGCTGCTCGCTGCGCAGCACGGTCTGCGCGGCGGCGAACCCGTGACGCGTCGCGAACTCCTCGGCGAGGTCACGTCCGCCGGCGGCCCACTCGGTCTCGGCCGTGAGGACGCTGCGCCCTTCCCCGGCAGCGATGCGCTCGCCCTCGGCGAGCAGGGCCGACCCGATCCCCCGGCCCCGCTCCCCGGGCAGCACGGAGAGCCAGAGCATCGCGTGCCGCAGGTTGTCGTGGACGGGGAGCATCACCTCGAGCGCTCCGACGAGGCGACCCCCGCTCCACGCAGCGACGTCGATGCGCCGCTTGTCGCCGCTGCGGTGGAACTGCTGGATCTCGGCGAGGGTCCACGCGCTGCCCCGGTCGCCGAACACCGCTCGCTGGACCGCGGCGTGCACGTCCATCCAGGTCGTGCCCGCCTCGTGCTGGGCCGGGTCGAGCAGGTCGATCGGTCGGATCGTGAAGGAGGGGTCCGTCATGGCGGTCAGTCTGTCGGCCCGGCGGTGGCGAGGGCGAGCGATTTGTCGCGCTCGTGGCGCGTGACGGCATACCCGGGCGTCCATCGACGTTAGGGACAGGTAAGACCGTGCGAGAGCACGCAGAGACCAAGGATGTGAGACTGAAGCATGTTCGGATTCGGTAGGAAGAGCCAGATGCCCAGCCGTGACGAGGCGCTCTCGGGACGGCCCGATCGTCCGTATGCCGTGAGCCCCACCCACGTCGTCCTCGGCACCCCGCTCGAGGGTCCGTGGCCGGACGGGTCCGAGGTGCTCTACGTCGCGATGGGCTGCTTCTGGGGGGTCGAGCGGATCTTCTGGCGCCAGGACGGCGTGGTCTCGACGGCCGCCGGCTACATGGGCGGCTACACCCCGCACCCAACCTACGAGGAGACCTGCACCGGTCTCACCGGCCACGCCGAGACGGTGCGCGTCGTCTACGACCCCTCCCGGACCTCGCCGGAGCTGCTGCTCAAGGCCTTTTGGGAGAACCACGACCCGACGACGGCGAACCGTCAGGGCAACGACGTCGGCACCGCCTACCGCTCGGCGATCTACTGGACGACCGAGGGGCAGCGGCTCGCGGCCGAGTCGACCCGCGAGGCCTTCCAGAAGGTCCTCGAGGACAACGGGCACGGCGAGATCAGCACCGAGATGCGCTCGGCGGACGACGCCGGACCGTTCTATCTCGCGGAGGACTACCACCAGGGCTACCTGCACAAGAACCCCGGCGGCTACTGCAACCACGGGCCCAACGGGATGACCTGCCCGGTCGGGATCGTGCGTCAGGACCAGCTCCCCGCGCAGCAGGACATCGCCCCGCCCGCCTGACCGTTCGAGGCCGATGACCCCGACCTAGAAGGGTGGCGGCTCGTCGGCGGCGGGGTGGGCCGACGCCGCCTCCATCGTTTCTGAGGCAGACCGAGCCTCAGGTGGTCCGGGGTCGCGCCGTTCGGGGCTCCTGAGGTGCTCGAGCCAGTCCTTGGGGTGGGTCGTGTAGGTCCGGCCTGCTGCGGTGCGCCACTTCACCAGGCCGCTCTCGGGGTCGCGTTCGGCGTCCCAGAGGCCGGCGGTCTTGAGCCGGTGGTGGCGACGGTGCGTCGCCGACAGGTTGCTGGTGGTGGTCGTGGCGTCGGGGTCGTCGTGGTCGAACGCCTCGACGTGGTCGAGGTCGCACCGTCCGGCGAGGACCGTGCACCCCGGTGCCCGGCACACCCCGTCGACCGCCCGGACGTGGGCGATCATCTCGGGTGTGGGCCGGTAGCCCTTCCGGTAGAGCGCCAGCGCCTTTCCGGTGTCGAGGTCCGCGAGCAGCGCGTGCCAGATGGACCCTGGCGCGGTCATCAGCTCCCGGGCCTGGGACGCCGCCAGGTAGCCGTGGCCCGGCAGCTCGGCCGGGACGTCACCCAGTCCCAGCGCG
>JBDSSS010000065.1:0-9614 GCA_039928615.1 Terracoccus sp. | reverse complement strand
TGGAAGGACTGGAAGCGGGAGCGCCACCGCGTGCCGAGCTCGGCACGCAGGACCCGGTGCACCGAGGTCGTCGGCATCGGCGGGGCGCTGTCCTGCAGCTTGGTCAGCGTCGCCCGGTAGGGCACGGCGAGCTCCTCGGGGAAGGCCGCCTCGAAGATGGAGAGGGCCTGGCCGAACTTCATCGCCCCACCCTTGAGCTCGCCGAGCACCTGGAACATCTGCTCCGCGGTGCGTTGCTGCAGCTCGGCGGCGACGAGCTCGGCAGGCCGGCCGCCGAGGCGCTTGCCGAGCCCGAGGGCGGTCCGACCGGCGAACCCGAGGGGCACGCTGGCGAGCTTGGCCGAGCGCACCACTGCCTTGCGGGGCAGGTCGGTCACGGTGCCACCGCTGCTGTCGTCGTGCTGGTCGGGCTCACCTCTCGACTCTAGACGAGACCCGACGACGCCGACGGATCGCCGGGTCGGCCGGCCCGGGGCCGGCGCTCGAACGGTGCTCGAACGGTGCTCGAACGGTGCTCACGCTGCGGCGCGGGCGGGCGGCGCACCGTCCGGGCGCCCGTGCCGTCGGCACCGCGGGTGGGTCCTCCACCGGCGGTGGTCCATCCGTGGCCACGGTGTGCTCACCTCGACGGAGACGCCGCTCGGGGGACGGTCACCGCGCAGCAGGTGGGTCGCGAAGAGGCCGACGCTTCCGGCGACCAGCTGGGACAGGGACGGCTCCGACTCGGGAGGGGCCGGCGCTGGAGCGAGCATCGGGTCAGATCCGCACAGCTGGGCCATCAGGGCGGGCCATGCGTCGTCGTGGTCGGTGCGGTGCAGGTCGAGGCACCAGAGGCACGGGCCACCTCGGTCGTGCACGAGGGGACCGACGGTCGCCCGGCGACCCGAGCTGACGACCGGCAGGTGGGGGACGTCGTGCTCGAGCCAGAGGTCGCCGCGCTGCGGGTCGAGCGCGGTCGCGGAGACGATGACGACGAGTGCAGGATCGTGCCGGACCGGGTCGGAGACGACGAGGTCGACGAGCGGGCGGCCGTGGCTGACCCGGCCGATCCCACTGCGGCGCAACAGAGCTGCGATGTCGCCGGACAGCTCGCCCACCCCGTCGACGACCACGTGACGGGTCGCGGTCGAGCCCGACGGAGCGCCGGCCCGGCTCGGGCTCGCGGTGCCGTCGTCGAGCACCTCGAGCCGACGCAGGAGGTCGAGCAGGGAGCGCCACCGCGCGGCAGGGACCCCGGCGCGTCGGGCCGAGCGCTGGGCGGCCTCGGCAGACCGGCTCCCGTCGAGCAGGGCGAGGGCGGCGACCTCGGTGGCCCCCAGGCCCGTGACGATCGGTCCGCCCTCGAGCACCCCGAACTGGACCTCACCGCGTCGTCGGGCGATGGGACGCAGCCACGGCGGGATGGTCGGGTGCTGCGGGTCGGGCAGGGCGGTGCCCATGAGACCTCCGGTTGAGCGGGTGGCGGTGGTCCCAGCGTGTCAGCCGTCACGGCGCCCGACGCCGCGTCGTCCACAGCCCCGGACCCGCATCGCAGGACGTGGCCGGGCACGCAGGAGGGGCGAGACCGATACGGTCCCGCCCCTCCTCGCGGCGCGTGTGGGCGCCGCTACGACCTGGTCAGGCCTTGCCCAGGATGCGGTTCAGATTCGTCCCGCAGACGGGGCACTTGCCCTTGGCCATCCGGCGGCCGTTCTCCGAGACGACGACGTTGCCCTCGGCCTCGCGCTTCTCCTTGCACTTCACGCAGTAGAACTCGCCCTTGTAGGTCTCGTCAGCCATGTGGTGTTCTCCTTGTTGCTGGCACCCATCCGACGGGCGCCTCGGCAGACCCCAACCGTAGAGCACGCTGAGCACGAAATCATGCTCATCCCCGTGTGGCGCGTCCCGCGAGGGTGCGGTAGGAGGCGGGCGAGTCGCCTGGCAGGGCCGTGGCCCGGCGATAGCCTTGCGTCATGGCGGCGACGGCGCGCACGGTGGAGCACCAGGTGGTCGACGGGGTGACCGTCGAGGTCCGCCGGAGTGCACGGCGTCGCCGGACCGTCTCCGCCTACCGGCAGGAGGGCCGGCTCGTCGTCCTCGTGCCGGCCCGGCTGACCCGTGCCGAGGAGGGCGAGTGGGTCAAGGCGATGGTGGCCCGGGTCGCCGCCTCCGAGCAGCGTCGCCGCCGCAGCGACGACGACCTCGTCGCGAGGGCGCTGGAGCTCTCCCGCACCCATCTCGGGGGACGGGCCGTGCCGACGAGCGTCCGCTGGGTGTCCAACCAGAGCTCCCGCTGGGGGTCCTGCACGCCCTCGGAGGGCACGATCCGGCTTTCCGACGCGCTCGACGGCATGCCGACGTGGGTCGTCGACTACGTCCTGCTCCACGAGCTGGCCCACCTGCTCGTCCCGGGCCACGGACCGCAGTTCTGGGAGCTGCTGTCCTCCTACCCCCGCCTCGAGCGGGCCCGGGGCTACCTCCAAGGCGTCTCTGCGGCGGCGGGCACCGACGTCAGCGACGAGTGAGCCGACGGGCGGCCGCGACGAGCGGCGCCAGCTCGGCCGCGGTGCCCCCGGGCAGTCCGTCGACGGGCCACCAGCGCACGTCGAGGGACTCGTCGCTCACCTCGAACTGCGCACCCTCCGGCGCGACCGCGGCGAAGCGGACGTCGAGGTGCTCCCGGCACCGGCCGAAGTCACCGGCGAGCACGTGCCGGTCGAGCTGGGCGATCTCGGGCAGGACGGTGAGGCCCTCGATCCCCGACTCCTCGCGGGCCTCGCGCGCTGCAGCCCCCCACACCGAGGCGTCCCCCGGCTCGTAGTGACCGCCCAGCTGGAACCACGCCCGAGCCCGTCGGTGCAGCGTCAGCAGCGCGGAGCCGCCGGTCGCGTCGAGGACCATGACGCTGGCCGTGAGGTGGGCCGGCGGACCGCTGCGTGCCATCGCGTCCGGGTTGGCGGTCAGGTGTGCGAGGAAGTCCGCCCGCAGCGCCCCCTGGTCCGCGTCGGGCGGGTCCCAGCCCGTGAGGAGGCCGATCGCGTCCTCACGGAGCCGGGCGTATGCCGCTGGGTCGGGGTCGGTCTGTGCGCTCACCGGCCGTCGGTGGGGGAGTCGCCGCCGCCGGCCTCACGCTCGCGGTCGGCGTCGTCGAGGATGCCGCGCAGCACGGCGTCGAGGTCCGGTCCGTCGCCGGTCTCCGCGCCACCGGCCTCGAGGCCCGGGGCGCCGGCGCCGGTCGCGCGCTGGACGAAGCCGATGGGGTCATCGAGGTCCGCGCCCGTCGGGGCGAGGTCGGGGTGGGCCCAGCGGCCGTCGCGCAGGCTCTGGCCGCCGGCGTCCTCGAGCGCGGCCCACAGGTTGGCCGCGTCCCGAAGGCGCCGCGGCTGGAGGTCGAGACCGACGAGACCGGCGAAGGTCTTCTGGGCGGCGCCACCGACCCGACGGCGGCGGATGGTCTCGCTCAGCGCGGACGACTGTGGCAGGTGCGCTGCGGTCGTGCGGTCGGTGACGTGGTCGACCCATCCCTCGGCGAGGGCGAGGAGCGTCTCGAGCCGTCCGAGGGCCTGGCGCTGGGCGCCCGTCGGCTGCGGCTGGAACAGGTTGCCCTGCAGGGCGGAGCGGAGCGACTCGGGGTCGGTCGTGTCCACGGACGTCAGGGCCGACTCGATGGCGTCGGTGTCGATCGTGATGTTGCGGGCGTAGTCGGAGACCGCCGAGAGCAGCTGCGGGCCGAGCCAGGGCACGGCCGAGAAGAGCCGGACCCGGGCCGCCTCGCGGACGGCGAGGTAGAGCCGGACCTGGGCGATGTCGATCTCGAGCGAGTCGGCGAGCACCGTGACGTTGCCCGGCAGCAGGGCGATCAGACCGGGCTCGGTGAGGGGCAGTCCGACCTCCGTCGCCCCGACGACCTCCGCCGCGAGGGTCCCGACCGCCTGACCGAGCTGCGCGGAGAACATCTGACGGCTGAGGTTGCCCAGCATCGGCGCCCACTGGTCGAGCATGGTGCTGGGGTCGAGGCCGGGGGGCAGGCCTCCGGGGAGCGCGTCACCGAAGGCCTCCGGCCCGAGCTCGCCGATCTGCTTGCGCAGCGCCTCGGACGTCGCCGTGGTCACCCCGTCGGAGACCGGCTCGATGAGGTCGAACCAGCGCGGCATCGTCGCCTCGACCCACTCGGCCCGGCTGAAGCCTGTGGCGCGCCAGTTCGGGGCGCCGAGGGTCGTCTGCTCGTCGAGCCACAGCGTCGCGACGGACACGGCGTCGACGATGGCGCGGGAGGCCTCGGCGTCGTGCACGTCGTTGCCCTCGCTCGCGGAGACGTGCTTGCGCGCGACGTCGGTCGCGAGGTCGCGGGACCCGGTCGGGGTCTGCTGGGCGGACATGAAGCTGCCGAGCTGGGCCCGCATCGCGGCCTGGGTGCTCGGGTCGGTCACGTCGACCCCCATGCCCTTCATCGCCTCGGCCAGCTCGGGGTTCTCGGCGGCCTCGCCGAGCACCTTCTCGAGCATGCCGGCGAGGTCGCCGGGATTCATCGAGCCGAGGTCGAAGTCGGCGGGCAGCCCGAAGGGACCGTCCCCGGCGCCGCCGAACTCGCCGAAGTCGTCGTCGTCATCGTCGCGGGGCTCGAGGTGGTCGGGCATGCCGGTGCTCCTAGATGGTCAGGCGTGCTGGTCGCGTGCCGGGCCCGGCGTCGAGCCGTCCCGGCGGTGTCTACCAAGACAACCACGGATCGGCCCCGATGGTTCCCCGGTCCGAGAGGGCGGCGAAACGGCCCGGGCTGGTGTGCCCGGTGTCGCGGCATACGATGTCGCGGTGAGCGTCACCCTGGCCGAGATCCGTGAGACACCCCTGTCGGTGGACGAGGTGCTGACCAGCGTCTCCGACCCGCGTGCCGGGGGGATCTGCCTCTTCGTCGGCACGGTCCGCGACCACGACCACGCGCAGGGCGTCACGCACCTCGACTACAGCAGCCACCCACAGGCCGCCGAGACGGCCCGCTCGCTCGCCGAGCGGCTCGACGCCGAGGGGCGGGTCGTGCGGATCGCCGTCGTCCACCGCGTCGGGCACCTCGAGATCGGTGACCTCGCCGTCGTCGTCGGGGTCAGCGCCGAGCACCGCGGTGCAGCGTTCGAGGTCTGCCGGGAGCTCATCGACGAGTTCAAGGCGACGGTCCCGATCTGGAAGCACCAGCGGTTCGCTGACGGTGGCGACGAGTGGGTCGGGCTGCCGTGAGGACGATCCGCCGACTCGGTGAGCCCAGTGCCGCCGCCGACCCCGGCCAGCCCACCGACCCGTTCGACCCCTCCGCCCCGAGGGGCGGCGGGCGCGACGACGGACGTCTGAGCGGCGCCAACAAGCTCGTCCTGGCGATGTTCTTCTTCATCCTCGTCGCCGCCGTCGCCGGCTCCCTCGTCCACCTGCCGTATGCCGTGATGAGCCCGGGACCGATCGTCAACACGCTCGGCACGACGGGCAGCGGCGACGATGCCACCCCCCTCATCGAGGTCACGGGGCTGCCGAGCTACCCCGCGAAGGGCCAGCTCGACTTCACGACCGTGCGGGTGACCGGCGGGCCGAGCTACCCCGTCGACGCATGGGACGTCGTCGAGGCGTGGCTCGACTCCACCAGGGCCGTCCTGCCCGTCGACGAGGTCTTCGACCCCACCGTGACCGAGAAGCAGGTCGAGCAGGAGAGCGCCGTGCAGATGGCGAGCTCGCAGGAGGAGGCCACCGCGGTCGCCCTGCGCGCCATCGGCCAGAAGGTGCCGACCTACATCGTCGTCAGCGACATCGTCGAAGCCTCCAAGGCCACGGGCCTGCTGCAGAAGCAGGACCGTCTCGTGTCGGTCGGGGGCGAGCCGGTCACCGACGGGCAGAGCATCCGCACGGCGATCCAGAAGGTCACCCCCGGTGACCCGGTGACGATCGGCGTCGTGCGTGACGGCAAGCCCCTGACCGTGAGCGTCCCCACCATCAGGACCGACACCGGCCAGACCGCCATCGGCGTGCTGCTCGCGATGCAGCACGACTTCCCCGCCACCGTGACGATCAACGCCGGCGACGTCGGCGGCCCGTCAGCCGGCCTGATGTTCTCGCTCGGCATCTACGACACCCTGACGCCCGGCGACCTCACCGGCGGCATCCAGGTCGCCGGCACCGGCACCATCGACGACGCAGGTGTCGTCGGCCCGATCGGCGGGATCCGGCAGAAGCTCGCCGGTGCCCGCGCCGGGGGAGCGGGTTACTTCCTCGCGCCGGCCTCGAACTGCAAGGACGTCGTCGGTCACGTCCCCGACGGGCTCGAGGTCTTCAAGGTCGCGACCTTCGCCGAGGCCCGGGTCGCCGTCGAGGCGATCGCGAGCAAGCAGACCGGCTCACTGCCGCGCTGCTGAGCCCCACGGGCCCCACGACGGGCCCGGGGGCGGGGCTGCTCAGTCGGTGAGGCTGGCCCGGAGCGCCTCGACGAGGCCCGGGGCGATGTCCTTGCCGGTGGCGACCGCGTCGTCGGTGTCGTGGTCGCGCTGGCGCAGCAGGCAGATCGAGGAGCCGTCGCGCAGGACGGCGACGACGAGCCGGACGTCGCGCCGGTCGGGGTGGGCCGCAAGTGCGTCGACCGCCTCCTGGGAGCGGCCGGGCAGCTCGCGTTCGGCCTCCGGAGGCACGACCATCCGCTCGATCGCGAAGGCGCAGCCGTCGACCTCCGGCGGCCAGGCGAGGCGGCCG
Organism: Terracoccus sp.; assembly: GCA_039928615.1. Lineage (GTDB taxonomy): Bacteria > Actinomycetota > Actinomycetes > Actinomycetales > Dermatophilaceae > JBDSSS01. Next base: position 2,915 of record JBDSSS010000065.1, on the reverse strand, counting down.
AGGAGGGTCTCGAGCGAGGTCGTCGTCGCCAGGCCCTCCTGCTCGATGGCGGTGAGTGCGCCCTCGGCGAGGTCGGACGGCCCCATCTGCTCGCGCAGCTGCGGCTCGCGCACGAGCAGGTCGGCGGTGCGCACGAGGGCGAAGAGCCGCGCTGGCTGGTCCCACCCGGAGGCGGCGACGTGCCGCTCCGTGTCGAGGGCGGTGATGGCGAGGGGGTCGATGACCGGCTGCGAGTTCACGGCCCCATCGTGCCGTATGCCGTGTCCAACCAGGTCTCGGTCCGGTCACCGAGGGGCGGCCGGGAGCACCCACCGGGTTATGGTTGCCGCACGTGGCCACCCGGTGGTCACCCCTCCCCGTTTCAACTGCAAGGCGATGCGACGTGAGCAACAGCGACTTCGGCCCCCCGCGGGGCACCTCCGGCGACGACGACCAGGGTCCCCCCAGGGGGCCAGACGGCCAGACCCTCTCGCCGGCGCGCAGTCCGCTCGTCACGACCCTCGTCGTGGCGGGCGCCCTGCTGCTCGTGATCGGGGTGGTGGCCCAGTTCTGGACCGAGATCCTCTGGTACCAGTCCGTCGGCTACTCCCGTGTCTTCTCGACCCAGGTCATCACCAAGGTCCTGCTCGGGCTCGTGGCCGGTCTCATCACCGCCGCTGCCGTCTGGTCGAGCATCCACTTCGCCTTCCGCAACCGGCCGATCTACGCGCCGTCGCCGGACACGCAGGTGATGGAGCACTACCGGGAGCTCGTCGAGCCGCTGCGGCGCACCGTCACCATCGCGGCGCCGATCGCCGTCGGGCTCTTCGCCGGGCTGTCCGCCTCGACGCAGTGGGACACCTTCCTGCTCTGGCGCAACGGCACGCCCTTCGGCACGAACGACCCGGAGTTCGGCCTCGACATCGGCTTCTTCGTCTTCGACCTGCCGTGGATCAACTTCGTCGTCGCCTTCCTCACGATGGTGCTCGTCCTCGCCCTCATCGCGGCCGCCTTCACCCACTACCTCTACGGCGGCATCGTCGTCGCCCAGCGCTTCCGCACGACCCACGCCGCCCGTGTGCACCTCGCGATCATCGCGGCCGTCCTCGTGCTCGTGCGCGCCGTCGGCTTCTGGGTCGACCGCTACAACCTCGCCACGGCGCAGGCGAGCAAGGTCACCGGCATCCAGTACACCGAGGCCAACGCGGTCATCCCGACCAAGGGGATCCTCGCGATCGCCGCGATCATGTGCGCGATCCTCTTCCTCACGACGATCTGGACCCGGTCCTGGCGTCTGCCGCTCGTCGGCGTCGCCGTGCTGGCCGTCATCGTCGTCGCCGTCGGTGGCATCTACCCGGCGCTGATCCAGTCCCTCAAGGTCGGGCCGTCGGAGAAGTCGCTCGAGGTGCCCTACATCCAGAAGGGCATCGACGCGACGCGGGCTGCCTACGGCTTCGACAAGATCAAGGTCGAGGGCTACGACACCAAGACCGTGGCCGCCAAGGACCAGCTGCGGGGCGACGCGGCCACCGTCCCCGGCATCCGCCTGATGGACCCCAACATCATCAGCCCCACCTTCAAGCAGCTCGAGGCGTCGAAGGGCTACTACCAGTTCGCGGACGTGCTCGACGTCGACCGCTACGACCTCGACGGCACCCTGACCGACACCGTCATCGCGGCTCGCGAGCTTGACCTCACCGGTGTCCCGGACGCCCAGCGCAACTGGCTCAACGACCACACCGTCTATACGCACGGCTACGGCGTCGTCGCCGCCAAGGGCAACACGCGCGAGGAGGACGGCCGGCCTACCTTCTTCGAGTCGCAGATAGGCTCGGTCGGGGCCCTCGGCCCGTACCAGCCGCGGATCTACTTCGGTGAGAGCTCGCCGGAGTACTCCATCACCGGCGGCTCGAAGAACAAGGAGTTCGACTACCCGGACCCCAACGGCACCGGCCAGATCAACTACACCTATGAGGGCTCCGGCGGGGTCGCGCTCGACCCGCTGCGCCGCCTCGCCTACGCGGTGAAGTACAAGGAGATCAACTTCCTGCTCTCCGACGCCGTGACGAGCGACTCGCGGATCCTCGACCACCGCACGCCGCGCGAGCGGGTCCAGCGGGTCGCGCCGTGGCTCACCCTCGACGGCAACGCCTACCCCGCCGTCATCGATGGCAAAGTGCTGTGGATCCTCGACGGCTACACCACCTCGAACAACTACCCCTACTCCCAGCGGACGACGCTCGACACCGCGACGCAGGACTCCGTGACGAACACCAAGACGTCGGTGCGGGCCGTCCAGGCCGGCTCGGTCAACTACGTCCGCAACTCGGTCAAGGCCACGGTCAACGCCTACGACGGCACCGTGACCCTCTACCAGTGGGACGAGACCGACCCGATGCTCAAGGCGTGGTCGGCGATCTTCCCCGGCACGGTCAAGCCGATGAGCGACATCAAGGGCTCGCTGATGTCGCACCTGCGCTACCCGGAGGATCTCTTCAAGGTCCAGCGCCAGCTGCTGCAGAAGTACCACGACACCGACGCCGCGTCGTTCTACGGCGGCCAGAACTTCTGGCAGGTGCCGGACGACCCGACCCAGATCGCCGGGGGCACCGCCGTTCAGCCGCCCTACTACCTCTCGCTCGCGATGCCGGGCCAGAAGTCACCGGCATTCTCGCTCACCTCGACGTTCATGCCGACCGGTGACCGCAACGTGCTGTCCGGGTTCCTGGCCGTCGACGGCGACGCCGGCACCCAGGACGGCAAGCGGTCGCCCGACTACGGCACGCTCCGGTTGCTCGAGACGACGGGAGGCACGGTCAACGGTCCGGGCCAGGTCTACAACGACATGCGCACCTCGCCCGTGTCGTCGAAGGACCCCCAGCTGACCCTGACCCTGGCTCAGTTCATCTCGACGACCCAGAGCCAGGGCGCCGCCA
>JBDSSS010000064.1:0-4327 GCA_039928615.1 Terracoccus sp. | reverse complement strand
GACGCCAGTGACGAGGCGCGTCGTGCAGATCGAGCCCGGCCCCACCCCGACCTTGACGGCGTCGGCGCCCACGTCGACGAACGCCTGGGCGCCCTCGCGGGTGGCGACGTTGCCGCCGATGACCTGGACGTGGCGGGTGGCCGGGTCGCTCTTGAGCCGCTCGACCATCTCGAGCAGCATCCGGACGTAGCCGTGAGCCGTGTCGGCGACGAGCACGTCGACCCCGGCGTCGATGAGCGTCGTCGCCCGCTCCCACGCGTCGCCGAAGTAGCCGATCGCGGCACCGACCATGAGCCGGCCGTCGGCGTCGTTGCTCGCGTTGGGGAACTGCTCGCTCTTGACGAAGTCCTTGACGGTGATGAGCCCGACGAGGTGGCCCGCCTCGTCGACGAGCGGCAGCCGCTCGCGCTTGTGCTGGCGGAGCAGGGCCGTGGCCTCGTCGCGGCCGATCCCCTCACGCCCGGTGATGAGCGGCATCGGGGTCATCACGTCGCTGACGAGCGTCGTGACCCACTCCGCGACCGGGGTGAAGCGCAGGTCGCGGTTGGTGACCATCCCGATGAGGATGTTGTCGGGGTCGATGACCGGCAGGCCCGAGACGCGGTACTCGCCGCAGATCTGGTCGAGCTCCTCGAGGGTGCGGTCCTTGCCGATCGTGATCGGGTTGGAGATCATCCCCGTCTGGGTCCGCTTGACGAGGTCGACCTGGTAGGCCTGGTCGGCGATCGAGAGGTTGCGGTGCAGCACCCCGAGGCCACCCTGCCTGGCCATCGCGATCGCCATCCGCGCCTCGGTGACCGTGTCCATCGCCGCCGAGATGAGCGGGGACCGGATCGACAGCTCGCGGGTGAGCCGCGTCGTCGTGTCGATGTCGTTGGGCGCGAGGTCGCTGTAGCCCGGCAGGAGCAGGACGTCGTCGTAGGTCAGGCCGAGCTGGGCGAACGGGGAGGACGTCTCAACAGCTCCGGAACTCATGCCCCGAGTCTAGGACAGCGCGAGGGACCGGCCGGACGGACCCTCAGCGCCGCTTGGCGACCGAGGCAGAGCCCGACGCAGGGACCGTTGCCGGGGGTCCGGCCTTGGCCGCGCCCTTCGAGGTCGCCTTCTCCGCCACCTTCCCCGCCGCCTTCTCCGCCGCCTTGTCCGTGGTCCTGGTGCTGCCCTCGTCCTTGCCGTGGTCCGTGGCTTTCTTCGTGGTGGGCACCTCGCTGGGCACCGCCGTGGCCATCCGCGTGCGTGCCGCGACCGGGGTCTGCTCGGACCGCTTCGCCTGGACCGGCTGGGGCTGGGGCGGCTTCGGGGTCTCCCGCGCCGCCGCCTTCTGCGCCGTCGCATTCTGGACCTGGCCCTTGTGCAACCAGGCCTTCGGGACCTTCTGGACCTGGACCTTCTGGGCAGTCGCCTTCTGCACCGTCGCCTTCTGGACCTGGAGCTTCTGGACCGAGGCCTTCTGGACCGAGGCCTTCTGAACATGAGCGTGCTGGGCGGGCGCCACGGTCACGGGGACCGCCGATAGCCGCACCGCCACTGGCACTGCTGCGTGTACTGCGGCCGGCGCTGAGGGGCTGAGCGCGACCAGTTGGTCGACGGCCGCCACGCCACTCGGGCTCGTCGCCGGGGCCGCCTCGATCGCGTTCGTCGTCAGGTCGTCGACCGGGCGGCTCGTCGACAGCCCGTGGTGGGCGGGGAGGCGGTCCGGCAGGCTGACGGCCGCCGCGACGCCGGCTCCCGACGCCCCGACGGTGATCGCGGTGAGCAGGGTCACGAAGCGACGGCGGCCCCGCCCGCTCCGGCGGGCCGGGCCCCCGAGGGGGGCGTCCGCATGACGTGCGAGCGCGCCGAGCAGGAGGGCGACCGGCTCGCTGCCGGCGTCGGCCCGCGCGCCCAGCCGGTCGAGCAGCAGGTCGTCGGCGACGAGGGCGCTCAGCGGCGTCGGAGCGCTCATGCCACGACACCGTCCTCGAGGGCGCCGAGCAGGGAACGGAGCTTGGCGAGCCCCCGGTGCTGCGCCACCCGCACCGCCCCGGGCGTCATCCCGAGCGCGGCGGCGGTCTCCTCGGTGGAGAACCCAACGGCAACGCGCAGGGTGATGATCTCGCGCTGCTGAGCGGGCAACCGCTCCATCAGGGCGAACGCCAGCCCCGCCTCGTCGCGCAGGACGGCGGTGGCCTCCGGGCCGTGGTCCGGGTCGACCCCGTCGGGCAGCTCCCCCACCGGAGTCGCCGAGCGCATCGCGGAGCGCTGGGCGTCGGCCAGCTTGCGCGCAGCGATCGTGTAGACGAAGGCCTCGAAGGGCAGGCCGCGGTCCTCATAGGCAGGCAGGGCCGTCAGTACCGCCATGCACACCTCCTGGGCCACGTCCTGCGCGGCGTCCTCGGCGCCGAAGCGCCCGAGCCGGGCGCGGGCATACCGGACCGCCATGTCACGGACCCGCTGGAGCAGCACGTCCCGAGCGAGGTCGGAGGTGCCGGCCAGCTCCACGAGGTGACGCAGGGTCGCGGACGGGTCCACCCCCTCCATCGGAGACGGTCCGCGGTGCGTTACATCGGCGCGCGCGAGCCATCGCGGTGCCATCGAGATCTCGACCCCCCGGATCCTCGGTCTCACCCGGTCACCGTCGATGGCGCCTGGCTGATGGTTCAACAACGGGGTCAGCATAGCCACGACAAGAGGCCCTCAGGGGGACAAACCGTTGGAACTACCTGTCTTTCCTTGACTGATTCTTGAACAAGTCCGGAAGGTTCTGACCTTTTTCGGAGGGGACTCCCGCGGTTAGCGTCAACCACGCGGTGCGCAGTGAGCACGGCACGGACGACAGACGGCGGTTTCGCCGCCCAACCGAAAGAGTGCACATGGCTGAGATCACCCGCCTCCCGGGCCCCGTTGCGCTCCTGTGGGACTGGCAGCTCGAGGGCGCCTGCCGTGGCGTCAGTCCCGAGGTCTTCTTCCACCCCGAGGGTGAGCGCGGCCCCCGCCGGCGCAACCGGGATGCCCAGGCCAAGGCCGTCTGTGCCGCCTGTCCCGTCGTGACCGCGTGCCGATCGCACGCCCTCGAGGTCCGCGAGCCCTACGGCGTCTGGGGCGGCCTCACCGAGGCCGAGCGTGACCGCGTGCACGAGGGGGAGCCGGTCCAGGCCGCCTCCAGAGCAGACGTCCTGAGTACACACTGCGGGCCGGTTCACCCGGTCACCCGGACGCAGGTATGCCGCTGAGCGAACGCCCGCTCGGCGGCATACCTGCGTCGGGGCCGGGCGGCCCCCACCCCCCGGACCGCCGACGAGGGCCGCCCCGGTTGCCCGGGACGGCCCTCGTTCGACGTGCGCGTCAGCGCACGGTCACGCGGTGATCAGTGGCCGTGACCGTGGCCGTGACCGTCGGCGTCGTCCTGGTCCTCCGGCTTGTCCACCACGAGGGTGTCCGTCGTGAGGATCATCGAGGCGATCGACTCCGCGTTGCGCAGGGCCGAACGGGTCACCTTGACCGGGTCGATGACGCCGGCGGCGATGAGGTCGCCGTACTCGCCCGTCGCGGCGTTGAGGCCCTGGCCGAGCGGGAGCTCGGCGACCTTCGAGGTGACGACATAGCCCTGCAGGCCCGCGTTCTCGGCGATCCAGCGCAGCGGCTCCTGGACGGCCTTGCGCACGATCGCGGCGCCGGTCGCCTCGTCACCGGAGAGGTCGAGGTCGTCGATGGCGCTCGCCGCGTGGATGAGGGCGGTGCCGCCACCGGCGACGATGCCCTCCTCGATCGCGGCGCGCGTCGCGGAGATCGCGTCCTCGATGCGGTGCTTCTTCTCCTTGAGCTCGACCTCGGTGTGGGCACCGACCTTGATGACGCAGACGCCACCGGCGAGCTTGGCGAGACGCTCCTGGAGCTTCTCGCGGTCCCAGTCGGAGTCGGTGCGCTCGATCTCGGCCTTGATCTGGTTGACCCGACCGGTGACCTCGCCGGCCTCGCCGCCGCCGTCGATGATCGTCGTGTTGTCCTTGGTGAGGACGACGCGACGAGCCTGGCCGAGCACGGTGAGGTCGGCCTGCTCGAGGCTGAGCCCGACCTCGGGGGCGATGACCTGGCCGCCGGTGAGGACGGCGATGTCCTGGAGCATCGCCTTGCGGCGGTCGCCGAAGCCCGGCGCCTTGACCGCGGCGACGGTGAACGTGCCGCGGATCTTGTTGACGACGAGCGTCGAGAGGGCCTCGCCGTCGACGTCCTCGGCGATGATGAGCAGCGGCTTGCCGGACTGCACGACCTTCTCGAGCACCGGGAGGATGTCGGCGACGGCCGAGATCTTGCCCTGGTTGATGAGCACGTAGCAGTCCTCGAGGAC
>JBDSSS010000063.1:0-13116 GCA_039928615.1 Terracoccus sp. | reverse complement strand
TCGGCCGCTTCCATGACCCGGTGGGCGTCGCCGCGCCAGCCGAGGAAGCTCACCGCGATGACCGCGCTCGGCCTGCTCCTGCTGCTCGGCGCCTGCGCCAAGTCGGCGCAGTTCCCGCTGCAGTCCTGGCTCGGTGACGCGATGGCCGGCCCGACCCCGGTGTCGGCCCTGATCCACGCCGCGACGATGGTCACCGCGGGTGTCTACCTCGTGGTCCGCTCGTCGGCGATCTTCGAGGCGGCGCCCACCGCCCAGCTCGTCGTCGTCATCGTCGGCGCCATCACGCTCGTCTTCGGGGCGGTCGTCGGCTGCGCCAAGGACGACATCAAGAAGGCGCTCGCGGCCTCGACGATGAGCCAGATCGGCTACATGATGCTCGCGGCCGGCCTCGGTCCCGTCGGCTACGCCTTCGCGATCTTCCACCTGCTCACGCACGGATTCTTCAAGGCCGGGATGTTCCTCGGCGCCGGGTCGGTCATGCACGGCATGAACGACCAGGTCAACATGCGCCGCTTCGGCGGGCTGTCCGGGGCGATGAAGATCACCTGGGCCACGTTCGGCCTCGGCTGGCTCGCGATCCTCGGCGTGCCCCCCTTCTCCGGCTTCTGGAGCAAGGACAAGATCATCGAGGCCGCGTTCATCGGGGAGGGCTGGCGTCCCTGGGTCTTCGGGATGGCCGCGCTCCTCGGCGCCGGCGTCACGGCGTTCTACATGTCGCGCCTGTTCTTCATGACCTTCCACGGCAAGAAGCGGTGGACCGACGACGTGCACCCGCACGAGTCCGGCCTGCTGATGACCGTCCCGATGATGATCCTCGCGGTCGGCTCAGCCTTCCTCGGCCTCATCCTCGGCCCGACCGGGTTCTTCACCTCGTGGCTCGAGCCGGTCACCGGCGCCGAACCGGAGGGCGCCCACCCGGTGCTGCCCGTCCCGGTGCTGATGGGCGCGACCCTGCTGCTCGTCGCCGGCGGCATCGCCTACGCGTGGATGCTCTATTGGCGCGACCGCGTCCCGGAGGCGGCCCCGGCCGGCAGCCTGCTCACGCGGGCGGCACGGGTCGACCTCTACCAGGACCAGGTCAACGAGGCGCTGCTCATGCGTCCCGGGATCCACCTGACCCGCTCGATGGTCTTCGCGGACGGCAAGGGGGTCGACGGCGCGGCCGGCGGCCTCGCCGCCCTCGTCGGGGGGACCTCATCCCGGTTGCGGAGGATCCAGAACGGGTTCGCACGCTCTTATGCCCTGACGATGCTCGCCGGCGTCGTCGCCATTCTCGGTGCACTGTGGGTGATTTCCTGATGACTGCTACGACCACCGTCCCCTGGTTGACGATCATGGGGGTGATCCCGCTCGTCGGGGCGCTCCTCGTGGCCTTCGTGCCGGGATCGGCCCGCAACGCCAAGCGGATGGCCCTCGGTTTCTCGCTGCTGACGCTCGTCGTCGGCATCATCGCCGCGACGCGCTTCGACACCGGCTCGAGCGCCCAGTTCCAGCTCGGTGAGCAGGTCTCGTGGATCCCGCAGTTCGGGGTCTCCTACAGCCTCGGCGTCGACGGGATCGCCCTCGTGCTGATCCTCATGGCCCTCGTGCTCACGCCGATCTGTCTGCTCGCCGCCTGGCACGACGTGCCGGGGGAGGACGACCGGGCGGGCGCCCAGAAGGTGAAGACCTACTTCGCGCTCCTCCTCGTCCTCGAGACCTTCATGGTCGGCGTCTTCGCCGCGACGGACGTCTTCCTCTTCTACGTCTTCTTCGAGGCCATGCTCATCCCGGTCTACTTCCTGATCGGCCGCTTCGGCGGGCCGCGCAGGCAGTACGCCGCGATGAAGTTCCTCCTCTTCTCGCTCGCCGGCGGGCTCATCATGCTCGTCGCCGTGATCGCCCTCTACCTGCAGGGCCCCGGCGGCACCGACGGGTTCCTCATCGAGCGGCTCACCGGCCTGTCGATCGACCCGACGACCGAGCGCCTGCTCTTCGTCGGCTTCTTCCTCGCCTTTGCCGTCAAGGCTCCGATGGTGCCCTTCCACACGTGGCTGCCCGACGCGGCGACCGAGTCGAGCCCGGCCACGGCCACGCTGCTCGTCGGCGTCCTCGACAAGGTCGGCACGTTCGGGATGATCCGCTTCTGCCTCCAGCTCTTCCCCGAGGCCAGCAAGTGGGCCACGCCCGTCGTCATCGTGCTCGCCGTGATCTCCGTGCTCTACGGCGCGCTGCTCGCGATCGGCCAGACCGACATGATGCGCCTGATCTCCTACACGTCGGTGAGCCACTTCGGCTTCATCGTGCTGGGCATCTTCGCCTTCACCAACGTCGGCATGGCCGGCTCGACGCTCTACATGGTCAACCACGGTTTCTCGACCGCCGCCCTGTTCCTCTTCGCGGCGATGCTCGTGCACCGACGGGGGAGCAAGCGGATCCCCGACTACGGCGGGTGGCAGCGGGTCGCCCCCGGCCTCGCCGGGATCTTCCTCGTCGCCGGCCTGTCCGGCCTGGCCCTGCCCGGCCTGTCGAGCTTCGTCTCCGAGTTCCTCGTGCTCGTCGGGACCTTCCCGACGCAGCCGGCGGCCGCGGTCATCGCCACGGTCGGGATCATCCTCGCGGCGCTCTACGTCCTGCTCATGTACAAGAAGGTCATGACGGGCCCCAAGCCCGAGGGCCTCATCGGTGAGCGGGCCGAGGCGCGGATGACTGACGGCGAGCGAGCCGTCGGCAAGCGGGCGGGCCTGGCGATCGTCCGGGACCTGTCGGTGCGCGAGAAGCTCGTCGCGACGCCGCTCATCGCGTCGTTCGTCATCCTCGGCTTCTTCCCCAACCTCGCCCTGCACGTGATCAACCCGGCCGTCGACACCTCGTTGTCCTACGTCCAGACCGACAGCACCCCGCTCGCGGGGTCGACAGCCGGAACGGCTGAAGGGAGCACGAAGTGAGCGCCCTCGCTCCGATGGCACTGCCGACCGCATTCCAGACCTCGAGCGTCGACTACCTGGCGGTCCTGCCCTTCCTCGTCGTCATCGGGACGGCGCTGGTCGGGGTCCTCGTCGAGGCGTTCGCGCCTCGCGAGCGTCGGCACAACCTTCAGGTGGGACTCGCGGTCGGCGGGCTGCTGGCCGCCTTCGTCGCCGTGATCGCGGCGGTGTCGCACCGCGGCCTGACGATGGGCATCAGTGACGGCGGGCGCAACCTCAGCCTCTTCGCGCTGTCCATCGACGGTCCGGCCCTGTTCATGATGGGCGCGATCCTGCTGATGAGCGTGCTCGGGGTGCTGACGATGTCCGAGCGCTTCGGCGGCGTCGGGCCCGACGCGTTCACCCCGAGCGGGGCCTCGACGCCCGGCTCGCCCCAGGAGAGCGCGTCGACCCGCGCCGGCGCGGTCACCTCCGAGGCCTTCCCGCTCGTGATGTTCGCCGTCCTCGGCATGATGATCTTCACCGCGGCCAACGACCTGCTCGGCATGTTCGTGGCCCTCGAGGTCCTGTCGCTGCCGCTCTACATCCTCTCGGGGCTCGCCCGCCGCCGCCGGCTGCTGTCGCAGGAGGCCTCGCTCAAGTACTTCCTGCTCGGCGCCTTCTCCTCGGCGTTCTTCCTCTTCGGCACGGCGCTGCTCTATGGCTACGCCGGCTCGGTCTACTTCGGTGACCTCAGCGCCGCGATCACGGCCGGTCCGATCGCGATGAACGGCCTGCTCGTCCCCGGAGCCGTCCTCGTCTTCGTCGGCCTGCTCTTCAAGGTCGGTGCGGTGCCGTTCCACGCCTGGACGCCCGACGTCTACCAGGGCGCCCCGACCCCCGTCACGGGGTTCATGGCGGCCTGCACCAAGGCGGCGGCCTTCGCGGCGATCCTGCGCGTGGCCTACGTGGGCCTCGAGCCGGCCCGCTGGCAGTGGAGCAACGCCGTCGTCGTCGTGGCGCTGCTGACGATGGTCGTCGGCGCCGTGCTGTCGGTGACGCAGACCGACATCAAGCGGCTGCTCGCCTACTCCTCGATCGCGCACGCCGGCTTCATCCTCGTCGGGGTGCTCGCCTTCGACCAGAAGGGCGTCGCCGCGGTGATGTTCTACCTCGTCGCCTACGGCTTCTCGACGATCGCTGCGTTCGCCATCGTCTCGCTGGTCCGCCAGAACGGCACGGAGGCCACCCACCTGTCGCAGTGGGCGGGCCTCGGCAAGCGCCACCCGGTGACGGCCTCGGCCTTCGCGTTCCTCATGCTCGCGTTCGCCGGCATCCCGCTCACCTCGGGCTTCGTCGCGAAGTTCGCCGTCTTCTCGGCTGCCATCGGCACCGGGGGAGCGACGGGCACCGTGCTCGCGGTCGTCGGCGTGCTGTGCAGCGCGATCACCGTCTTCGTCTACGCGCGGATCATCGTGCTGATGTTCTTCAGCGACGCCCCGGACGACTCGGTCCAGGTCGTGACGCCCTCGGTGGCGACGACGTTCTCCATCGCGATCGGCACGATGATCACGCTGGCGCTCGGCATCGTCCCCTCGGCGCTGCTCGATCTCGCCGACCGGGCCTCGCTGTTCGTCCGCTGAGCTCCTGAGCCACCAGCGCCGGTCCGACCCACCCGACCCCTGACCCGTTCACAGGATCCCCATGTCCAGGCACGACACCCCACCGGTTCTCGACGTCCCCGGCGCCACGCCGGGTCTGTCGGCGCGCCTCGTCGACGGGCTCGCCCGGGTCGACGACCTCCTGCGGGAGGTCCTCGACCACGACGACCCGTTCATCGCCGGGGCGGCCGGCCACCTCGCGGCCGCCGGGGGGAAGCGGTTTCGCCCCCTGCTGACGCTGCTCGCGGCCGAGCTCGGTGACGGGATCAACGACGACGTGGTCCGGGCGGCGACCGGGGTGGAGCTGACCCACCTCGCCTCGCTCTACCACGACGACGTGATGGACGAGGCCCAGGTGCGGCGGGGCGTCACCTCGGTCAACGCGCTGTACGACAACTCGACCGCGATCCTCGTCGGCGACCTGCTCTTCGGCACCGCGTCCGAGCTGATCGCCGGGCTGGGGGCCGAGGCGGTGCGCATCCAGGCCCGCACCTTCGTGCGTCTCTGCGCGGGACAGATCCGCGACGACCGGCCCCGGCCCGAGGGGGTCGACCCCGTCGAGTACTACCTCGGGGTGCTCGCGGACAAGACTGGGGTCCTCATCGCGACGGCGGCCCGCTACGGGGCCATGTTCAGCGGCGGCACCCCCGAGCTGGCCGAGCTGATGCGCCTCTACGGGGAGAAGGTGGGCATCGCCTTCCAGCTCGCCGACGACCTCATCGACATCACCTCCGACGCCGACGAGACGGGCAAGACGCCGGGCACCGACCTGCGCGAGGGGGTCGACACGCTCCCGGTGATCCGGGCCAAGGCCTCGACCGACCCGGCGGACGCCCGGCTGCTCGAGCTGCTGTCGGCCGACCTCTCCGACGACGACGCGGGCGTGGCCGAGGCCCTCGCCCTGCTCCGGGTGCACCCGGCGCTCGATGCCGCCCGCGAGGAGACGTATGCCGTTGCTCGCGACGCGCAGCACCTGCTCGACCCGCTGCCCGACAGTGACGCCAAGGACGCCCTCCAGGCGCTCGCCGTGTCCGTGGTCGACCGCAACGGCTGACCGGCCCTCCCGGCCGGTCCCGCCCCCCGAGAGACCCGCTGCTCAGTCCGCGTCGTGCGGCCGGGCCATCGAGAGCACGTCGAGGGCCTCGTCGAGCTGCTGCTCGGTGAGTCGTCCCTGCTCCACGTGGCCCTGCTCGAGCACCACGTCGCGGATCGTGCGCCGCTGCTTGACGGCCTGCTTGACGACGGCCGAGGCCGCCTCGTAGCCGATGTAGCGGTTGAGCGGCGTGACGATGCTCGGTGAGCTCTCGGCGAGGGCCCGAGCGTGCTCGACCTCGGCGGTGATGCCGTCGACGACGCGGTCGGCGAGCAGCCGGCTCGTGGTGGACAGCAGCACGATCGACTCGAGGACGTTGCGCGCGAGCACGGGCAGCATGACGTTGAGCTCGAAGTTGCCGGCCGCCCCGGCGGTCGTGACCGTGACGTCGTTGCCGATCACCTGGGCGCAGGCCATCAGCGTCGCCTCGGGGATGACGGGGTTGACCTTGCCGGGCATGATGCTCGACCCCGGCTGGAGGTCGGGCAGGTGGATCTCGCCGAGCCCGGTGCGCGGTCCGGACGACATCCAGCGCAGGTCGTTGCAGATCTTCGTCAGGCCGACGGCGACGACCTTGAGGGCGCCGGACAGCTCGACGACGGCGTCTTGGGTCGACTGCGCCTCGAAGTGGTTCTCCGCCTCCCGGAAGTCGATACCCGACTCGCTGGCGACCCGGGCGATGACCGCGGCGGCGAAGCCCGGCGCGGCGTTGAGGCCGGTGCCGGCCGCGGTGCCGCCGAGCGGGAGCTCGCGGGTGGCCTGCGAGGCGTGTGCGACCCGGGCGGCGCCGAGCTCGAGCTGGCGGCGGTAGCCACCGAACTCCTGCCCGAGCGTCACCGGGACGGCGTCCATCAGGTGGGTGCGGCCGGCCTTGACGACGTCAGCGAACTCGACCTCCTTGCGGCCGAGGGCCGCCGCGAGGTGCTCGAGCGCGGGCACGAGGTCCTCGACGGCGGCGCGCGTCGCAGCGATCCGCAGCGCGCTCGGGAAGGTGTCGTTGCTCGACTGGCCCGCGTTGACGTCGTCGTTGGGGTGGACGGCCAGCCCGCTGGCGAGGTGGGCGAGCCGGCTGACGACCTCGTTGACGTTCATGTTCGTCGACGTGCCGGAGCCGGTCTGGAAGACGTCGATCGGGAACTGGTCGTCGTGTCGTCCGTCGGCGACCTCCCGTGCCGCGGCGCCGATCGCCGCCGCGGTCTCGGCGCCGACCACCCCGAGCTCGGCGTTGACCTCGGCCGCGGCCGCCTTGAGCAGGGCGAGGGCGTGGACCACCCCGGTGGGGACCGGTTGGCCGCTCACCGGGAAGTTCTCCACGGCTCGGGCGGTCTGGGCCCCCCACAGGGCGTCGGCGGGGACCTGCACCTCGCCCATCGAGTCGTGCTCGGTCCGGAACTGCTGCGTCGGCTCGCTCATGCCTTCATCATGCCCCCGCCCCCGCTCGGTGGAAGCACACCGGTGGTCAGCGGTGGTCAGCGGTGGTCAGCGGTGGTCAGCGGGGGCAGTCGTCGACCGGGACGGCGTCGCGGGCCCGGCGCCGCGACCCGTGCAGGGTGAGCAGCGAGTCGAGGCTGAGCAGGAAGAGGGCCACCCAGACGATCCCGAAGCCGATCCAGCGCTCGCGAGGGAGGTGCTCGCCGAGCAGGAGCACGGCGCAGAGCAGCTGCATGACCGGGGTGACGAACTGGATCAGCCCGATCGTCACGAGCGGGATGCGTCGCGCCGCGGCCGCGAAGGAGAGCAGCGGCAGCGCCGTGATGGCCCCGGAGGCGACGAGCAGGCCGGTGTGCAGCCCTCCGTGCCGGCCGAACTCGAGGCCGCCGTGGTTGGCGACGACGAAGAGGGTGACGGCCGCCACCGGTGCGAGCACGACGGTCTCGACGGTGAGGCCCGGGACGGCCTCGAGGGTCGCGCCGAGCTTCTTCTTCGTCAGCCCGTAGAGGGCGAACGACACGGCGAGGGTGAGCGCGACCCACGGGACGCGACCGCCGGAGACGCCGAGGTAGACGCCCGCGACGACGCCGATGGCGACCGCCGCCCACTGGAGGGCGCGGAGCCGCTCGCGGAGCACGACGACGCCGAGCGCGACGGTGACGAGCGGGTTGAGGAAGTAGCCGAGCGCGGCATCGCTCGTGTTGCCCGAGGTGACGGCGGCGACGTAGACGACCCAGTTGACCGCGATGAGCACCGCGGCGAGGGTGATTCCCGCGAGCATCCTCGGCCGGCGCAGCAGCGGGGTGACCCACCCGACGTCTCGGCGGACGGCGAGCAGGACGAGGCAGAAGAGCAGCGTCCAGAGTATGCGGTGCGCGAGGATCTCCCACGCGCCCGCCGGCTTGAGCGCGTCGAAGTAGAGCGGGAAGAGGCCCCAGATGCCGTAGGCGACGAAGCCGAGCAGGGTGCCCCGGCCGACCTCGCCGGTGGGGGCGTCCGAGGAGCGCCGGACCGGGCCGGCCGCTCCGGAGGGTGTCGAGCCCGTGGAGGGGGTGGAGGGCGTCGCGGCGGTGGGCCGGGTCGTCACGCTCCCACGGTCCAGGTGTCACGTCCGGCGAGGAGCGCGTCGATGTCGGTGTCGGTGACCTCTCCGGTGCGGGCGGAGGCGACCTGCTCGCGCAGCCCGTCGTCGTAGGTCGGCCGCTGCACGTTGCGGAAGATGCCCATCGGGACGTGACCGAGGTCGGGGGTGTCGAGGCGGGACAGGGCGAACGCGGCGCTCGGGTCGTCGGCCCCCGCGTCGTGCACGACGATGCGGTCGGGGTCGGCGTCGTCGCGGGCGACGACGGAGAGCGAGCCGCTGGCGTCACGGACGACGACCCGGTCGCCGGCGCCCACCTGCTCACCGTCGGTGAGGTGGAGCAGCCGGGCGGCAGCCTCGGTGCGGTCCTTGAGGACGTCGAAGACGCCGTCGTTGAAGATGGGGCAGTTCTGGTAGATCTCGACGAGTGCCGACCCCCGGTGGGCTGCCGCCGCGCGCAGCACCCCGGTGAGGTGCTGGCGGTCGGAGTCCATCGTCCGCGCGACGAAGGTCGCCTCGGCCCCGAGCGCGAGCGACACGGGGTTGAACGGCCGGTCGAGCGAGCCGAGCGGAGACGACTTCGTGACCTGGCCGACGTGGGAGGTGGGGGAGTACTGCCCCTTCGTCAGGCCGTAGATCTCGTTGTTGAACAGCAGGATCGTCAGGTTGACGTTGCGCCGCAGGGCGTGGATGAGGTGGTTGCCGCCGATCGACAGCGCGTCGCCGTCACCGGTGACCACCCACACCGAGAGGTCCTCGCGGGTCGCCGCGAGCCCGGTCGCGATCGCCGGGGCGCGGCCGTGGATCGAGTGCATCCCGTAGGTGTCGAGGTAGTAGGGGAAGCGGGAGGAGCAGCCGATCCCCGAGACGAACACGACGTTCTCGCGGCGCAGGCCGAGCTCGGGCAGGAAGCCCTGGACCGCGGCGAGGATCGCGTAGTCGCCGCAGCCCGGGCACCAGCGCACCTCCTGGTCTGAGGTGAAGTCGCGCTTGGCGAGCGCCTGCCCGTCGGGCAGGCGTGGCACACCGTCGGTCCCGGCCGCTCCGAGGGTGGGCAGGCCGAGGTCGACACGGGTGGGGGTGGTCATGACTGGGTCTCCTTGACGGCCTGGGTGATGACGGCGGCGAGCTGCGCTGACTGGAAGGGCAGACCCCGCACCGAGGTGTGCGACTGCGCGTCGACGAGGTACTTCGCCCGGAGCAGCATCGCGAGCTGCCCGAGGTTCATCTCGGGCACGATGACGCGGTCGTAGCGCTTCAGCACCTCGCCGGTGTCGGCGGGGAAGGGGTTGAGGTGGCGCAGGTGGGCCTGGGCGACCCGGGTGCCGGCGCTCCGGGCGAGCCGGACGGCGGCGGCGATGGGGCCGTAGGTCGAGCCCCACCCGAGGACGAGGACCCGGGCCTCGCCCGAGGGGTCGTCGACCTGCAGGCCCGGGATCGTCGCGGCGATGCCGTCGATCTTGGCCTGGCGCAGCCGGGTCATGTGGTCGTGGTTGTCCGGGTCGTAGGAGATGTTGCCCGTGACGTCGGCCTTCTCGATCCCGCCGATGCGGTGCTCGAGACCGGGCGTGCCGGGCTTGGCCCACGGCCGCGCGAGCGTCTCGGGGTCACGCAGGTAGGGGTGGAAGGTCGGCTCGCCCTTGGCGTCCGTCGCGTTCGGCTCGGTCGCGAACTCGACGCTGAGGTCGGGCAGGTCCGCCGTGTGGGGCAGGTGCCAGGGCTCTGACCCGTTGGCGAGGTAACCGTCGGACAGGACGATGACGGGGGTGCGGTAGGTCGTCGCGATCCGCACCGCCTCGATCGCGATGTCGAAGCAGTCGGCGGGGGTCGACGGGGCGATGACGGCCACCGGGGACTCGCCGTTGCGCCCGAAGAGCGCCTGGAGCAGGTCGGCCTGCTCGGTCTTCGTCGGCAGCCCGGTCGAGGGTCCGCCGCGCTGGATGTCGCAGACGATGAGCGGCAGCTCGAGCGAGACGGCCAGGCCGATCGTCTCGGCCTTGAGGGCCAGGCCCGGCCCCGAGGTCGTCGTCACCCCGAGCGCCCCACCGAAGCTCGCGCCGAGGGCGGCGCCGACGCCGGCGATCTCGTCCTCGGCCTGCATCGTCGTCACGCCGTAGCGCTTGAGGCCGGCGAGGGTGTGCAGGATGTCGGACGCCGGGGTGATCGGGTAGGAGCCGAGGAAGAGCGGCAGGTGGGCGCGGTGGGCGGCGGCGACGAGGCCCAGGGAGAGGGCGACGTTGCCGGTGACGTTGCGGTAGGTGCCCGAGGGCATCGCCGCGGGCGCGATCTCGTAGGAGACGGAGAAGTCCTCGGTCGTCTCGCCGTAGTTGAAGCCAGCGCGCAGCGCGGCGAGGTTGGCCTCGAGGATGTCGGGGCGGTCGGAGAACTTGCCCTTGAGGAAGGCCTCGGTGCCCTCGGTCGGCCGGGTGTAGAGCCAGGAGAGGAGCCCGAGCGCGAACATGTTCTTCGAGCGCTCCTTCTCCTTGCGGGTCAGGTCGGTGAAGGACGCGAGCGACTCGACGGCGATCGAGGTCAGGGCGACCGGGTGGACGTGGTAGCTCTCGAGGGACCCGTCGTCGACGGGGCTGACGGCATACCCGACCTTGGCGAGGTTGCGCTTGGTGAACTCGTCGGTGTTGACGATGATCGTCGCGCCGCGGGGCAGGTCGTCGAGGTTGGCCTTGAGGGCGGCGGGGTTCATCGCGACGAGCACGTCGGGGGCGTCGCCCGGGGTGAGGACGTCGTGGTCGGCGAAGTGCAGCTGGAAGCTCGAGACGCCGGGCAGGGTCCCCTGGGGGGCCCGGATCTCCGCCGGGAAGTTCGGCAGCGTCGACAGGTCGTTGCCGAGCAGCGCCGTCTCCGAGGTGAAGCGGTCACCCGTCAGCTGCATGCCGTCGCCGGAGTCACCAGCGAAGCGGATGATCACACGGTCGAGCTGCTGGACCAGTTTGGTGCTCATGCGCTGTGATGTCCTCGAACTTCCCCACGACAACGTCCGAAGCCTGTGCAACGGACTCGATCCATGGTAGATGGTGGCTCGGCGCCGCTCCGGGAGGCCGTCAGCTCGTGGACAGCCGGCACCCCCGTGGCCGGTGACTAGGCTGGCGGTCATGTCCGGGTACGTCGCAGTCGCCGCGGTGCTGGGAGCCGGAGTGCTCCTGGTCGTGGCTGCCATGACCGCCCGGAGGCTCGTGGCCCCGCACGCACCGTTCCCGGCCAAGCTGACGACCTACGAGTCGGGGGTCGACCCCGTCGGCGAGGGCTGGGCCCAGACGAAGGTGCGCTACTTCGTCTTCTCCTTCCTCTACGTCATCTTCGCCGTCGACGCCATCTACCTCTTCCCGTGGGCGCTCGTCCTGCGCGACCCCGACCTCGGCGCCGCCAGCCTCGTCGAGATGGGGATCTTCATCGGCGTCATCGTGCTGGGCCTGGCCCACGCGGCCCGCCACGGCCTGCTGAGGTGGTTCTGATGGCGGTCGACCTGCCGATGCCGGCGCTGCGCGACGACGGGACCACGGTCCGCGTCGGCGTCGTCTCCGACCACGCCCCGCGCCCCGTCAAGGTCGTGCTCAACTGGGGCCGGCGCTACTCCCTCTGGGTGTTCAACTTCGGGCTCGCCTGCTGCGCGATCGAGTTCATCGCCGCGTCGATGGGCAAGCACGACTTCATCCGGCTCGGCGTGATCCCCTTCGCGCCCGGTCCGCGCCAGGCCGACCTCATGGTCATCTCCGGCACGGTCACCGACAAGATGGCCCCCGCGATCCGGCGCCTCTACGACCAGATGCCCGAGCCGAAGTACGTCATCTCCTTCGGCGCCTGCTCCAACTCCGGCGGGCCCTACTGGGACAGCTACTCGGTCACCAAGGGCGTCGACCAGATCATCCCCGTCGACGTCTACGTGCCCGGCTGCCCGCCCCGCCCGGAGGCCCTGCTGCACGGCATCATCCGGCTGCAGGAGCAGATCGCCAGGGAGAAGCTCTCCACGGAGCGGATCCGCGGTCGGTATGCCGGGTCGCGGGTCGCCAGCGCCGGTGACGTCCGTCGCCCCCTCCTGCGCCGGCCCTCCCGCCCGGGCGGTGACCGGTGATCGTCACCGAGGTCCGCGAGGTCGAGGTCGCCGACTGGCTGACCACCGTCGAGGCGCTGCGCGACGAGGGCTACGACTACTTCGACTGGTTCACCGCCGTCGACCAGACCGACGCGCCCGAGCCGGGCTTCGACCTCGTCTGCCACCTGCTCTCGGTGGGGGAGCCGCGGTCGCTCGGCTCGGTCCTGCTCCGGACCCGTCTGCCCGAGGGAACCCTCGCCGTCTCCCTGACGGGGGTCTTCGGTGGCGCCGCGTGGCACGAGCGCGAGACGCACGAGATGTTCGGGATCGACTTCGACGGCTTCGACGACGGCACCGGCCTCGGGCTGCGTCCGCTCCTGCTGCCCGAGGGCTTCGAGGGCACCCCGTTGCGCAAGTCGTTCGTCCTCGCGGCTCGGGCCTCGAAGCCGTGGCCGGGAGGCAAGGAGCCGGGGGGGGGCCACGACAGCGCCCGTGCGCCCGGCCGCCGACGGGTCAGGGCGCCCGGCGTGCCCGGGCCGGAGTGGGGCCCGCGAGAGCCGTCCCCGGGAGGGGAGTCGTGAGCCCCTGGCTCGAGGTGGTGCTCCGCGCAGCCGCCGTCCTCGTCGCGTTCCTCACCCTGCCCCTGCTCGTCGGACAGACCGAGCACAAGGTGATGGGGCACATGCAGGGCCGCCTCGGACCGATGTATGCCGGTGGCTTCCATGGGTGGGCCCAGCTGGTTGCCGACGGGGTGAAGTTCGTCCAGAAGGAAGACATCACTCCGCGTGCGGCCGACCGGACGATCTTCAAGATCGCGCCGTTCGTCGCTCTCATCCCGTATCTCCTGGCGATGGCCGCACTGCCCCTGCAACGCGATGTCGTCGCCGTCGACGTCCCGGCGAGCGCCGTCCTCATCC
>JBDSSS010000062.1:0-15495 GCA_039928615.1 Terracoccus sp. | reverse complement strand
GTACCTACGGCGAAGGACCTTCTTGTCGAACTTGCCCACGCTCGTCTTGGGCACCTCGTCGATGAGGGCCCACCGCTCGGGCACCTGCCAGTGGGCGACCTTGTCCTCGAGGAAGTCGTGCAGCGTCTCCACCGTCGTCGCAGTCCCCTCCTTGAGCACGACCGACGCCAGCGGCCGCTCACCCCACTTCTCGTCGGGGACACCGACCACGGAGGCCTCGAGGACGTCGGGGTGCGCCATGATCGCGTTCTCGAGGTCGACCGAGCTGATCCACTCCCCCCCGGACTTGATGACGTCCTTGGAGCGGTCGGTGAGCACGAGGAACCCGTCCCGGGTCAGGCTGCCCACGTCGCCGGTCCGCAGCCACCCGTCGTCGAACTTCGCTGCCATCTCGTCGAGCTCGCCGGGAGACTCGCTGCCGTTGGCGTAGTAGGAGCCGGTGACCCACGGACCCCGGACCTCGAGCTCACCGACGCTCTCACCGTCCCGGTCGAGCTCGCTGCCGTCGGGACCGATGAGCCTGGCGTCGACGCCGCAGAGCAGGCGGCCCTGGGACTGGCGGTAGGCCCAGTAGGCGTCCGAGCCGGGCTCGGCGCCGGCGGGGGGAATGGCGAGGGACCCCACCGGTGACATCTCGGTCATCCCCCAGCCGTGGATGATCTCGATGCCGTGGCGGTCCTGGAAGTTGCGGATGAGCGCAGGCGGCGCCGCCGACCCTCCGACCATGAGCCGGTGGCACGTCGAGACGTCGGCGTCGTGGGTGTCGAGGTGGTGCAGCAGGTCGTTCCAGATCGTCGGGACCCCTGCTCCCCCGGTGACCCGTTCGGCGCCGATCATCGTCGCCAGCGGCTCGGCCTGGAGGAACCGGTCGGGCATGACGAGGGAGGCGCCGGTGAACATCGCGGAGTAGGGGTAGCCCCAGGCGTTCGCGTGGAACAGCGGCACGACGACGAGCAGCCGGTCGGACTGAGAGAAGGCGAGACCGGCTCCGACCCCGGTGGCGTGGAGGTAGTTGCTGCGGTGGGAGTAGACGACCCCCTTCGGGTTGCCCGTCGTGCCCGAGGTGTAGCACATCGAGGAGGCGTCGTTCTCGTCCAGGTCTGTGGCCCAGTCGAACTCGGGCGAGCTGGCGGCCAGCAGCTCGGTGAGGTCGTGCACCTGCTCGACGTGGGCCGGGGCCGACAGCGCCGCGCGTGTCTCCTCGTCGACCGGACCGTTCACGATGACGTGGCGGATGGCCGGCAGGTGCTCGAGCAGCCGGGCGAACGGTGCCGCGAGCGTGTTGTCGACGAGCACCACCTCGCTCCCCCCGTGCCGTGCGACGTAGACGAGCTGCTCCGGGAAGAGGCGGATGTTGAGCGCGTGCAGGACCGCGCCCATCGAGGGGACCGCGAGGTAGGCCATCAGGTGCTCGGTGTTGTTCCACATGAAGGTGGCCACCCGCTGGTCACCGGTGATCCCGAGCCCGCGCAGGGCCGTGGCGAACCGCGCCGACATCTCCCCGAGCTCGCGGTAGGACGTGTGCCGACCCCCCTCAGGGGTCCACGTGACGACCTCGCTCTCGCCGTGGACGGTCGTGCCGTAGCGCAGGAGCGAGGAGATCAACAGCGGCGTTGCTTGCATGGTGCTCTTCATCTCCGCAGCCTCCCACCCCGCCACGGACTCCGCACCCCCATCGATCGGATGACCCTGACCCGGAAGGGTCTAGGATCGGGGCCGCTCACTGGTATCAGCGAGGCTGCGATTCCCTCCGACGGCAGGGACACAGGACAGGGGGAGCAGTGGAGACCGAGGACTGCTGCGTGGTGTGCGGGCAGCCGGGCGAGCAGGAAGTGGCCGCGAGCGTGTGGCTCTGCCTCGAGCACTTCCTCCGCGATCGCGTGCGGATGGCTCTCGGGCGGAACGCCTAGGCCGGGCCCTCGCGCTACACCCCCGCGCTACACCCCCGCGAACGCGTGGAAGAGCCCGGCCACGACGAGGATCACCGGCACCGAGGCGAAGGTGCTGACGAAGATCGTGTCCCGGGCGAGGGCCACCTCTCGGCGGTAGCGGACGGCATACGTGAAGATGTTCTGCGCCGTCGGCAGCGCCGCGATGACGACGACGGCAAACAGCGCCTCGCCGCGCAGACCGAGAGCCGACCCGACCCCGAGCGCGACGAGGGGCATGAGCACCACCTTGAGAGCGACGATCGACCAGACGTGCTGGGCCGTGCCGCCGCCGGCGGGACGCGGGCCGCGTCGCAGCGAGATGCCGAAGGCGACGAGCATCGAGGGCACCGCCATCCCGCCGAGCAGGTCGATGGGGGCGCCGATCGCGCGCGGCAGGGTGATCCCGAAGACGGCGATGAGCAGACCGGCGACCGCGCCGATCGTGATCGGGTTGCGGGTCATCGTCCGCAGCGCCCGACCGACGCGGACGCGCTCCCCCCGCCCGTCGCTGTCGAACAGGGCCATCGCGACCGGGGTGATGACGAGCAGCTGCAGGAGCAGCGTCGGGGCGACCCAGGCGACGTCCCCGAGCACGTAGAGCGAGATCGGCAGGCCGAGGTTGCCGGCGTTGACGTAGGCCGCCGAGAGGCTGCCGATGAGCCGCGTCCCGAGCGAGCCGCCCGCCCAGCGCCACCGGGCGAGCACGAGGTAGACGAGCACGATGACGACGAAGCTGACGAGGGAGGTGACGAGGTTGGCCGAGAGCACGGCGTCGAGCGAGGTGCGCTGCATCACGGTCAGCAGCAGCGCCGGCGACGCGACGTAGAAGGCGAGCCGCGAGAGGTTGTTCTGGGCGCTCTCGTCGAGGATGCGCAGGTGCGCGAGCAGCCAGCCGACCGCGACGATCACGGCGATCGTCGCGAAGCCTTCCAGGACCCCGACCACGACCCGATCCTGCCAACCCCGGCCCTCGGGTGGGCGCCCGTCCGGCTGCTGGCCGACGTGGGCATGATGACCGCATGGAGATCGAGTCGCTGGCCGCCCTGGACGAGTACCTCGCGGGCGCAGCACCCCTGCGCGGCCTCCGGCTCCAGGACCTCGACCTCTCCGGGCACGGAGCCGCCTTCGCCTCCCGCGCCGACCTCAACGGGCTCGTCGTGCTCGGTGGCGTCGTGCCCGTCGACATCGCGGAGGTGCTCCTGCGCCGGGGCGCCATCGTCTTCCCCGGAGTGGCCGACGCGCCCATCGACCCGTGGCGTGGCCTCTACCTCCCCGAGGACCTCTACGACGGGCTCGCCGGAGGGTATGCCGCCACGCCCGACGCCCGTGCGTACGCGTGGTACCGCGACGCCGCCGCCCAGTCCGACGCCTACTGCACGCTCATCCGGGCCATCCACGACGACAGCGTGACGGACGAGCTGGACGAGTTCGTCGCTGGACGGTCGGTCGTCGGGGTCATGGGCGGCCATGCACTGCAGCGGGACTCACTCGGCTTCGGCGCTGCTGCCCGCCTCGCCCACCGCCTCGCCGACGCCGGGCACCTCGTGGCGACGGGGGGTGGCCCTGGCGCGATGGAGGCCGCCAACCTCGGCGCGTGGTGCCGCACCGAGGACGTCCTCGACCGGGCCCTCACCGAGCTCGCCACGGTCCCGGGCTTTGCCGGTGACGTCACCCACTGGGCCGCTTCAGCACTCGACCTTCGCGCGGCGGTCGTCGGGGACAGCAGCCCCACTGCCACCGACCCGCTCGCGGCAGGTGCCCGGTCGCTCGGCATCCCGACCTGGTTCTACGGTCACGAGCCGCCCAACGTCTTCTGCGACGCCGTCGCCAAGTACTTCTCCAACGCGATCCGCGAGGACGGCCTGCTCCGCCGGAGCAATGCCGGGGTCGTCGTGATGCCCGGCGCCGCCGGGACGGTGCAGGAGGTCTTTCAGGCCGCGACGCCGCTCTACTACGCCGCAGCCGACGCGCCCCTGCCGCCGCTCGTGCTCGTCGGCCGCGCGCACTGGACCAACGAGCTCCCCGTCTGGCCGGCGCTCCGGGCCCTCGCCGCCGGCAGGCGCATGGAGGGGGCGATCCACCTCGTCGACTCCCTCGACGAGGTGCTCCCGCTCGTCGGCCCGATCCACGTCTGAGGGGCGCGCCGCCTCAGGGCGCGCCGCGGAGCACGGTCAGCAGCGAGTCGAGCACGGCCGGGTCCTCGATCGTCGCCGGCACGGTCGGCGAGCCACCGTCGGCGAGCTCGCGCATCGTCCGCCGCAGGATCTTGCCGGAGCGCGTCTTGGGCAGGGCCGCGACGATGTCGACCTGGCGCAGGGCCGCGACGGGCCCGACCTCGGCGCGCACGAGCGAGACGAGCTCGGACCGGATCCGCTCGCCGTCGGCCTCGACGTCCACCCCCGACTTCAGCACGACGAGGGCCCGTGGCACCTGGCCCTTGAGCTCGTCGTGGACCCCGATGACGGCGCACTCGGCGACGGCCGCGTGGCCGGCGAGCGCCCCCTCGATGGAGCCGGTCGACAGGCGGTGGCCCGCCACGTTGAGCACGTCGTCGGTGCGGCCCATGACGTAGAGGTAGCCGTCCTCGTCGAGGTAGCCGCCGTCACCGGTGAGGTAGTAGCCCTCGAACGCGGAGAGGTAGGAGCTGACGTAGCGCTCGTCGTCCTGCCACAGGGTCGGCAGGGTCCCCGGAGGCATCGGCAGCCGAAGGCAGATCGCCCCCTCGACCCCGGGGGCCACCTCGTGACCCAGGGGGTCGAGGACGCGCACGTCATAGCCGGGCACCGGCACGCTCGGCGACCCGGCCTTGATCGGCAGCCGCTCGAGGCCGAGCAGGTTCGAGGCGATCGGCCACCCGGTCTCGGTCTGCCACCAGTTGTCCACGACGGGCACCCCGAGGGAGCGCGAGGCCCACTCGTAGGTGTCGGGGTCGAGCCGCTCGCCGGCGAGGAAGAGGGCGCGGAAGCCGGAGAGGTCGTAGTCAGCCAGCTTTGACGCCGTCGAGTCCTCCTTCTTGATTGCGCGGAAGGCGGTCGGCGCGGTGAAGAGGGCCACGACGCCGTACTCGGCGATGACCCGCCAGAAGGCCCCGGCGTCCGGGGTGCCCACCGGCTTGCCCTCGTAGAGGACGGTCGTCGCGCCCGTGAGGAGCGGTGCGTAGACGATGTAGGAGTGGCCGACGACCCAGCCGACGTCGCTCGCGGTGAACATCGTCTCCCCCGGCCGCACGTCGTAGATGTTCTCCATCGACCAGTGCAGGGCGACCGCGTAGCCACCGGTGTCGCGGTAGATCCCCTTCGGCTTGCCCGTCGTGCCCGAGGTGTAGAGGATGTAGAGCGGGTCGGTGGCCGCCACGGCGACGGGCTCGGCGCCGGCGAGCGCGGCCTCCCCCGCCTCGAAGTCGGCCCAGTCGAGGTCCCGCTCGCCCAGCTCGGCAACGAGCTGCTCGCGCTGGAGGACGACGCAGTGCCGGGGCTTGTGCTCCGAGCGGCGGATCGCCTCGTCGAGGAACGGCTTGTAGGGCACGACCCGCGACGGCTCGACGCCGCACGACGCCGAGAGGATCACCGTGGGCGCGGCGTCGTCGATCCGTGCGGCGAGCTCCTGCGGTGCGAACCCGCCGAACACGACGGAGTGGATGGCGCCGATCCGCGCGCAGGCGAGCATCGCGATGACGGCCTCGGGCACCATCGGCATGTAGATGACGACCCGGTCGCCCTTCTCGACCCCGAGCCCGCGCAGTCCACCGGCCACCGCACGCACGCGGGCGAGCAGGGCGGCATACGTGATGGTCTGCTTCGTCCCGGTGACGGGTGAGTCGTAGTGGATCGCGGCCTGCTCCCCCCGCCCGGCCTCGACGTGGCGGTCCACCGCGTTGGCGCAGACGTTGAGCTCACCGCCGGTGAACCAGCGGTAGAACGGCGGCCGGTCGTCGTCGAGCACCCGCTGGGGCGGCGTGATCCAGTCGATCCCCGCCGCCGCCGCACCCCAGAACGCGTCGGGGTCGCGCAGGCTGAGTTCGTGGGCTCGTGCGTATGCCGTCGTGCTGGCTCCGTTGCTCATGCCCTCACTGTGCCGCCGAACCCTCCCGCAGACCAGCGTTAGCCCCGTCAGGTGACGGATCAGACATCGGCCCGTTCGGTTGGGCGGGGGTCAGGCCGTCGAGGCGGCGAGCTGTCCGCAGGCCCCGTCGATGTCCTGGCCACGGGTGTCACGCACCGTCGTCGGGATGCCGTGGCTGCGCAGCCGCTCGACGAAGTTCTGCTCGACACCGGGGCGGGACGCCGTCCACTTCGACCCGGGGGTCGGGTTGAGCGGGATCGGGTTGACGTGCACCCAACCGGTGCCGCGGGCCCGCAGCTTCTCACCGAGCAGGTCCGCGCGCCAGCCCTGGTCGTTGATGTCCTTGATGAGCGCGTACTCGATCGACACGCGGCGACCCGTCGCCTCGAAGTAGCGGTAGGCGGCATCGAGCGCCTCGTCGACCGACCAACGGGTGTTGATCGGGACCAGCTCGTTGCGCAGCTCGTCGTCGGGGGCGTGCAGCGAGAGGGCCAGCGTCACGGGGATCCCCTCGGCGGTGAGCTTGTCCATGCCCGGGACGAGCCCGACCGTCGACATCGTGATGCCGCGCGCCGAGAGGCCGAGGCCGTCGGGGGCGGGGTCGGTGAGCCGGCGGATCGCGCCGATCGAGGCCTTGTAGTTGGCCAGCGCCTCCCCCATCCCCATGAAGACGACGTTGCTGACCCGCAGCGGCGCCTCGCGGTCGGCGTCGTCGTCGCCTCCGGCCAGCTCGCCGCGGCGCAGCGCACGGGCGGCCCAGACGACCTGCTCGACGATCTCGGCCGCGGACATGTTGCGGGTCAGGCCGGCCTGGCCCGTCGCACAGAAGGGGCAGTTCATCCCGCAGCCAGCCTGGCTCGAGATGCAGATCGTGACCCGCTTGGGGTAGCGCATGAGCACCGACTCGACGATCGCACCGTCGTGCAGGCGCCACGCGTACTTCATCGTCTGCCCGTCGTCGGCGACGCGCTGGACGATCGGCGTCAGCAGGGTCGGAAGCAGGTCGGTGACGAGGTCGGCGCGGACCCCCTTGGGCAGGTCGGTCATCTCCTCGGGGTCGTCGACGAGGCGCTCGAAGTAGTGCGTCGAGAGCTGCTTCGCGCGGAAACCCGGGTGGCCGAGGCCGGCGACGGCCTCCTTGCGCTCCTCCGGGGAGAGATCGGCGAGGTGGCGCGGCGGCTTCCCGCGGCGCGGGGCCGAGAAGGTCAGCTGGCCCGGCGTCGGGCGGTCGGCCGTCGGCTCGGGCAGCGCGACCGGCTCGGCAGGCTGCGAGGTCTGCGAGGGCTGCGAGGAGGGGGTGGGCTCGGTGGTCTCAGTCATGGCCCCCCCATTGTCGCAGGCCCCGGGACCTCAGGGCGCGAGTGGCGCCCGTTCTTCGGCGACGCCGTTCCCGCCGTCGACGACGATGAGCTGACCGGTGACGTAGGCGGCGCCGGGGGTGGCGAGGAAGGCGATGGCGGCAGCGACCTCGTCGGGGGTGCCCGAGCGTCCGACCGGGGTCCAGCGGCCCTCGACCGCCTCCTCGGGCGTCTGCGACCCGGTCTCGATCCAGCCGGGGGCGACGGCGTTGACCGTCACCCCGCGACGTCCCTCGTCGACCGCGAGGGCGCGGGTCAGCCCGACGAGGGCGGCCTTGGCAGCGGCATACGCCACGTCCCCACGCATCGCCGAGACGGCGCCGGTGGTGCTCGACACCATGACGACACGTCCGGATCCCGAGGCCTGGAGCAGCGGCAGCGCCGCCCGCGTGACGAGGTAGGCCGTGTCGAGGTTGCGCTCGAGCGAGCGGCGCCACCGGTCGGGGTCGGTCCCGGCGAGGTCTCCCTCGAGGTAGTCGGGGTCGCTGGCGCTGACCATCCCGGCGTTGTTGACGAGGACGTCGAGCCGTCCGTATGCCGCTCGCGCCGCCTCGACGGTCGCCGCGGCCGCACCGGGGTCGGTGAGGTCTCCCACGGTCCCCGTCGCCGTCGTCCCCTCGGCCTCGAGCTCGCCCACCCGCTCGTGGATCCGGTCGGTCGTCGCCGCCAGGACGACCCGGGCGCCGAGGCGACCGAGCAGGCGGGCCGTTGCGAAGCCGATCCCGGTGGGGCTGCCGGCCCCCGTGACGAGGGCGACGCGACCGTCGAGGCTCAGCAGGGCGGGCAGGCCTGGTAGGGCGTGCGGGGCGGGCACGGTCACGTCAGGAGCCCGCGGGGGCGAGCAACGTGAGCACGGCCCAGACGACGGGGGCCACGACGATGAGGGAGTCGAGGCGGTCCATCACGCCGCCGTGCCCGGGCAGGATGTTGGACATGTCCTTGACCCCGAGGTCACGCTTGATCAGCGACTCCATGAGGTCGCCGACCGTCGCTGCGACGGCGACACCGACGCCGAGGGCCACCCCGATGACCCACTGCTCACCGAGGAAGAAGCTCACCGTGAGGGACCCGCCGATGACACAGAGCAGGACCGACCCGCCGAAACCCTCCCAGGACTTCTTCGGGCTGATCGTCGGGGCCATCGGGTGGCGGCCGAACAGGACTCCGGCCGCATAGCCGCCGACGTCGCTGCACACCCCGATGATGACGAAGGCGAACACGCGGGCCACACCGTCGTCGGCGGAGAGCAGCATCATCGCGAAGCCGGCGAGGAAGGCCGGGTAGGTGGAGATGAAGACGCCCCCGAGCACGTCGCGCCCGGCCCCCTCCACGGGGCCGGCGCCGCGCCAGACGACGATCCCGACGGTGGTGAGGGCCCACGCGAGGACGAGGCCGGCCGGCCCGTGCGCGTAGGCGGCCCAGAGCATGATGACCGACCCGACGACCGACGGCACGAGCGGGGCACGGACCGACGCGTTGTGCAGGGCGCCGCGCATCTCCCAGGTGCCGACGGCCACCGCGAGCATCACGAGGACGAGGAAGGACTCCTTCTGGATGAGCAGGGTCGAGATGATGAGCACGCCGAGGCCCACCCCGACGCCGATGGCCGCGGGGAGGTTGCGGCCGGCCCGGGACGCCTTCTTGACGAGGACCTCGTCCGGCGGCAACCCGGCCATGTCGTCGAGCGCCGGGTCGTAGTCGACCGGGGCGTGGACGCCGTCATGGTGCTCGTGCTCATCGTGCGGGTCGTCGTGCGGGTCGTCGTGCGGGTGGAGCGGGTCGTGCGGGTCGTGGGTGTCCGGCCCGACCCCGGGGTCGGTGGCCGCGGACCCCGGGTCGGGGTCGCGGGGCGTGGAGGTGCTCATGGTGGGTGGAGCAGCGAGGTCACACCTCGAGCAGCTCGACCTCCTTGGCCTTGACGAGCGCGTCGACGAGGTCGGTGTGCTTCTTCGTCAGGCCGTCGAGCTCCTTCTCGGCACGCGAGCCGTCGTCCTCGCCGACCTCGCCGTCCTTGACGAGCCGGTCGAGGTCGGTCTTGGCCTTGCGCCGGATGTTGCGCACGGAGACGCGGGCGTCCTCCGCCTTCTGGCCGGCCAGCTTGGTGTACTCGCGCCGACGCTGCTCGGTCAGCTCGGGCATGACGCAGCGGATCTGGTTGCCGTCGTTGCTCGGGTTGACCCCGAGGTCGGAGTCGCGGATGGCGCGCTCGATCTCGTGCATCGCCGACTTGTCGAAGGGGATGACGAGGATGGTGCGCGGCTCGGGGTTCTGGAAGGAGGCGAGCTGCTGGAGCGGGGTCGGCGCGCCGTAGTACTCGACCGTGAGCTTGTTGAACAGACCCGGGTTGGCGCGGCCGGTGCGGATCCCCGCGAAGTCCTCCTTGAGGACCTCGACGGCCTTGTCCATCTTCTCCTCGGCCTCGAACATCGTCTCGTCGATCATCGCTGTGCTTCCTCGTCCCGTGGGGGTGGTGCGGTCGTGGTGGTCGGTGTGCGGGGGCCGTCTCCGTCGTCGCGGAGCCGGTCGGGCTCAGGCGTTGGTGACCAGCGTCCCGATCTTCTCACCCAGCAGGGCGCGGGTGATGTTACCCGGGCCCTCCATCCCGAAGACGATCATCGGCAGCTTGTTGTCCATGCACAGGCTGAAGGCCGCCGCGTCGACGACCTTGAGGCCGGCCGAGAGCGCCTCGTCGAAGGTGACCGTCTCGAGCTTCTTCGCGTCGGGGTTGTGCTTCGGGTCGGAGTCGTAGACCCCGTCGACGCCGTTCTTCGCGATGAGCACGGCGTCGCACTTGATCTCGAGGGCGCGCTGCGCGCTCACGGTGTCGGTGGAGAAGAACGGCATACCGGCGCCGGCGCCGAAGATGACGACGCGCTGCTTCTCGAGGTGGCGGATCGCGCGGCGCGGGATGTAGGGCTCGGCGACCTGGGTCATCTCGATCGCGGACTGGACCCGCGTCTCGATGCCCTCCTTCTCGAGGAAGTCCTGCAGGGCGAGGCAGTTCATCACCGTGCCGAGCATGCCCATGTAGTCGGCACGGGTGCGGTCCATACCGCGCTGCTGGAGCTCGGCGCCGCGGAAGAAGTTGCCACCGCCGATGACGACGGCCACCTCGACGCCTCCGCGCACGGCGTCGGCCACCTGGCGGGCGATGCCGTGGACGACGGCGGGGTCGAGGCCGATCTTGCCCCCGCCGAAGACCTCGCCGGACAGCTTGAGCAGGACCCGGTGGAAGGGGGTCGTCGGGGCGTCGGACATGACGGTGGGCCTCCGTGGGTCAGCGTGCAGGCGGTCGGTCGATCCTTCCACACCTCGTGGCGCACCACCTCATCGAGGGTGCGCCACCCCCGGGCCCCGCCTTCGATGCCGCGTCAGGGGCCGCGTCAGATGAAGAGCAGCTGGGCGCCTGCCGTCATCTCGATGAAGTCCGACGCCGAGATGATGCCCTCCACGTCGTCACGCAGGTCCGCCTCGGAGAGGTGGTTCATGTCCGCGGAGAGCCGGCACGCCCACAGGTGGCCGCCGGAGGCGACGATCTGGTCGAGGAAGTCCGGCACCTCGGGGATGTCGAGCTCGGCGATCGCCTTCTTCAGCTGCGACGTGGCGAGGTGGGTCATCCCGGGGATGCCGCCCAGACCCTGCGGCAGGTGCATCGCGGGATTGCCGAGCAGGGTGGCCTTGAGGCTGTCCTGGGTCTTGAGGTTGATCATGTCGAAACCCCAGAAGGTGAAGAAGATGTGGGTCTCGATCCCCTCCCCCAGCGCGGCGTTGCCGAGGATGAGCCCCGGGTAGGCCATGTCGAGGGTGCCCTTGCTGCAGATGATGGCCAGCGTGCGCCCCTCCTGGGTCGGGCTGTCGAAGCTCGGCACGAACGGGGCCGTTTCGGTGGTTTCGGTGGTTTCGGTGGTCTCGGTGGTCTCGGTGGTCATCACACACATCCCTTCGGCTTGGGCAGGCCCGCGACGTAGGCCATCTTCTTCGCGGGCTTGCCCGGGAACAGGGTGAAGAGGCTCTTGATGGGGATCCCGGTGCGGGTGCTGACCCGTCGCAGGGTGGCCGTCTCGCCTTCGGCGGCGAAGTCGTCGCGCAGGAAGCGGATCAGGGTCCAGTGCTCGTCGGTGAGCTCGACGCCGATCAGTCGGGCGAGCTCACGGCCGAGGTCCTCGCTCCACTGGTCCGGCCGGGTGAGGAAGCCCTCCTCGTTGACGTCGACCTCGTGGCCGGCGATCGTGGTGGTGTGCAGGGTGGTGGTCATCGGACGCTCCTTCCAGGCGTTCTCAGGCAGCGGGGATCTTGCCCGCCATGGACATCTGCGACGGCAGACCGAGCGGTCGGCCGGGGAGCAGGACGTTCCAGTACACGTGTCGGAAGGCGAGCTTGCCCAGGTGGTTGGCCCGGCTCTCCTTGAGCAGGGACATCGGCCCGACCCGGGGGAACGGGAAGGTCCCGGTCAGCGGCTCGGTGTCGTAGTTGAAGTCGAGGAGCATGGCCCGCCCGCCCCCGGACTCGACGAAGCAGTTGGCGTGCCCGTCGAAGGAGTGGGTCAGCTGGCGGCCTCGGGCGAGCTCGACGAAGTTCTCGACGAAGATCTCGACGGAGAAGTGGGCCACGGACCCGGCCTTGGACGTCGGCAGGTTGGCCGCGTCACCGAGGGCGAAGATCGTGTCGTATGCCGTCGAACGCATCGTGTGGCGGTCGACCGGTACGTAGCCGAGCTCGTCGCCGAGGCCCGACCGGGTCACCAGGTCGGCGCCCATGTTGAGCGGGATGGTGACGAGCTGGTCGTAGGCGACCTCGCGCTCGTCGTAGGAGACGATGACCTTCCGCTCCTGGTCCACCCGCTCGATCATGAAGTCCGGCTCGACGGTGATCTCGCGCTCGGCGAGGACGTGGCCGAGGTGCTCGCTGGCCACCGGCTTGGTGAACGCGCCGTCGAGGGGCGTGACGTAGACGATCTCGGTGCGGTCCCGCAGGCCCCGCTGGCGCAGGTCCTGGTCGACGAGGAACGCGAACTCCAGCGGCGCGACCGGGCACTTGATCGGCATCTCGGTGATGTGGATGACGAGCCGGCCCCCGGCGAAGAGAGCCAGCTGCTCGCGCAGGGCGAGCGCGCCCTCGTAGGTGTAGAACTCCCCCACCGACCGGTGCCACTCGTCACCGAGCATGCCGGGTGTCTGGTCAGGGCGCGGCGTCGTGCCGGTCGCGATGACGAGGTAGTCGTAGACGATGGTCCGGCCGTCCTCGAGGAGGACCTCCCGGGCGTCGGGGTCGACACGGTCGACCTCGGCGAGCACCAGGTCGACACCGTCGTCGATGAAGGTGTGGGTGCTGCGTCGGACCTGGTCCGGCTCGAGCTGGTCGAACGGGATGAACAGGTATCCCGGCTGGTAGTCGTGGACGTCGTCCTTGTCGATGACGGTGATCTTCCACTCCGTGGCCGGGAGGCGGTGCCGCAGCTTGTTGACGATCATGGTGCCGGCAGTGCCTGCTCCGAGAACCACGAGCGATCTCATGGTGGTTTTCATGCTTCGAACGTACCCCCCTGGGTATGCCGGACGCTGTGACCGACGAGACAGGTCGGCTGTGACCTTCGAGACAGGGGGCGGTCGTCAGGTTGCCCGTCAGGGGCGAGGGGCGAGCCAGCGGGAGAAGGTTCGGGTCATCAGCGGCAGGAAGACGTAGGTCATCCACGGCGTCGCGACGAGGGTGCTGACGAGGACCCGGAGGACGACCGGCCAGGCCGCGCTCAACGGTCCGAGGATGACGGCGAGGGCCAGGCTCGTGGGGAAGAAGGCGAACCAGATGACCGTCGCCTGCTTCCACCGTGGCGGCGCGGAGGGCGCCGGCATCTCCTCCACGTCGCGCGATCGGGGCTCGTCGAACCAGCCCTCGATGCCGGTGCGGTACTCCGTGCGGCGGTGCTCCACGAGGTCGGCGGCCGACCGCAGCCAGCGCCTGCGCTCGGTCGAGTCCTCCCACCGGGCCAGGCTCTCCTTGGAGTCGAACCGGTAGAGCATGTGCCAGTCGGCGTCGCCGGAGCGGACCCAGCCCGCCCCGAGGAAGCCGTCGAAGCGCTCGGCCATCGACGTGCCGGCATGCACCCACGCCTGCATGAGCATCTGGTCCTCAGGGGCCGCACGGCGCGTGATGGCGACGGTGAGCGGCCCGTCGGGGTGCTCGCGCAGGTCGGTCATGGTGGGCCTCTCGGTCGTTGTCCTGGGCGGGGGCGGAACGCACGATGCCGGCCACCCCCAACGGGGTGACCGGCATCGTTGCTGGTGCGAGGAGGTCAGGACCTCACTGGCCGACGCGGAAGCGCGCGAAGGACTGCGCCGTGGCGCCGACCTCGTCGAGCACCTTGCCGACGGTCTTCTTGGCGTCCTTGGCGAACGGCTGCTCGAGCAGGACGTTCTCCTTGAAGAAGCCGTTGACGCGACCCTCGATGATGCGGGGAAGGGCGGCCTCGGGCTTGCCCTCCTCCTTGGCGGTGGCCTCGGCAACACGGCGCTCGTTCTCGACCGTGTCGGCGTCGACCTCGTCGCGGGTCAGGACCGTCGGGCTGAACGCGGCGATGTGCATCGCGACGTCGCGGCCGATGGTCTCGTCGCCGCCCTGCAGCGCCACGAGGACACCGATCTGCGCAGGCAGGTCGGGGCTCGTCTTGTGCAGGTAGGACACGACCTTCTCGCCCTCGAGGCGCGCAACGCGGCGCACCTCGATCTTCTCGCCGATGGTGGCGTTGGCGTCGTCGAGCAGCTCCTTGACGGTCTTGCCGTCCTCGAGCGTGCTCGACAGGAGTGCCTCGGCGTCAGCCGCGCCGGAGGCGACGGCCTGGGTCAGGACCTGGTCGGCGAGGGCGATGAACTTCTCACCCTTGGCGACGAAGTCCGTCTCGCAGTTGACCTCGACGAGGGTGCCGACGCCGTCGCCGGCCTTGGCTGCCACGAGACCGTTGGAGGCCGAACGGCCCTCACGCTTCGTGACGCCCTTGAGGCCCTTGACGCGCAGGATCTCGATCGCCTTGGCACGGTCGCCGTCGGCCTCGTCGAGAGCCTTCTTGACGTCCATCATGCCCGCGCCGGTCTGCTCGCGGAGCGCCTTGATGTCAGCGGCGGTGTAGTTCGCCATGCTTTGTATCGCTCTTTTCCTCAGTGGAAGTGACTGTGACTGAAGGGTTCTCAGGCCTGCTCGGCCGCGACGGGCTCAGCAGCCTCGGTGGCCTCAGCAGGGACCTCGGCCGCGGGGGCCTCGACCTCGTCAGCCGGAGCCTCGGCAGCAGGAGCCTCGGCAGCAGGAGCCTCGGTGGCCTCGGCAGCAGGAGCCTCGGTGGCCTCAGCGGCAGGAGCCTCGGTGGCCTCGGCAGCAGGAGCTGCGGCGGCGTCGGTCTTGTCGGCGTCGGCGTAGAGCTCGCGCTCCCACTCGGCGAGGGGCTCCTCGGCGGTGGTCTCGGCGCCGGACTTGCCGGACGAGCGCTGCACCAGACCGTCGGCGACGGCGTCGGCCACGACCCGGGTCAGCAGCGTGACGGAACGGATCGCGTCGTCGTTGCCGGGGATCTTGTAGTCGACCTCGTCGGGGTCGCAGTTGGTGTCGAGGATCGCGATGACGGGAAGGCCGAGCTTGCGCGCCTCGTCAACGGCGAGGTGCTCCTTCTTCGTGTCGACGATCCAGACGGCCGAGGGGACCTTGGACATCGTGCGGATGCCGCCGAGCGTCTTGGCGAGCTTGTCGCGCTCGCGCTTGAAGATCAGCATCTCCTTCTTCGTGAAGCCGGAGCCGGCCACGTCGTCGAAGTCGAGCTCCTCGAGCTCCTTGAGGCGCGTGAGGCGCTTGGAGATCGTCTGGAAGTTGGTGAGCATGCCACCGAGCCAGCGGTGGTTGACGTAGGGCATCCCGACGCGCGTCGCCTGCTCGGCGATGGGCTCTTGGGCCTGCTTCTTCGTCCCGACGAAGAGGATGGTGCCACCGTGGGCGACCGTCTCCTTGACGAACTCGTAGGCGTTGTTGATGTACGTCAGCGACTGCTGCAGGTCGATGATGTAGATGCCATTGCGCTCGGTCATGATGAAGCGCTTCATCTTGGGGTTCCAGCGACGGGTCTGGTGCCCGAAGTGGACGCCGCTCTCGAGGAGCTGGCGCATGGT
>JBDSSS010000061.1:0-8845 GCA_039928615.1 Terracoccus sp. | reverse complement strand
CGGCCCGTTCCGACGAGCGTCCTGTCGCCTCGGCGGGCCCGTCCTTGACGCGCCGCCGGCTGCGTGCCGGCCTCCTGCTCGCCTCGCTGCTGTGGGTGCCCACCTCGATCGTGCTCGCCGCGGTCGGGGTCCTGCTGTGGATGTCGGTGCCGTTCGCCTTCCTCACCGTCGTCGCCGTGCTCGTCTACCTGCGCACCGAGGTCGCCGCTGACCGGGTCCGTGCCGCCGGCGGCTCCGACCACCTCTATGCCGACGACCACGCCGACGAGTACGACGACCACGACGACGCCAACGGGGCCAACGACGCCGACGAGTGGGCCGACACCGGTCACGCGGAGCCGAAGCGCGAGCTGACCAGTGACGACACCCAGGTCATCCACGCCCCGTCGCACCGCCCGGCCGCCGCGTCCCGGCCACGCCCGGCCGCCGCCGTCTTCGACGTCCAGGCGCCGGTCACCCGCACGCCTCGTCGCGACCAGGCCGCAGCAGTGCAGGCCCCGGCCGCTCCTGCCGCGCAGGTCACTCAGCCCGCCGACGGCACCTGGGTCCCCGTGCCCGTCCCGACGCCGACCTACGCGATGAAGGCCAAGGCGCCGACGCGCCTGACGGAGAGCGGCATACCGGCGGACGTCTTCGCCACCCCGGAGTTCGCCGACGAGGCCGACGAGCTCGACGACCGGGCCCTCTTCGCCCGACGCGCCGTCTCCCAGTAAGCGCTCCGTCCGGCCCGCACGACCACCGCTGCAGACTGATCTGCCGCTTGATGATCTGTCTGCGGATCAGTCTGCGTCTGGTGTCGTCAGGATGACCCGAAACGCAGATTGATCCGCAGACTGACGTTCAGTCTGCGGATCAGTCTGCGTCCGGTGCTGTGCAGCGCGGCGCGAGGTCAGGCTGGGGCGGGTTCGCCCTCGTCCGGGGAGGTGTCGAGGGCTCCCTCGATCTGCTCCTCGGTCTGGTCCGTCAGCAGGTGCTTGCCGACCGCGTTCAGCACGGCGGCGAAGGGGACGGCGACCAGGGCGCCGACGATGCCGGCCACGATCGAGCCGGCCGCGATCGCGAGGATCACCGCGAGTGGGTGCACGCTGACGGCCTTGCCGAGCAGGAAGGGCTGGAGCACGTGGGCCTCGAGCTGCTGCACGCCGATGACGACCGCCAGCATGATGAGGGCCACGCCCGGGCCGTGCGCGACGAGCGCGAGGAGCACCGCGACGATCCCGGAGAGCAGCGCACCGACGATCGGGATGAAGGCGCCGAGGAAGACGAGCACCCCGATGGCGAGCGCGAACGGCACCTTGAGGATGGCCGCGCCGACGCCGATGCCGACGGCGTCGACGAGCGCGACGATGATCGTGGCCCGGACGAAGGCCGAGAGCTGGTGCCAGGCGATCGTGCCGGAGGAGTCGACCCGCTGGCGGGCGGTGCGGGGGAAGAGCTGCACGATCCAGCCCCAGATCCGCTCGCCCTCGTAGAGGAAGAAGAAGAGGGCGAAGAGCGCGATGAAGATGCCGGCGACGAAGTGGGTCGCGGTGAGCCCGATCGAGGCGGCCGTGTCACCGAGGTTGCCGGAGTTGCCGACGGCGTTCTTGAAGTCGTCGAAGTAGGTGTTGAACTGCGAGTCGGTGATCTTGAAGGTCGTGCCCACCCAGTCGCGGACCTGGCCGATGCCGGTCGCGACCTGCTGCGTGAGGTCGGCGAATCCACTCGTGAACTGCGTCCCGACGAGGGTGAGCATCCCGCTGATCAGCAGGAGCGTCGCGACGAGCGTCAGCCCGGCCGCCGGGCCCCGCGGCATGAAGCGGGCGATGAGCATCGTCACCGGCACGAGCAGGGCGGTCAGCAGCACGGCGATGGCGATGGGCACGACGATCTCGCTCACCGACCGCACGAGCATCGCGCCGGCGAAGAGCGCGGCACCGATGAGCAGCAGCCGCCAGGACCACTCGCTCGCGGACCGCACGCTCCGGGGGACGGCGGAGTCGGACTGGGGGGTGGCGTCTGCCATCGCATCGGCGGTCGCGCCGCGCGTCACGTTCTCATTCACGAGCACACCGTATGCCGCGGAGTGGGACATCGGCGCATCGGTGCTGCGGGCCGGGCCCGGGTGCGGAATGATCCCGTTCATGGAGTCCTCACCGCCGAGCACGTCAGCCGAGCCCCCCTCGCTGACCGAGCTGGCAGCGCGCGACGGGCACCGGCCCCGCTTCCACGTCGTCGCGCCCGCGGGCTGGCTCAACGACCCGAACGGTCTGGGGCAGGTCGATGGCCGCTACCACGTCTTCTACCAGTACAACCCGCACGACGCCGTCCACGACCGGATCCACTGGGGGCACGCGAGCAGCGCCGACCTCGCGACGTGGACCGACGAGCCGGTCGCTCTCGTGCCGGGCGACGACGGCCCGGACCGCGACGGCTGCTGGTCGGGGGTCCTCGTCGACGACGGGGGGACCCCGACCCTCGTCTACTCCGGCCACCGCGACGGACGCGAGCTGCCCTGCGTCGCCGTCGGATCACCGGACCTGCGGACCTGGCACCCCGATGCCGCCAACCCGGTCATCCCCGCCACCCCGGACGGGATGACGCTGACCGGGTTCCGCGACCACTGCGTCTGGCGCGAGGGCGGGCTCTGGCGCCAGCTGATCGGGTCGGGCGTCGCCGGGCAGGGCGGCGCCGCCCTGCTCTACGAGTCGAAGGACCTGCGGTCGTGGCGCTACCTCGGCCCCCTCGTCGTCGGCGCCGCCCCGTCGGTCGACCCGTCCGACCCGCTGTGGACCGGGACGATGTGGGAGTGCGTCGACCTCTTCCGCCTGCGCGGTGTCGCCGGGGCGCGGGCCGACGTCCTGCTCTTCTCCGCGTGCGGCGACGGCGACCTGCACCACGCGCTCGCCTGGACGGGGACGTATGCCGCTGACGGTTTCGTCCCCGAGCGGCTGCACCGGTTCGACCTCGGGGGCCGCGAGTTCTACGCGCCCCAGTCCTTCCGCGACGAGCAGGGCCGACGTCTCGTCATCGGCTGGGTCCAGGAGGCCCGGCCGAGCGAGGTCTCGGTCGCGAACGGGTGGGCCGGGGCCCTGTCCCTCCCTCGTGAGGTCACCATCGGGCCGAGCGGCTCGCTCTTCCAGGCCCCGGTCGCCGAGATCGCCTCGCTGCGCGGAGACCCGGTCGGGCCGCCGGCGCAGAGCCTCGAGCCCGGGGACGTCGTCACGCTGCTGTCGGGTGACCAGCTCGACCTCGAGCTGGCCGTGCGGCTCGAGCGCGGGGCCCGGATCGACCT
The DNA here is from genome assembly GCA_039928615.1 of Terracoccus sp. GTDB lineage: Bacteria > Actinomycetota > Actinomycetes > Actinomycetales > Dermatophilaceae > JBDSSS01. The sequence goes on along the minus strand of JBDSSS010000061.1, from coordinate 5,571 downwards.
CGTCCTGCGAGCGACCCCCGACGGAGTCGAGCACACGGTCCTGCACCTGCTCCGGCCGCCGGGTGCCCTTGCCGAGATCCGGGTCGTCCTCGACCGGAGCCGCAGCAGCCTCCAGCCGGATGTCGACACCACCGAGCGCTCGGGGGTCGTGCCCGCCGACGAGGACGGGATCGTGTCGGTGCGCGTGCTGCTCGACCACTCCGTCATCGAGGTCTTCGTCGCCGGGGTGCCGCTCACGGCCCGGGTCTATCCGACGCGGTCGGACGCGCTGGGCGTCGCCCTCGAGAGGCCGCGGACCGACGACTCCGCCGCCGGGACGGCGAGCCGGGTCATGGTCGACCGCGCCGTCGCCTGGCCGATGCGCGACGCCTGGTCGGGCCCTCGTGACCTCTGGCCGGCCGCGGTCGACCACCCCGGTCCGCCCGCCTAGCATCAGAGGATGGACCCCCTCCGCGCAGACGATGCAGACGATGCAGCCGATGCAGCCGAGGCCACGGCGGCTCCCGCCCTGGCCGTCACGGGGGCGACCGGCTGGGTCGGTGGCCTCGTCGCGGCCGACCTCGCTGACCGGGGGTTCGCGCAGCGGCTCGTCGTCCGCGACCTGGCCCGCGCGCCTGAGCTGTCCGGAGCCGTCGCCGTGCGCAGCAGCTACGGGGACCCCGAGGCGGCCCGGACGGCTCTTGCCGGGGTGAGCACCCTCTTCATGGTCTCGGCCTCCGAGAGCGAGACCCGCCGGGCCGAGCACCTCGTCTTCGTCGACGCCGCGGCCGACGCCGGGGTCGACCACGTCGTCTACCTCTCCTTCGTCGGTGCCGCGCCCGATGCGACCTTCACCCTGGCCCGCGACCACCACGCGACCGAGGAGGCGATCCGCGAATCCGGGATGGACTGGACCTTCCTGCGCGACAACCTCTACCTCGAGTTCATCGAGGGGATGGCCGGAGCCGACGGGGTCATCCGCGGCCCCGCGGGGGACGGCCGGGCCGCGGTCGTCTCGCACCCCGACGTCGCCCGGGCGGTCGTCGCCGTGTTGCGCGACGTGCACTCCCACCGTGGCGCGACCTACGACCTCACGGGGCCGGAGTCCCTCAGCGCCGCGGAGATGGCGGCGACGATCTCCGAGGTCACCGGGCGGGACATCCGCTTCCACGACGAGACGGTGGAGGAGGCCTACCGCTCGCGAGCGGCATACGCCGCCCCCGACTGGCAGGTCGACGCGTGGGTCTCGACCTACACCGCGATCCGGGCGGGGGAGCTCGACGAGGTGACCGATGCCGTCGAGCGCCTCACCGGCCGGCCGCCGCTGTCACTGAGAGACCACCTCACCGCCGAGCGGCAGCAGCCCGGCCGGTCCTGATCAGGCGAGCCCGTCGACGAGGGCCGCTGCCTGGCGGGCGATGGCGAGCTCCTCGTTGGTGGGCACGACGGCCACGGTCACGGGCGCGCCGTCCGGGGAGATCACCCGCGCCTGCTTCGACCGCTCGGCGTTGCGGGCCGGGTCGACGCTGAAGCCGAGACCCTCGAGCCCGTCGACGAGGGCGGCGCGGATGAAGGAGTCGTTCTCCCCGATGCCGGCGGTGAAGACGAGCAGGTCGACCCGGCCGAGCACGGCGAGGTAGGCGCCGACGTAGTGCCGGAGCCGGTGGACGTAGACGTCCGTGGCGAGGACCGCGACCTCGTCACCCGCCGTGCGGCGGCGGTCGAGCTCGCGGAAGTCGTTGCTGCCGGTCAGCCCCTTGATGCCCGAGCGGGTGTTGAGCAGGTCGTCGATCTCGGCGACGTCGAGGTCGAGCGTCCGGGCGAGGAAAGCCGGCAGGCCGGGGTCGATGTCGCCGGAGCGGGTCCCCATGACGAGCCCCTCGAGCGGCGTCATCCCCATCGAGGTGTCGACGGCCCGCCCGCCGCGGATGGCCGAGGCCGAGGCACCGTTGCCGAGGTGGAGCACGACCTGGTTGAGCTCCGAGAGGGGCCGGCCGACGAGGACCGCCGCCGCCTCGGAGACGAACTGGTGCGACGTGCCGTGGAAGCCGTAGCGCCGGATCCGGTGCTCGCGGGAGAGCTCGGCAGGGATCGCGTAGGTCGAGGCGGCCGCGGGGAGCGAGCTGAAGAAGGCGGTGTCGAAGACCGCGACGTGCGGGACGTGGAAGCGCTCGCGGGCGGCTTCGATCCCGATGACGGCGCCGGGGTTGTGCAGCGGGGCGAGGAGCGCGAGGTCGTCGATCGCGTGGACGACGTCGTCGTCGATGACGACGGGGTCGCTGAAGTCGGGTCCGCCGTGGACGACCCGGTGGCCGACGGCCCGCAGCCGGACCGTCTCGAGGTCGATGCCCTCGGCCGCGAGCCGCTCGGAGACGAGGCGGAGCGCCTCGCGGTGGTCGGCCGCCTCCGAGCCGGGCTCACCGATGCGCTGCACGAGGCCCGACGCCTGGACCTGCTCGGTCTCGGGGACGACGAGCTGGTACTTCAGCGACGACGACCCCGTGTTGAGGACGAGGACGGGGGCGGGGTCTGCGGCTGGCGTCACGGGGTCTCCGAGCTGATCGACTGTGCCTGGACCGCGGTGATCGCCACGGTGTTGACGATGTCGTCGACGAGGGCGCCGCGCGACAGGTCGTTGACGGGCCGGCGCAGCCCTTGCAGCACCGGCCCGACGGCGACCGCGTGCGCACTGCGCTGGACGGCCTTGTAGGTGTTGTTGCCCGTGTTGAGGTCGGGGAAGACGAAGACCGTGGCCCGCCCGGCGACGTCCGACCCGGGGAGCTTGGCCCGGCCGACCCCGGGGTCGACGGCTGCGTCGTACTGGATCGGCCCGTCGAGGGGCAGCTCGGGTGCCCGCTCGGCGACGAGCGCGGTCGCGGCCCGCACCTTGTCGACGTCGGCGCCCGACCCGGAGGCGCCGGTGGAGTAGGAGAGCATCGCGACCCGGGGCTCGATGCCGAACTGGGCGGCGGTGTCGGCGGAGGAGATGGCGATGTCGGCGAGCTGCGCCGCGGTGGGGTCGGGGATCACCGCGCAGTCGCCGTAGACGAGGACCCGGTCGGCGAGGCACATGAGGAAGACGCTCGAGACGGTCTGCACCCCGTCGCGGGTCTTGATGAACTCGAGGGCGGGACGGATCGTGTGGGCCGTCGTGTGGGCCGCGCCGGAGACCATCCCGTCGGCGAGGCCGAGGTGCACCATCATCGTGCCGAAGTAGGAGACGTCGCTGACCACCTGGCGGGCACGCTCGAGGTCCATCCCCTTGTGCGCCCGGACCCGGGCGTACTCGGCGGCGAACCGCTCGACGAGCTCGGGGTCCGTCGGCGAGACGACCGCGGCCTCGTCGAGGTCGAGACCGAGCACCGAGGCCCGGGCGCGGACGGCATTCTCCTCACCGAGGACCGTGAGGCGGGCCACGCCGCGGCGCAGCAGGATGGCGGCGGCCTCGAGGATCCGGTCGTCGCTCCCCTCGGGCAGGACGATGTGCTTGCGGTCGGACCGCGCCCGCTCCATCAGCTGGAACTCGAACATCAGCGGGGTGCGCACGTCGGACGCCGACACGTCGATGGCCTCGAGCAGGGCGCGGGCGTCGACGCTCTCGGCGAAGAGCCGCCTCGCCGTCTCGATCTTGCCGGTCGAGGCCCGGGTCATCGGCCCGGTCACGGACAGGCACCGCTCGGCGGTGGTGAAGGTGCCGAGGTCGGTCATCGCGATGGGGAGGTTCTGCTGGATGCCGGCCGAGAGCCGCTTGATCGAGTCGGGGACCGGGTAGCCGCCGGTCAGCAGGATGCCGGCGAGCGGCGGGAAGGTGCCGGACTGGTGGGCCAGCACGAGCCCCGGGATGAGCTCGGGTCGGTCGGCGGGGGCGATCACCGTGCAGTCGGGGGTGAGCCGGTCGAGGACGTGGGGCAGGCTCATCGCGGCGACGACGAAGCCGAGGCTGTCCCGGTCGAGCCAGGCCTCGTTGCCGATGACGAGGTGGCCGTCCGCGGCCTCGACGAGCGCCCGGAAGCTGGGGGCGGCGAGGAGCGGGTTCTCCGCGATGGCGGCCGTGACCGGGTGGCCGAGGGTCTCGAGCTCGGACGTCACGGCGGCGACGGCGTCGGGGGCGACGCGGTTGGCGATGACGGCCACCGACTGGGCGTGGTGCGCGCGCAGCTCGCTGAGCGCGATCTCGGCCGCGGCGTGGATCTGGCCGGGCGTGCGGTCCCGGCCGTGGACGACGAGGACGACGGGGGAGCCGAGGTTGGCGGCGATGCGGGCGTTGAGCGACAGCTCGGTCCCGGTCGACACGTCGGTGTAGTCGGACCCGACGACGAGCACGACGTCGAAGCGCCGGCTCAACCGGCCGAAGCGCTCGACGATCTCGTGGAGCGCCGCCTCGGGGTCCTCACGCGTCTGGTCGTAGGTGACGCCGAGCGCCTCCTCGTAGGTCTGGTCGACCCCGGGCTGGCTGACGAGCATGTCGAGGATGAGGTCGACCTCGCCGCCCGCGTTGGTCCCGCCGAGCGTCGTCACCGGCCGGAACACCCCGACCGAGCCCACCTCGCGCAGCAGCGCGTCGAGCAGACCGAGGGCCACCGCGGACTTGCCGGTGAGTCCTTCGGGGGAGGCGACGTAGACGCTGCGGCTCACGCGTCGAACCTATCGCGTGCCGACAGCACGGGGCAGGGGCTGCCCACGCGGCCGGGTGCAGGCCCCGGGACGACGCTGGGACGACACCAATCGCAGACTGATCCGCCGCTTGATGATCAGTCTGCGGATCAGTCGGCGATCGGTGTTGCCGGGGCAGCACCGTCTGCAGACTGATCCGCCGCTTGATCGACACCGCCCGGCGTATGCCGCTCAACCGGAGCTTCGCAGCGCGCCGGCCGCCGCGGTGCGACGTGTCAGGCGGGCGCCCCCGGGCATAGGGTCGTCACGTTTCACCGGCGATCGGGTAGGGCCGTGGGGCCGCGGTCTCCGTCCCGTGCCCGACCCGACAAGATCCCCCGGAGGTGTCCACCGTGTATGCCGCTCCGATCGTCATGCTCGCGACCGCCCTCCTCGCGGTCGGAATACTGCGACAGGTGCACCGGGCGACCGCCATCTGGTCGAGCCCGCTCGTCGTCCTGCCCTTCCAGTCCGGCTGGCAGCCGCAGGAGCACGCGCTGTCCCGCTATCACGCACGCTGGTACCTCGCGACCCTCGTCTTCCTCGCCTTCGACGTCGAGATGCTCTTCATGTACCCGTGGGCCCTCGTCGTCGCGGACGTCGGCGCCTCCTCGGTGGTGGAGATGTTCGTCTTCCTCGGCGCGCTGCTGCTCGCCGTGCTCTGGGCCCGACGTGAGGGAGCGCTGCGATGGGCCTGAGCGACCGGCTCGCGGCCCGCGCGGTCGCGAGCAGCCACGTCCTGCTCGTCGAGGTCCCCGGATCGTGGCGCACGAGGTATGCCGTCGAGCGCGCCATCGGCGCTCGAGGCTGGCGGCTGGCCGAGTCCCCCGCGGACGCGGACGCGCTCGTCGTCGTCGGCGCCCCGGGAGACCAGCTGGCGGAGGTGATCGACCGGGTCTGGGCGCAGCTCCCGGGCCCGCGAGCCCGTGGCGCGATCAC
>JBDSSS010000060.1:0-33182 GCA_039928615.1 Terracoccus sp. | reverse complement strand
GGGATCGGGACCGGCGGACAGGGTCACCGCGAACCCGGCAGGATGGGCCCATGACGACGACTCCCGCGACTCCGGTGACCCCGGCTCCCGACCTCGCCTGGCTCGAGGCGCACCGGCTCATGCTGCGCACCTTCGCGCGAGGCGCGGTGCGACCCGGCGGCGGCTTCGCCTGGCTCGACGACGACGGCGTACCCCGCGCGGGTGGCGACGTCGAGCTGTGGATCACCGCGCGGATGACCCACGTCGCCGCCCTCGCCGTGCTCGAGGGCGACGAGAGCTTCGTCGACGTGCTCGACCACGGGGTCCACTCCTTCCTGCCCGGCGGAGTGCTGCGGGACGAGGAGCACGGCGGCTGGTTCGCGGCCGTGGGGGACGACGGGACGCCGACCGTGTCGGACAAGCGGGCCTACGAGCACGCCTTCGTCGTGCTCGCCGCGTCGAGCGCCACCGCGGCCGGTCACCCGAGCGGGCGTGCCCTGCTCGGTGAGGCGCTCGCCATCTACGACGGGCACTTCTGGCGTGACGAGGACGGCCTCGCGGTCGACGTGTGGGACCGCACCTGGACCACTCTCGAGGACTACCGCGGCGTCAACGCCAACATGCACTCGGTCGAGGCGATGCTCGCCGCCTGGGACGTCACGGGTGAGCGTCGCTGGCTCGACCACGCCTTCAGCATCGTCGAGCGCGTCGTCCACGGCTTTGCCGCCGGCAACGGCTACCGGCTCCCCGAGCACTTCACGTCTGACTGGCAGGAGCGCCGCGACTACAACATCGACGAGCCGGCCCACCCCTTCCGGCCCTACGGCGTGACGATCGGGCACCTGCTCGAGTGGTCGCGCCTCTCGCTCCACGTCCGCCACGCGCTCGGCGAGGAGGCACCTGCGTGGCTGCTCGAGGACGCCCGGGCGCTCGTCGAGGTCGCCGTGCGCGACGGCTGGTCCGTCGACGGGGCCGAGGGGTTCGTCTACACGACCGACTTCGACGGACACCCCGTCGTGCGCGACCGGCTCCACTGGGTCGTCACCGAGGGGATCGGCGCCGCCTGGACCCTCGCGCTGGTCACCGGTGACGCGTCGGCCCTCGAGCGCTACGCCGCGTGGTGGGACCACGCCCGCCGCCTCTTCGTCGACGACGAGCACGGCTCGTGGCACCACGAGCTCGCGCCGGACAACACGCCGGCGTCGACCGTGTGGGACGGCAAGCCCGACGTCTACCACGCCTACCAGGCGGCCCTGCTGCCCGAGCTCGGCGAGATCGCCTCGCTCGCAGGCGGGTTGCGCGACCTGCGCGGGTGACCTGACCCAGCGGGGTCAGCCGAGGACGCGGCGCAGGAAGTCGTTGTCGAACTTGCGGTCCGGGTCAACGCGGTTTCGGAGCGCGAGGAAGTCGCCCATCCGCGGGTAGAGGCCGGCGACGGACTCGGCCGTCATCGCGAAGCACTTGCCCCAGTGCGGACGGGCGCCGAGCGGCACGAGCGCCTCCTCGATGGCGGGCAGGACGGCATACACCGCCGGCACGTCGCGGTCCCAGGTGAAGTGGACGCCGACGACGTCGTGGCCGTAGGAGCTGCTGAGCCACAGGTCGTCCTGCTTGACCGTTCGCAGCTCACACACCTGCAGGACGGGCTCCATCCGCTCGCGCAGGGCCCGCAGCCGCCCGACCGCCTCGACCGCGCGGTCGCGGGGCACGAGGTACTCGCTCTGCAGCTCCTCGCCGCGGCTCGGCGTGAACTCCATCCGGAAGTGCGGGAGCCGCTCGAGCCACGGACCTGGGACGCCGCCCTGCTGGGTCACGGCCTCCGTCTCGGCGCCGGCGAGCATGTGCATCGTCGCGGTGGCCGGCTCGCCGCCGAAGAACTCGTCGGGCGCCTCTCCCCGGCTCTTCAGCCACGCCTGGGTGATGCCCTCGTCGCCCCACATGGTGAAGAGGCTGACGCTGTAGGCGCTCGAGGTGATCGCGTCGTGGTCGGCCTCGAGCCGCTCCCACGAGATCCCGGTGAAGAGCGACTGGCTGACCTCGTAGGTGGGCTCGATGTCGAGCTCGGCGCGGACCACGATGCCGAGGGCTCCGAGACCGATCACGGAGCCGTCGAAGTCTGCGTCGCCGCGCGCCACGCGGCGCAGCTCCCCGTCGGGTCCGATGATCTCCAGCGCGGCCACCGACGTCGCGAGCGAGCCGTTGCCGACCCCCGACCCGTGCGTCCCGGTGGAGACGGCGCCGACGACCGAGATGTGCGGGAGCGAGGCGAGGTTGGCCAGGGCCCACCCCTTCGCCTCGAGCGCCACCGCGACCTCGCCGTATGCCGCTCGCCCGCTCACCGTCGCGGTGCGGGCCTGCTCGTCGACCTCGACGACCGTCGGCATCGCCTCGAGCGAGACGAGCACACCCGTCGTGTCGGTGAGGTCGGTGAAGGAGTGGCGCGAGCCCAGGGCCCGGATGAGCGGCGTCCGGGCGACGAGCTGCTGGAGCTCCTCGACGCTCGTCGGGCGCTCGAGGCGCTCGGCGACGTAACGGTGGTTCCCGGCCCAGTTGGTGCCGGCTGACGAGGCGGCGGTGACGGTCATGGAGCCAGTATCACCGGATGGTCCGGCCGTCACAGCCGTGCCGCCAGCCGGTGGTACGCCGCACTCCAGCGCAGCTCCTGTCGCACCTTCTCGGGCGTGGTGTCGGCACCGATCTCGACGAGCTCGACGGAGAGCATCTCGGCGAGGTCGCGGAACTCGGCGAGCCCGACGGCGGTCGACAGCACGGTGTGGTGCGGGGCGCCGGCGAGCAGCCATGACTCAGCCGACGTGGACAGGTCAGGTCGCGGCTCCCACACGGCACACGCGACCGGCAGCCGCGGCAGCTCCTCGTCAGGCTCGACCACGTCGATCTCGTTGAGGGTCAGGCGGAACCGTCCGCCGAGGTCGCTCATGCCGACGACCACGCCGGGCCCCGGCGCTGCGGTGAACTTCAGGCGGACCGGGTCCTCTCGGCCGCCGATGCCGAGCGGGTGGATCTCGAGGCTCGGGATGCCGCTCGCGATCGAGGGACAGACCTCGAGCATGTGGGCGCCGAGGATCTTCTCGTGGCCGGGCACGAGGTTGTAGGTGTAGTCCTCCATGAAGCTCGTCCCGCCGGGCCGGCCCTGCGCCATCACCTTCGTCGTGCGCAGCAGCACCGAGGTCTTCCAGTCGCCCTCCCCACCGAAGCCGTAGCCGTCGGCCATCAGCCGCTGGACGGCGAGGCCGGGGAGCTGGCGCAGGCCGCCGAGGTCCTCGAAGTTGGTCGTGAAGGCGGTGCAGCCGCCGTCACCGAGGAAGGTGCGCAGCCCCGCCTCGATGCGGGCGCCGTAGCGGAGGGACTCGTGGCGGTCGCCCCCGCGGCGGAGCTCCGGGACGACGGCATACGCGTCCTCGTAGTGAGCGGCCAGGGCGTCGACCTCGGCGTCGGAGACGGCGTCGACGACCGCGACGAGGTCGTTGACGCCGTAGGTGTTGACCGAGACCCCGAAGCGCAGCTGCGCCTCAACCTTGTCTCCCTCGGTCACGGCGACGTCGCGCATGTTGTCGCCGAAGCGGGCCAGCTTCATCGTGCGCAGCTCGGCCAGTCCGGCTGCGGCCCGGCCCCATTCGCCGATCCGCCGGATGACGGTGGGGTTGCTGACGTGGCCGGCGACGACCTTGCGGGCGATGCCGAGGCGGGCCCCGACGAAGCCGAACTCCCGGTCACCGTGGGCGGCCTGGTTGAGGTTCATGAAGTCCATGTCGATCGTCGACCAGGGCAGCTCGGCCCCGGCCTGCGTGTGCAGGTGCAGCATCGGCTTGCGCAGCGCGTCGAGGCCGGTGATCCACATCTTGGCCGGCGAGAAGGTGTGCATCCAGGTGATGACCCCGATGCAGGCCGGGTCGGAGTTGGCGGCCATCATCTGCGCGTGGATCGACGGGGAGTCCGCGAGGATCGGCTTCCAGACCACGCGAGCCGGCAGGACGCCGCTGCCGTCGACCTGCGCGGCGATCGTCTGCGACTGGTCGGACACCTGGCGCAGGGTCTCCTCGCCGTAGAGGTGCTGGCTGCCGGTCAGGAACCAGACCTCACGGGTCGGCTGTTCGAGGGCGCTCATCGGGACTCCTTCGGGGTCTGCTGCGGGTGCTCGTGTGGGTGCTGTGGTCGTGGTCGTTCTCGGGTGTCGGTGCCAGCGCCGCTTCAGGGTTGGCCGTAGACGTTCTGGTAGCGGTCGTAGAGGGCGTCGACGTCGGCCCGGTCGATTCCGATCGGCTCCCCCAGCTGCCGCGCCACGTGGACGGTTCGGGCGACGTCCTCGCACATCACCGCCGCCTTGACCGCCGCCCGGGCGTCCCCGCCGATGGCGAAGACCCCGTGGTTGCGCATGAGGACCGCCGCCGACCGGCTGCCGGTCAGCGTGTCGACGATGCCACGCCCGATCGAGTCGTCGCCGATGAGGGCGAACGGCCCGACGGGGATCTCCCCGCCGAACTCGTCGGCCATCATCGTCAGGACGCACGGGATCGGCTCACCACGCGAGGCCCACGCCGTGGCGTACGTCGAGTGGGTGTGGACCACACCACCCACCTCGGGCATCTGCCGGTAGACGTAGGCCTGCGCATCGGTGTCGGACGAGGGCGAGAGGTCCCCCTCGAGGACCCGGCCGTGCAGGTCGCAGACGACCATGTTCGCTGGCGTCAGGTCGTCGTAGGACACCCCGCTGGGCTTGATCACCATGAGGTCCCGGCCGGGCACCCGCGCCGACACGTTGCCGGCCGTCCAGACGACGAGCCGGTAGCGGGTGAGCTCTGCGTGCAGCGCGCAGACCTCCCGCCGCAGCCGGCCCACGGTCTGGGCGACCTCGGAGGTGGCGGTCACGCGACCTCACCGCCGGAGGAGAGGGCAGCCCGGCGCAGGCCCCTCAGCCGCTTCATCACGTCGTTGGCCCCGCGACCGAAGTAGTTGTGCAGCAGGGTGTACTCCGCGAAGAGGTCGTCGTATGCCGCGGAGCTCGCGTCGTCGGGGACGAAGGCCCGCCGCTCGACCCGGCCCATCGCCTCGGCCGCGGCGGTGACGTCGGGATGGGCTCCCGCGGCGACGGCCGCGTGGATCGCCGACCCCAGGGCCGGACCCTGGGCCGAGCCGATGACCGAGAGCGGAAGCCGGGTCACGTCGGCGTAGATCTGCATGAGCAGACGGTTCTGCGCCAGGCCGCCGGCGATGATCAGCTCCTCCACGTGGACGCCGCTCTCCCGGAAGGTCTCGAGAATCGTGCGGGTGCCGAACGCGGTCGCCTCGAGCAGGGCCCGGTAGGTGTCCTCGGGGCGGGTGGCGAGGGTCTGGCCGACGACGACACCCGAGAGCTCGTGGTCGACGAGGACCGACCGGTTGCCACTGTGCCAGTCGAGGGCCACGAGCCCGTGCTCGCCGACGGACTGCCGGCTGGCCAGCTCGGTCAGGTGCTCGTGCACCGAGAGCCCTGCCGCGGCGGCCGCCGCGGCGTAGTCCGCGGGGACCCCGGTGCGGGTGAACCAGCCGAAGATGTCGCCGACGCCCGACTGCCCGGCCTCGTAGCCCCACAGGCCCGGCACGATGCCGCCCTCGACGACGCCGCACATGCCCGGGACCTCCCGGAGCACGTCGCTGCTCATCACGTGGCAGGTGGACGTTCCCATGATCGCGACCATCTGGCCGGGCCGTGTCGCGAGCGCCGCCGGAGCGGTGACATGGGCGTCGACGTTGCCCACGGCGACGGCGATCCCCTCCGGGAGGCCCGTCCAGGCAGCTGCTTCTGCGGTGAGTCGCCCTGCGGCAGAGCCGAGCTGGCCGATCTCGTGCTTGAGCTTGTCGGTGACGAACGTCGCGAAGTCCGGGTTGAGGGCCGACAGGAAGTCGGCGGAGGGGTAGGCGCCGTCCTGCAGGATGCCCTTGTAGCCGGCGGTGCAGGCGTTGCGCACGTAGCGGCCGCAGAGCTGCCAGACGATCCAGTCGGCGGCCTCCACCCAGTGCGCGGTGGCGTCGTAGACGGCGCGGTCCTCCTCGAGGACCTGCAGCGCCTTGGCGAACTCCCACTCCGAGCTGATCAGCCCTCCGTAGCGCGGCAGCCATGCCTCGCCGCGCTCGGCGGCGAGTGCGTTGATCCGGTCGGCCTGCCCCTGGGCGGCGTGGTGGCGCCACAGCTTGACCCACGCGTGCGGGTGGTCGGCGAACTCCGGGAGGTCGCTGAGCGGCATACCGTCGGCGGTCGTCGGAAGCACCGTGCAGGCGGTGAAGTCGGTCGCGATGCCGATGACGTCGACCGGGTCGATCCCGGCGGCGGCCACCGCCTCCGGGACCGCCCGGCGGAGCACCTCGACGTAGTCACCGGGGGCCTGCAGGGCCCAGTCGGGGGGCAGGGCTGGTCCTGAGGGCAGCCGGTCGGTGATGACCGCGTGGGCGTAGGCGTGCACGGCCGAGCCGACCTCGGCGCCGTCGGAGACGCGCACGACGAGCGCGCGCCCCGACAGGGTGCCGTAGTCGACGCCGATGACGTACTGGGCGGGGGCGGGAGGGGTCATGCCGTTCGGCTCCTGGTGGGTGGGGCGGTGCTCGCGCGGACGACGAGCTCGGGGTCGATGAGCGGGATGACGGACCCCTCGTCGCCGCCGATCGCGGCGGCGAGCTGCTCGATGGCATGGCGACCGACGGCCGGGAAGTCCTGCCGCACCGTGGTGAGGGGCGGGATGAGGTAGCCGGACTCGGGGATGTCGTCGAACCCCACGACGCTGACGTCTCCCGGGACGCTCAGCCCCGACTCGTGCAGGGCGCGGAGCACCCCGACCGCCATCTGGTCGTTGCCGGAGAAGACGGCCGTGGTGCCGGGGTCGGCCGCGATCCGTTGACCGGCGGCGAAGCCGCTCGCGGCGCTCCAGTCCCCGGCGATCGGCTCCGGGGGGCAGAGGCCGGCAGCTGACATCTCGGCGCGCCAGCCGTCCCGGCGCGCACGGGCCTCGGCCCAGTCGAGCGGACCGGTGACGTGGGCGATCTCGGTGTGCCCGAGCTCGATCAGGTGACGCGTCGCCAACCGTGCTCCGAGCACCTGGTCGACACCGACGGTGCGGCGCGACTTCGACAGGTCACCCTCGACGAGCACGAAGGGCAACGACTCCTCGCGCGAGCGGACGACGTCGAGGGCATCGTCGTGCCCGGCGATGACGACGATCCCCTCGACGGCGAGCCGGACGAGGTGCTCCACCGCTGCGTCGAAGGCCCCCCTCGTCACGGCGGACAGTGACACCGAGCTGACAAAGAACCCGGCGTCGCGGGCGGCCTCCTCGACGGTGCGGTGGATGCTCGTCGGGCCGAACTCGGTCGTGTCGGTCGCGATGATCCCGATCGTGGCGGAGCGGCCCTTGACGAGGCTGCGCGCCGCGGTGTTGGGGCGGTAGCCGAGCCGGTCGATGGCCTGCTGCACGCGCGCCCGCGTCTCGGGGCGGATGCTCGCCGCGCCGTTGACGACCCGGCTCACCGTCTGGTGCGAGACCCCGGCGAGGCGCGCGACATCGTGCATCACGGGGGCTCTGGCACTCGGGTCGGGCACGGGGATCCTCTCCGGACACGGTTGAGTCGGCTCATTGTGAACGCTAACATCGGCAGGGTCAACAGCTGGGTGCCACCCGTTCCGGACGCGCCGACCCCAGACGGCAGGGCCTGGGGATGATGGACACCCGACCAGGAGAGGCCGACAGATGACGCACAGGACGGTTGAGCTGCGAGCCGAGGGAGTGCTCCTCGAGCTGCTCGAGCGGGGAGCCGCGGTGCGACGTCTCGTCGTCGACGGCACCGACATCGCCCTGGGTCACGGCGACCCGGACTGCTACCGCACCAACCCGGACTACCTCGGCTCGACCATTGGGCGCTACGCCAACCGGATCGCCGGGGCCCGCTTCCCGCTCGACGGGCACGAGTACGAGATCGCGGCCAACGAGGCCGGCAACGCCCTGCACGGCGGGACGGTGGGCTTCGACGCGCGCGACTGGACGCTCGACGCCGCGTCCGACACGAGCGCCACCTTCTCCCTCGTGAGCGCCGACGGCGACCAGGGCTTCCCGGGCGAGCTCGCCGCGACCGTGACCTACACGGTGTCACCGGGGTCGGTGCGGATCGACTACGTGGCGACGACCGACCTGCCCACCGTCGTCAACCTGACCAACCACACCTACTTCAACCTCGACGGGGAGGGCAGCGGGACGGTCGACGACCACACCCTGAGCGTCGCCGCCCGGGCGTTCACCCCCGGCGGACCCGATCTCGTCCCCACCGGTGAGGTGCGCGACGTGACCGGGACCCCCTTCGACCTGCGCACCGCGACCCGGCTCGGGGACGTCCTCGCCCACGACGACGAGCAGCTGCGCCACGGGGGCGGGCTCGACCACAACTTCGTCGTCGACGGGTCCGGGATGCGGCCCGTCGCCCGACTCAGCGCGGGCGGACGGTCCCTCGTCGTCGAGAGCGACCAGCCGGGGGTGCAGGTCTACACCGGCGTCCACTTCGACCACACGATCGTCGGACCGTCGGGAGCGGCCTACGGCACCCGCGCGGGGATCGCCCTCGAGACCCAGGGCTTCCCGGACGCGCCGCACCACGCGGGCTTCCCGTCGACCGTGCTGCGGCCGGGGCAGACCTACCGGACGAGCACGATCTGGCGGGTCACGGGCTGAGGCTCAGGAGAGCGGCCCGCCGCGCCCGCGGGTGTCGTCGGACGCGTCGGACTCCTCGGCCTCATCCGGGAGAGCCCCCGCGCCCGGGACCGCCGTGCCGAAGCCCTCGGGGCTGACGACGTCGATCGGCGGGCTGCCGACGAGGTGCTCGCCGTGCCCCACCTCCTCGAGCTGGATCTCGTCGGCATGGTGCGGCGACTGCGGCTCGACCTCCTTGTCGCGTCCGCGCGGCCACATGAAGAACGCGCCGATGAGCACGATGATGATGATGCCGCCGATGACGAACAGCCCGGTGTTCTCTCCCATGACGTCTCCCGTTCAAAGTGCGTGGTGGTGACCTACCCAGTGTCCGACCTCGGCTTCCGGCGCTGACGTCCGCCCCCCTCCACGGCGCGCGTCCTACGCTGGCCCCGTGACCTCCTCCCCGGCATACCGCGACCCCTCCCGCACCCTCGACGATCGGCTCGAGGACCTGCTGTCGCGGATGACCCTGCCCGAGAAGGTCGGCCAGATGCTCCAGCTCGACGCGCGCGGCAGCCTCGACGAGATCGTCACGGACCGGCTGACCGGCTCGATCCTGCACGCCTCGCCCGAGGACCTCGTCACGGCGATGGAGCTGGCCGGTCGGACCCGGCTCGGGATCCCGCTGCTCACGGCCGACGACTGCATCCACGGCCACTCCTTCTGGCCGGGTGCGACGATCTTCCCGACCCAGCTGGCGATGGCCTGCTCGTGGGACGTCGACCTCGTCGAGCGCGTGGCCCGGGCGACGGCCCTCGAGGTGTCCTCGACCGGGATCCACTGGACCTTCTCCCCCGTGCTGTGCATCACCCGTGACCTGCGGTGGGGCCGGGTCGACGAGACGTTCGGGGAGGACCCCGTGCTCATCGGCGAGCTCGGCGCCGCCATGGTCCGCGGCTACCAGGGCGACGGCCTCGAGGACCCCACGGCGATCCTCGCCTGCGCCAAGCACTTCGCCGGCTACTCCGAGACGCAGGGCGGCCGCGACGCGAGCGAGGCCGACCTCAGCCGGCGCAAGCTGCGCTCGTGGTTCCTGCCGCCCTTCGAGAAGGTGGCCCGCGAGGGGTGCCGCACCTTCATGCTCGGCTACCAGGCCATGGACGGCGTTCCGATCACGGCGAACCGGTGGCTGCTCGACGAGGTGCTCAAACAGGAGTGGGGCTTCACCGGCACGCTCGTCACCGACTGGGACAACGTCGGGCGGATGGTGTGGGAGCAGAAGGTCTGCGCCGACGCGACCGAGGCCGCCGCGGTCGCCGTGCGGGCCGGCAACGACCTCGTCATGACGACCCCCGACTTCTTCGAGGGCGCCCAGCAGGCGGTCGCGGACGGGCTGCTGACCGAGGACCAGATCGACGCGGCCGTGCGCCGCATCCTGCGGCTCAAGTTCGAGCTCGGCCTCTTCGAGGACCCCCGCGCACCGGACCCCGCCCGACAGGCAGAGGTCGTCGGGTGCGCCGCCCACACCGACCTCAACCTCGAGGTGGCCCGCCGGTCGCTCGTCCTGCTCCGCAACGACGGGACGCTGCCGCTGGCGGGCGTCGACGGCTCCGGGCCCGACGGGCGCGCGCTCGGGGCGGGGACGTCGCGCACGATCGCGGTCATCGGACCCAACGCCGACGACGCGCAGGCGCTGCTCGGCGACTGGGCCAGCGGGTCGGGCCAGGTGGGCTGGATGGCCCCCGGCGAGCCGCGGCACCTCGTCACGACGGTGCTCGACGGCTTCCGGGCCGTCGTGCCCGGCGACTGGGTGGTCACGCACGCCCGGGGCGCCGAGATCGAGGTGCTGGTCCCCGACCCCGCCGGTCCCCTCTACGACGACGGGCAGCCTCGTCCGCCCGTCTTCGCCGCCGCTCCGGTCGACCCGGCCCTCCTCGCCGAGGCGGTCCGGCTCGCCGAGGAGGCCGACCACGTCGTCGCTGTCGTCGGCGACACGATGGCCCTCACCGGCGAGGGTCGCTCCACGGCGACGCTTGAGCTGCAGGGTGGCCAGATCGCCCTGCTGGAGGCGCTGGTGGCGACCGACACGCCCGTCGTCGTCGTCCTCGTCCACGGCAAGCCCTCAACGCTCCCGCCGGCCGCGCTCCGGGCGGCCGCGGTGATCGAGGCCTTCAACCCGGGCATGCAGGGCGGGCGGGCCGTCGCCGAGCTCGTCCTCGGCCTCGTCGAGCCCTCGGGCCGGATGCCGCTGTCGGTGCCTCGGCACGTGGGGCAGCAGCCGGTCTACTACAACGCCGTCCGCGGCCAGCACGGCGACCGCTACGCCGACCTCACCCAGGACCCGCTCTTCGTCTTCGGCGAGGGACTGTCCTACACGACGGTCGACTACAGCGACCTCGTCGTCGCCGAGCCGGAGGTCGCGACCGACGGCGTCGTCCGCGCCGAGGTCGTCGTCACCAACCGGGGCGACCGGCCGGCGCTCGAGACGGTCCAGGCCTATGTCAGCGACCTCGTCACGAGCGTCACCTGGGCCGAGGTCGAGCTCAAGGCGTGGCGGCAGGTGCGGGTCGAGCCGGGCGAGTCCGTCCGCGTCGCCCTCGAGGTCCCGGCAGCGGCGTGCTCCCTCGTCGACGCCGAGGCGCGTCGCGTCGTCGAGCCCGGCGACTTCGAGCTGCGGGTGGGGCCGAGCTCACGCGCCGCCGGGCAGCTGCGGGCCTCGTTCCGGCTCACGGCACCAGACCCCGGCGCCACCCAGGGCTGACCCGATACGGTCGGATCGACCGGGACGGCTCCTCCGCCGGTCGCTCATCCACGAAAGGACGCCCCATGGCGGACTCGGCCGTTTCCACCTACGGCGTGCACTCTGAGGTCGGTCGGCTGCGGAAGGTCCTCGTGTGCTCACCGGGCCTGGCGCACCGCCGCCTCACGCCGACCAACTCCGACGACCTGCTCTTCGACGACGTGATGTGGGTGGAGCAGGCCCAGGCCGACCACGCCGAGTTCGTCGCGAAGATGCGAGCCCTCGGGGTCGAGGTCGTCGAGCTGCACGACCTGCTCGCGGAGACGATGGCGATCCCCGGAGCGCGGGCCTGGCTGCTCGACCGCAAGATCGTGCCCAACCTCGTGGGCCTCGGTCTCGTCGACGGCACCCGGTCCTTCCTCGAGTCGCTGCGCCCGCGCCAGCTCGCGGAGTTCCTCATCGGGGGCCTCGCGATCGCCGACCTGCCGGAGGACTACCGCACGCCCTACATCCGACTGGCGATGGGTCAGACGGGCATCCGCGAGTACCTCATGCCGCCGCTGCCCAACACCCTCTACACCCGCGACACGACGTGCTGGCTCTACGGCGGCCTGACCCTCAACCCGCTCTTCTGGGGGGCGCGCCACGACGAGACCCTCGTCTACAAGGCGATCTACACCTTCCACCCCGACTATGCCGGCTCCACCGTGTGGTGGGGCGACCCCGAGCTCGACTGGGGCCAGGCCACCCTCGAGGGTGGCGACGTCATGCCCGTCGGCAACGGGACCGTCCTGATGGGGATGGGCGAGCGCACCTCTCGGCAGGCGATCACGCAGGTGTCGCACGCCCTCTTCGCGCAGGGCGCGGCCGAGCGGGTCGTCGTCGCGGGCCTGCCCAAGCTGCGGGCCGCGATGCACCTCGACACCGTCTTCACCTTCGCCGACCGCGACGTGGTGACCCTCTACCCCACGATCATGAATGCCGTCCACACCTACAGCATCCGGCCGGCCGACACCCCGCTGGGCCTCGAGGTGACCGACGAGGGAGACACGCCCTTCGTCGACGTCGTCGCCGAGTCCCTCGGGCTCAAGCAGCTGCGGGTCATCGAGACCGGTGGGGATGTCTACGCGTCCGAGCGCCAGCAGTGGGACAGCGGCAACAACGCCGTCGCCGTCGAGCCCGGCGTCGTCTTCACCTACGACCGCAACACGACGACCAACAGCCTGCTGCGCCAGGCCGGTATCGAGGTCATCGAGATCGTCGGGTCCGAGCTGGGCCGTGGCCGCGGCGGTGGCCACTGCATGACCTGCCCGATCGTCCGCGACCCGGTCGACTACTGACCCGGCGCCGGGCACGCCTGTGCCCCAGCGCGGTCAGCCGAGGCTGACCGCGCTGGGGGCGTGTGGGTCCGTGCGTGATCAGGCCGCGGCGCGGGCTCGCTCCCATGCCCCGAAGCCACCGAGCACGTCGGAGACGTCGGCGAAACCACGGGACCGGAGCAGGCTCGCCCCGACGGAGCTGCGCCAGCCGCCGGCGCAGTAGACGAGGACCGGACGGCTCGGGTCGAGCTCGGAGGCACGGCGGGACAGCTCGGCGAGCGGGATGTTCCGCGCGCCGGGGATCGCTCCGGGCTCGAGCTCGCCGGCGTTGCGGATGTCGACGACCTGCACGTCCTCCCGCGCCAGCGCGGCATCGGCCTCGGCGACGGGGAGTCGGCTGGCCCGGTCGACGTCGTCGCGGTGGCCAAGGAAGTAGGCCTCCGGATCGGCGACGAAGCCGACCACGTGGTCGTAGCCGATGCGGGCGAACCGCGTGGCGACCTCCTGCTCCTGGCCCTCGGGGGCGACGAGGACGATCTGGTCGGCCGGGTCGAAGACCATGCCGACGGTCTCGGCCATCCGTCCGTCGGCCGGCACGTTGACCGACCCGCGGAGGTGGCCGGCCGCGAACTCCTGCACGTCCCGGGCGTCGTGGACGCGGGCGCCCCGGGCCAGGGCTGCGTCCACCGCGTCCGGGTCGAGGGCCGGGACCGTGGCGTCGAGGGCTCGGACCTCGCGGGCCTGCTTGTTGAGCGTCGCGTTGTAGACGAAGTAGCCGGGGGCCGTCGGTTGACCGGCGGTCACGACCTCGAGGAAGCTCTCCTCGCTCATCGGCTGGCAGGCGTAGTTGAGCGCGCGCTGCTCGCCGATCGTCGACTGCCGCTCGGTCGAGAGGTTCTTCCCGCACGAGGAGCCCGCCCCGTGGGCGGGGAAGACCCGGACGGCATCCGCGAGTCCCATGAGCTTGCGCTGAACCGAGTCGTAGAGCATCCGCCCGAGCTCGTCGGCGGTGACGCCGACCGAGGCCAGCAGGTCCGGACGACCCACGTCGCCGATGAAGAGCGCGTCACCGGTGAGGACGCCGTAGGGGACCTCATCGCCGGCGTGCTCGTAGACGAGCACCGAGATGGACTCCGGGGTGTGGCCCGGCGTGGTCATGATCTCGAGCGTCACGTCGCCGAGAGAGATCCGCTCGCCGTCGGCGAGCGAGCGCACCCGGAAGTCGGTGGTGGCCCGGTCCCCGTAGCCGATCCAGGCCCCGGTCTCCTGCGCGAGCTCGAGGTGGCCCGACACGAAGTCCGCGTGGAAGTGGGTGTTGAGGACTCCGACAATCTCCAGGCCTCGCGACCGGGCATCGTCGAGATAGTCCGCGACGTCGCGACGCGGGTCCACGACGACGGCCTTCCCGGTCGTCTCGTCGGCGACGAGGTAGGAGGCCTGCGAGAGGCAGTCGAGGTAGTACTGGGTGAAGATCATGGAATCTCCTTCTGGTGGAGTCAGGACGTCTGGCTGCTCTCCGAACATATACCCCGGGGGGTATATTCCGTCAATCAGGCCGAGGTCGCTGCGAGCTCGCGCAGGACGGTGTCGAGCCGGGGAGCCGAGCCGCGGTTGTACGGCAGCATCGACAGGGCCTTGCCCATCGCACAGCTGTCGGTGAGGGCCGCCCCGGCGAGCCCGGCACCGATCGCGGCCGAGGCCCACTTGAGGGCGGGCACCTTCATGCTGGCCAGCACGCCGGTCAGGACGATGCCACCGGCGACGAGCCGCACCTGGCGCTCGAGCTCCCAGGTCTGGGCGCCGCGGTTGAGCGGCGCTCCAGCCGCCTCCCAGGCCGCCACTCCCCCGGTGAGGACGTGGAGGTTGTCGAGGCCGATCTCACCCAGCAGCTTCTCGGCCTGGCCGGCGCGGGCTCCGGAGCGGCAGACCAGGACGACGTCCTGGTCGAGGTGGCTGCGCAGCTCGTCGCGGTGCTCGCGCAGCAGGGCCAGCGGGACGTTGTAGGACTCGGGGATGTGGGCCGTCGTGAACTCGGCCGGGGTGCGCACGTCGAGCAGCCGGGGGTGGTTCGGCTCGGCGAGCCACTCCTGCAGGGCGACGGGGTCGAGGGCTGCGGGCCGGCCGGCTCCGACCTTCTCGTCGGGTGTGGCGGCGGTGGGGTCAGTGTTCATGTCTTCCTTTCATCTGCCGTCGGCTCGGGGGGTGGCCGACGGATAGCGGGGCGTGCCGGTGCAACCGGCAGTGAGGGGTCACGGACTCGCGGCTGAGGCGCGCGCACGGCATCACGCACGTCGTCGCGACGCCCTGCGGCGGACGGGTGGGGCGGCCGGCTGCGGCGGACGCGTGCGCGGCGCCGGTCGCGTGGCGATCGGCAGCGGCGACGTTCGTCTCAGCCGACGAGCGCCAGACTGCGGGCGGCGGTGTAGAGCGCCACCGCGACGAGCAGCACGGCGAAGGCCACCGTGAGGTGGCGTGGGTTGGCACGAGAGGCGATGCGACCGCCGAGCAGGCTGCCCGCGACGGCGGCGACGGTGAAGGTCGCGATGAGGCCCCAGTCGAGGTCGCTCGTGCCGTGGCTCGCACGCGCGGCGAGCGCGGTCGCGCTGTTGATCGCGATGACGAGCAGGGAGGTGCCCACGGCGGTCGGCATCGGGAAGCCGAGCGCCAGCACGAGGGCGGGCACGAGGGCGAACCCGCCACCGACCCCGAAGAACCCGGTCAGCAGGCCGACGAGGGTGGCGATCACCACCACCTTCACGACGCGCGGGCAGGCGCACACGAAGGGGCGCAGGGTCAGCATGGGCTCGGCCGTGCTGTCCGACCCGGGGCCGACGGAGGGGCGCAGCACCCGGCGCAGCATCAGCGTGGCGACGACGAGCATGAGGGCGGCGAACGCGAGCAGGAGGGTCGAGGGCGCGACCGACCTGGACAGGGCGGTCCCGGCGAACGAGCCTGCCGTGCCCAACACCCCGAAGAGCGCGCCCTGACCGAACCGGACGCGGCCGGACCGAGCGTGCGGCACGAGCGCGATGAGCGCCGTGATCCCCACGATGATGAGCGAGCTCGTCGTGGCGCCTCTCGGGTCCTGGCCCAGCACGTAGACGAGGGCGGGGACGGTGAGGATCGAGCCGCCGCCACCCAGGGCGCCGAGCGAGACACCGATGAGGATGCCGAGCGGGATGGCCAGCAGGGTCACGTGCTTGCTCCTTGGTCCTGTTGCGTCGGGCTGGTCGGTGGAGGTGGCCCGTTGGCGGGCGCCGCGGGGCGGTCAGGCAGTGGGTCGGTCAGGCGGTCGGGGTCCGACCCGTGACCACGGGCCGTCCGGAGTTGGCCCACGCTGACGTGCCCCCGTCGACGGACCGGGCGTCGAAGCCCGCGCCGACGAGGAAGTCGCTCATGGCACGGCTTCGGTTGCCGCTGGCACAGATGACGTAGACGGGACCACGGCGGTCGAGCTCGCCGACACGTGACGGCAGCTGACCCATCGGCATGAGCACCGCACCGGGGACGTGCCCGCCGACGTACTCGCCGGGCTCACGGACGTCGACGACCACGGCGCCGTCAGCCGCGGCGGCTGCGAGTTGGTCGATGGTGGCAATGGTGGTCATGGGCCCTCCTCGGGCGTCGCGCTTAATACCCATGGGGGTATCGATCGGTCGCTACCGTAACCCCCGAACGCGTCTCTCGTCGAACCGGACCCGACCTGTCGACCGTAGTGCGCTGACCGATGACGAAACCCTGTAGGAGCTAGGAATAGGTCCGCCCCCGCCGCGTGTTGCATACCCCAGTGGGTATATTGGTATCCGCTGCCGTCCCAGCCCCAAGGAGTCCCCCATGGCCACGCAGACCCTCACGTCCACCAACTTCCAGGCGACCGTCACCGGCGACGGGATCGTCCTCGTCGACTTCTGGGCGGCATGGTGCGGTCCGTGCCGGATGTTCGCCCCCGTCTACGAGGCAGCCTCCCTGAAGCACCCCGACATCACCTTCGGAAAGATCGACACCGAGGCGGAGCAGGCCCTCGCGTCCGCCGCCCAGATCAGCTCGATCCCGACGCTGATGGCCTTCCGTGACGGCATCCTCGTCTTCAGCCAGCCCGGCGCGCTCCCGGCGGCGGCGCTCGACGAGGTCATCACGAGCGTCCGCGCCCTCGACATGGACGACGTCCGTCGCCGGGTCGCCGAGCAGCAGCGCGACGGCGCCAACGCCTGACCCAGCTCACGGCGAGGTCCCAGCCGAGGGTCCTACCGTCTGGGGATGAGGGGCGTCGCCCTCGCGGCGGTCGCGGTGTGGATGTCGACGGTGCTGGTGGCCTGCACCCCGGTATCGGACAGCCGTGTCGTCACCGCCACGTCGGCTCCCGTCACCCGGAGCGGCCCGACGACGTCAACGGGGGGTGCGGCCACCCCGGAGGCGCATCCGGCAGCCACGACGGCCAGGGCACCGACGACCCGCTGGATCCAGCCCCCCACGATGCCGACCGGCCCCGGCTTCGCCACCACCGTCGTGCACCGTGGCGCCGACCACCCCGACGACCTCCTGCTCGACCCGTCCGGGGCGCTGCTCTACAGCGACGTCACCGACGGGACCATCAGTCGGCTCGGACCGGGTGGAGCGAGCACGGTGCCGCCCCCGACCGGAGCAGTCCGACCGTGCTCGTCACCCTGCCGGGACGGCCGATCGCGGTCACCTGCCACGAGGGTGTCGACGGGATCGCCTGGGACGGAAGCACCCACAGCCTGGTCGTCCCCGACCCCGTGACAGGGACCGTCTACCGCATCTCGCCCGACGGTTCCTCTCGTGCCGTGCTCGCGCGCGGCTTCGTCCACCCGGTGGGAGCGGCCGTCGACTCCACCGGCCGGGTCGTCGTGGCCGACGAGTGCGGAGGTGGCGTGTGGCGCCTCGGGCCGGGGGGGAACCCGCGTCAGGATGGCCTCCGCGGTGATGCCCGACGACCTGGTGTTCGACGGCCGGGGCGACCTGCTCGTGACGGACGTGCGGCACACTCGACACGACCTGCGTCGGTGGCCGGCGGGCGGCGGACCCTCCACCGTCCTGGCCGGCGCCGGTCTCATCGAGCCCCAGGGGCTGGTCGTCGACCCCACAGGTCGGATCTACGTCTCCGACGACCGGGCTCGGCTCATCCTGCGGCTCACCGACTGCGGTCCCGCCAGATCAGCCGGTGGACCCCGAGGTGCTTCGGCAGGCTCCGCAGCCCGGGGATCCACGGGACGCAGATGAGTCCGACGCTCAGCAGGATCATCACGGCCCAGACCAGCACGTCGGCGTTGTCGGACGTGCTGAACGGCGGGACCTGGTACCAGAACGTGTAGAGCCACAGCCACGGCTGCCCGGGGTAGTTGCCCGTCTCGTTCATGATCCCCCACTGGTCGCCCCCGAGGTTCTGGGCTCGGGCCTGCTCCTCGAGGTAGCTGCCGTCGGCGAGGAGCAGCAGCGGCCTGGTGCTGTCCACCCCGAAGAAGCCGGTTCGCGACGTGAGCAGGCCCTCCAGCGCACCGCTGTCGGCCAGCACGAGCTCGCCGTGGGCGAGAGCCGGCACGGGACCATACGAGCCCGTCGGGACCTGCGCAGGATCCCCGCCGGGCGCTGCAGCCAAGGCGTCCGAGTAGGCCTGGGCCCACGTCGTGCGCTGGTCGGCGGTCGCCCCCGACCACTGCTGCAGGGCGTCGGCGACCGCGACCACCGAGGTGAGGCTCCTCAGCGGAGTGATCACGAAGTCATCGGCCGCATTGATCGGCCGGGTGACCCCGGCCAGCTTCTGCAGGTGAAGGGGGCCGAGCGTCTGGCCCTCCGCCGCCGCGTTGTAGGGCGGGCCGTATGCCGCGGTCGTCGTCGTGCCGGCGAGCTCGCCTGCTGCCGTCGCCACGACATCGTTCGGCGCCTTACGAGCCCATTCCTGGAGCGAGAGCGCGCGGTCGTCCGGGGACGAGAAGACCAGCGCCGCCACGGTCGTGAGGCCGATCATGACGACCAAGGCGACCACGAACTCCTTGACGAGGTCGTAGTGGCGGGTGGGAAAGTCGTGGGAGTCGGGCGCCCACGTGGCGCCGCGGGCCCGCCCGGCGCTCACGATCTCGCCCCGTCCGGCGAGTCGGCCCCGATCGGGGGGACGACACCGTGCCGACGGACGAGGAGCAGGTGCAGCCCGACGACCACCCCGACGACGAGGGGCAGCAGGGAGACGTGCCAGAGGACCATCTGGCCGACGTCCATGACGTTGAAGAAGGCCCCGACGCCGGCGGCGTTGAGCCCGTCCTTGGCCTGCGTGCTGATCCACTGGGCGTCGAAGTTGGTCTGCATCAGATATCCGGTGAAGGCCGTCCCGAGAGAACCGAAGAAGGCGAGCGCCCCGGTCGCCCACGTCAGTCCTCGATGGCCCCGCCAGGCCGCCATGAAGAACTTGCCCCACAGGTGGATGACCATGGTGGCGAAGAACAGCTCGACGCTCCACAGGTGCATGGAGTTGACGAAGTGGCCGATCGAGCTCGTGTGCCACCACGTGATCCCACCGAGGGTGAGCACCAACCCCGACCCGATGACGACGACGAGGCTGGCGAGGCAGGCCACGCCGAACACGTAGATCCAGGACGCGACGTAGGCGGGCTGCCGGTCAGGCAGCCACTGCCCCGGCGGCACCAGCCCCTCGACCCACGTGCTGAGAGCGACCGACCAGCTGTCGTGGCGACCCCGTGGAGTCGGACCGGGGCTGTCCGGCGGCGCGGAGGTCACGGTCGGGATGCGGCTCATGACCCGTCCCCGTCGCCCGACGCGGGGAAGGGGAGCACCAGCGCGAGCACGAAGACGACAACCATTGCCAAGATGACGACGAGGTTGGCGACCGTGATCGTGAGGATTCCCCACTCGATGACGGATCCTGCCGGGACTGACTGAGCAAGAACGGAACTGGACATCTCACACTCTCCTGGTCGAAGGACGTGTGAGTCACTCCTGTCGACGGGA
Source organism: Terracoccus sp. (assembly GCA_039928615.1). Lineage (GTDB taxonomy): Bacteria > Actinomycetota > Actinomycetes > Actinomycetales > Dermatophilaceae > JBDSSS01. The sequence goes on along the minus strand of JBDSSS010000060.1, from coordinate 13,494 downwards.
CAGCTCTACTGCTCCTCGCAATACTACGTGTCGTAGTGGTCGATGTCCGGGGTTCCCGTCACCGTTTCAGGTCCGGGCAGCCTCACGGTCGCGCAGTCTGGCCAGCCAGGGCCACCCGACGGCCACGACAACGAGGATCGAGGCCCCAGCGAAGACCACGGAGGCGATGACGTCACTGACGTAGTGGACCCCGAGATAGAGCCGCGAGAGCGCCACGACGGCGATGAAGGGCAGGCCGACCAGCCACACGAGCCGGGTGCTGCGGTGGCGCAGCACGAGAGCGGCCGCGACGGCGAACACGGCCGCGGCCGCGAAGGCCGTGTGCCCGCTCGGATAGCTGTCGGCGGCGGTCTCGCTCACGAGCGCGTGGACGCTGGCTCCCGGCGGTCGGGTCCGATGGACCACGGCCTTGCCGATCTCGACGGAGAGCCAACCGACGATCGTCAGCCCCCCGATCATCACGGCGGCGAAACGGTTGCGGGTCCAGAGGAACCCGCACACGACGAGGAGCACGAGGGGCGCGACCACAGGCCCCAGTGCGAGGTTGACGAACAGCGCGACAGCCGTGAGGACGCCGCTGCGGTGCTGCGAGATCGCCTCGTCGACTCCGAGCTCGCCGGTGTGCGCAGCACCGATGCCGGTGACGACGAAGCCGGCCAGGAGGCCGATCGCCGCCATGACGAGCCCGAGCACGATCAGGCCGTCTCGTCGGGGTGCACGCTCGGACGCACGGGCGGTCTGCGCCCCGGCGGGCAGCTCAGAGACCGACCTCATGCCGACCGCTCCCGCGCCCGGGCCAGCCGGGCGAGGGCGACGCCGCGAGGCGATCTCACCGGAGCGCGCGACGGACGCGGACGGTCATCGAGCGCGCCGCCCGGTCTCGGCGGGCGGAGGTCGTCGAGGACGATGCCGATCGGCGTCCGCTCGCCTCCCTGGCCGAGAGGGTTGTCGGCGAAGGCCTGCTCGAGCCGCGCCACGGGTGCCGTTGCGTCGGTGCCGAGCACGTTGCACCCGAGGTCGTTGGCGTCGATGATCACGGTCCCGCCGAAGGAGCTGGCCAACCGACCGGGCAGCACGTCCCGGAGGGCAGCCGAGATCGTGGCGGCGACGGCCGACGGGTCCTTGGGGGCCAGCTTGGCCGACATGTTCGCCGGGTGGACGGAGTACTCGGTCGGACCGTCGATCGCCCGGACGTCACCACCGACCACGGTGTAGAAGAGGCCGCGTCGTCCGGCCAGCCGGCCGAGGGCACCTGCGGCGGAGGCGAGCAGCACCCGGGGAAGCCCGGCCTCGTCGATCGCCAGCTGCATCGTGAAGGGTGACCCCAGCCCGATCCCGGCAGGGGTGCGTGTCACCTGGCGGCTGAGCAGGCGCGCGGCTGGGGTGACCTCGATGTCCCAGAGGAAGAAGGACCGCTGCTGCGTGATCGCCACCACCTTCTCGGACACGAAGACGTACCAGCAACGGAAGTCCGACCCGGCAACGGTCTGCCCGTCACCGAGCACCTCGAGGTGGTGCCCCACCTGGTTGGCGACGAGGCTCGCGATGTCGTCGGTGTCCGTGACGTGGGGTGTCCGGAGCGGGTGCCGCCGGACCAGCGACCCGTCCGGGAGGACGAGGTCGAGCGCCTTGCCGGGGTTGGTCGACAGCGGCACCACGGTGGAGGCCTCCACGTCGTTGGACTCCTCCGCACCCCTCTCGACGCGCGGCTGGGGGTCGAAGAACTCACGGAGCCAGAGCTCCACGTTGAGCATCCGCCAGAACGTCATCGAGTCCAGCGACCCCCTGCCGCTCAGCCACAGCTCGAAGGCGTCGAGGACCTCGGACCGGTCGAAATAGGGCCGCTGCGCGAACGACTCGGAGAGGAAGACCTGGTAGATGAACTCGCGCTGCTCGTGGAACCACTCGTTCTGGGGCGTGGTGAAACCGATCTTGTTGCGCCGCCGGGTGATCGAGGCAGGCAGGATGTCCTGGACCGCGTCCCGCAGCACGCTCTTGTTCCACCCTCCCGCGATGATGGCGTCATCGGGCATCGCGAAGACGGTCCGCACCAGGCCCGGGTCGAGGAAGGGCACGCGGCCCTCGACCGAGAAGCGCATCGAGTTGCGGTCCTCGTAGCGCAGCAGCGCCGGCAGGGACGCGACGAAGAGGTCGTGCACGAGCCGCTGACGCAGGGTCGCGCCCTCGACGGCATACCCGTCGCCCGCGTGGGCTGCGGTGAAGTCGCGCCCCAGGAGGGTGGTCACGGACCCGCCGCCCCGCAGCCGGGTCCGGAGCCGGGAGCGGACCTGGCTGCCGAGGATGTCACGGGCCGCGGCGAGCTCGGCCACACCGGCACGCCGGTTGCGCGACAGGAGGCTGCGCAGGTGGGTCACGTGCTGCGGCACGTACCCCGCGAGCATCTCGTCCGCGCCCTGGCCGTCGAGCATCACCGTGACGTGGCGGCTCGCCTCCTTCATGACCCGGTACTGCGCGTAGGGCCCGGTCGAGACGACCGGCTCCTCCTGGGTGCGCACGAAGTCGGTGAGGTCCGCGAGCAGCTCGGCCGACGTCGGCCGGATCCGGTGCGACTGCACCGGACCGGAGCAGGCCTCGACGGCGTCGTCGACCCACCGCTCCTCGTCGTTGCGGTAGCCCGAGAAGACGGCGGAGAAGGTCTGCTGACGGTGCCCGACGGCCTCGGCCGACGCGTCCTCCTCCGTCAGGAGCCGGTCGATGCCGACGGCGATCGTCGAGCTGTCGAGGCCGCCCGAGAGCGAGGTGCCCACCGGGACGTCGGAGCGGAGCCGCAGGGCGATGGACTCCATCAGACCCTCGCGCAGGGCCGCCACCTCGGCAGGCCCCGCGCCGGTGGCCGCGGGACGGGAGTCGGTAAGGTCCTGACGCAGCGTGCTGTGGAGGCGCCGCTCGACTCCGGTTGCGCTGATCGTGGCCATCTCCCCCGGCAGCAGGCGCTCGATCCCCTCGAAGAAGGTCTCGGCCCCGTCGTCGTGGACGCGGTGGCGCAGGTAGCGGTAGAGGCTGCGCTCGTTGGGCTTGCGGTCATGCAGACCGCTGGCGAGGATCGGGCGGATCTCGCTGGAGAACAGCCACGCACCACCCGGCGCGTCGTCGCTCGCGCCGTGCCCTTCCGGGACCCGGCTCAGGTGGAGCGGCTTGATCCCGAACTCGTCGCGCGCGAGGGTCAGCGTCTGCTCCGAGCGGTCCCAGACGGCGATCGCGAACATGCCGTTGAGGCGGCCGAAGGCGGCAGGCCCCCAGGCGGCATACGCCTCGAGGACGACCTCGGTGTCGCTCTCGGTCAGGAAGGCGCGGCCCGACGCCTCGAGCTCGGTGCGCAGGTCGCGGTAGTTGTAGGTCTCACCGTTGTAGGCCAGCACGAACCGCCCGTCGGGCGTGGACATGGGCTGGCTCCCGCCTTCCCGGTCGATGATCGACAGACGCTGGTGGGCCAGGCCGACGGGTCCCTCGACGTAGGTCCCCTGGTCGTCGGGGCCGCGGTGTCGTTGTGCTGCGGCCATCCTCTCGAGCAGTCCACGGTCCGGCTCGAGACCGAAGTACCCGGCGATCCCACACATGCGCATTCCTCCTACGACGTCGTCTGACGCCCCATGGTCAGTCAGGCACGCTGAGAGGACCCTGAGTGGGCGCCGAGACGCTGGCTGCCGGTCGGAACCTCGGGGCGGGAGGGGCCGGTTCGAGGGAGGGCCGATCGGACCGAGCGCCCCTCCGGCGCCGGCGCAGACGTCGCGTGGCGGCGACGACCAGCGTGAAACCGAGGATCGTGAGCCCGATCATCGAGGTGCGGCCGAGCAGACCCTGGGCGCTGGAGACCGATCCTCCTGCGAAGTAGCCCACCAGCACCGCGCCGGCCGCCCAGACCGACCCGCCGACCGCGTTGGCGACGACGAAGCGGCGGTACGGCATCCCGATGGCTCCGGCCACGGTGGGCACGAGCGCCCGAAGGACGGCCACCCAGCGGCCACCGGCCACCGCCCACGCCCCGTGGCGGGTGACGGCGTCCTGTGCGCGGGCCCAGCGCGCCTCGCCGACCCGACGACCCAGCCGGCTCCGCCGGAGCCGGGGGCCGAAGCGGAAGCCGAGGAGGTAGCCGACCTGGTCGCCCAGGACGGCTGCCGTGGCGGCCAGGACGATGATCGCGGGGAGTGAGATGTTGCCGCGGGCCGCGAGGACACCGGCCACGACCATCGCGGTCTCACCGGGCAGGACCATCCCGAGGAAGACGGCGGACTCTCCGAAGGCGAGCAGGGCCACCACGAGGTACACCGGCCAGCCGTGCAGGGACAGGATGACCTGGACGACGGACCCGATGCTGGCGGTCACGAGCTGGTTCCTCTCGGTCGGGACGATGGTCGGGCTGGCGGACGTCGACCGCGGGCTCGCGATGGCGCGGGGTGCGGGTGTCTGCCGGATGACGGGCCGGTTCCCCGCCCGTCTGGCGGGTCGAGCCCGTGCCCCGACGGTAGGTCTCGCAGGCTGAGAGGCACCTGAGCGCCCACCCGCCTGCCGGGCGGCGTCCAGGTCGGGCTCGGGCCGCACGCAGGTGCCGCTCGGTACGCTCACCGGACGAGGTCCCCCACGCGACGAGGACGGACCGAGGACGGACCAGACGGACCGGACCGGTCGGAGGGAGGTGTCGGATGCGGGTGCTGCTGGTCGAGGACGAGCGCAACCTGGCCGAGACGGTCCGCCGCGGGCTGACCGCCGAGGGCTTCGTCGTCGAGGTTGCCCGCGACGGCGTCGAAGGCCTCTGGATGGCGACCGAGATGCAGTTCGACGCCATCGTGCTCGACATCATGTTGCCCAGGCTCAACGGCTACAAGGTGCTCGAGCAGCTGCGCGAACGAGGGGTGTGGACGCCGGTGCTCATGCTGACGGCCAAGGACGGCGAGTACGACCAGACCGACGCCTTCGACCTGGGCGGCGACGACTACATGTCCAAGCCCTTCAGCTTCGTCGTGCTCGTCGCGCGGATCCGGGCGCTGATCCGTCGTGGAGCACCCGAGCGTCCGATCGTGCTCGCCGCTGGCGACCTCGCGCTCGACCCGGGACGCCGACGGGTGACCCGGGCGGACCAGGAGGTCTCGCTCACCGCTCGCGAGTACGGACTCCTCGAGTTCCTCATGCGCCACCGCGGGAGCGTCGTGAGCAAGTCCGAGATCCTCGACGGTGTCTGGGACCCCGCCTTCGAGGGTGACGGCAACGTCGTCGAGGTCTACGTCCGTTACCTCCGACAGAAGATCGACGCGCCCTTCGGCCGGCACGCCATCGAGACCGTGCGCGGTCGGGGCTACCGGCTGGCCGCCGACGGCGGCTGACCGACCCCCGCCGACGGCAGCCTCAGGACAGGGGCAGGCGCACCTCGAACCGCGCTCCCCCCTGGTCCGAGCGGCCGACGGAGACCGTCCCGCCGTGCCCCCGGACGACCTCCGCCACGATCGCCAACCCGAGGCCCGACCCACCCGGCCCCCGCTCCCGACTCTCGTCGAGCCGCACGAACCGGTCGAAGACCCGCTCTCGGTCAGCGGGCTCGATGCCCGGACCGTCGTCGTCGATGACGACGACCGCAGTGTCCTGCTCCTGACGCAGCGACAGCCGCATCTCGCGGGATGCCGCCCGCGCGGCGTTGTCGACGAGGTTGCGGACCACCTGCGCGAGCTTGGCCGTGTCGCCGTGGACCCGCACCGGCTCGATGTCGGCGTGGACGTGCAGCGAGGTCGACATGCGCAGGCGGCCCACCTCGGCGTCGACGATGTCGTCGAGGTCGACGTCCTCGCGCTCGAGACCGAGCCCGGTGTCGTCGGCCCTGGCGAGCAGCAGCAGGTCCGCGACGAGCAACCGCATCCGGTCCGCCTCGACCGCCATGATCGACCGCAGCTCGTCCCAGGAGGTGCCTGACGGGTCCGGGCCGGCAACCTCCAGCGCGGCCGTCAGCGTCGCCAGTGGTGACCGGAGCTCGTGACTCGCATCGGCGACGAACCGCCGCTGGCTCTGCTGCGCGGACTCGAGGCGGTCCAGCATCTCGTTCATCGTCACCGCCAGCCGGGCGATCTCGTCGCTGCTGTCCGGGATGGGCACCCGCTCCTCGAACTGGGCGGCGTTGATGCCCTGCACCCGGGTCCGGATCTGCTCGACCGGTCGCAGGGCCCGTCCCACGAGCACCCAGGTCGCGGTCCCGACGAGCAGCAGCAGTGGGAGCAGCGCACCGAGCACGTACTTCTGCACGGTGTCGACCGTCGCGTCCTCCGTCGCCAGCGACGACGCGACGAGCACCGTCTGCGGCTGCCCCGTCCGGGAGAGAAGGCCGCGCGCGACGAGCATGTAGGGGTCGCCACCGGGGAGGGTCGGCACGGTGGCGACCTCCTCGCGGACCACCTCGCCGTCCGCGGGACGCAACCCGGACACGGGCGCTCCCGACGCACGAGAGGACGAGCTCGCGAGCACGACCCCGCCGGGCCCGACGAGCTGCACGAGCTGCGCCCCCCGGTTCGTCTCCGCGAGGTACTCCTCCAGGTCCGACCCGCCATCGGACCGGACCTGGTCGACGACCTCGACCGCCCTCGTCGCGGCAACCTCCCCCGCTGAGGCCACGAGGCTCTGTCGGAGCAGCACGAGCAGCAGCGAGGCGCCAACCACGAGGCCGATCGCCACGACGAGGATCGCGGCCGCGGTCGAGCGGGCCCGGATCCCGAGCAGGGGACGAAGGGTCGTGCGCCAACGGTGGAGCCCTGACATGCGCAGTCGCTCCTTCACCGGTCAGTGGGCCTGGACGTCCTGAGAGGATCGTACGGAGGCTGGTGCTGTCGGTGGCCCGGTCGACGGACCGTGCGCGTGGCGCGCGGCGGCGCGGACGCCGTGGTGGGCCAGGACAGCGACGAGCACGCCAGCGACCGCGTCACTCGGCCGGTGCCAGCCGACGACGACGACGGCGACCGCCGCGGCCATGACGACAACCGCCCCGCCCACCCACGGTGCCAGCCGGGGCCGACCGGCCGGGAGCACGGCGAGCGCCGCGAGGACCAGGCCCGACGTCACGGCGAGGTGTCCGCTGGGGAAGGTGCCGGCCAGCCCGAGCCCGCCGCCCTGGGGATGCGTCGCGGTCGGGAGCAGGGCCTTGCCCGACTCCGCCAGCACGAGCGCCGTCCCGACGCCGAGCACGACGTCGACGCCGGCCCGCCGGCCGGTGCGGTGCCACGCGACCACCGTCAGCCCGCAGGTGAGCGCCAGGAAGGTGATTGGGTTGACGAGGGCGAGCAGGTGTCGGGCCAGATCGGTGACGGCGGGGCTGCTGTCGAGCAGACGCAGCTGCAGTCGCACGTCGAGGGACCAGCCGACCGTCGACCTGCGCGACGCGGCATACAGCGCCATCAGCGACAGCGCCGCGGCTGCAGCGGCCCACCACCGCGGACCTGCGACTCGATGATGACCGTGGCGGGGGCGAGGGTCGCCATCGTCCTCGCGCCGCTTGACGTTCACCGGCACAGCCTCCACCAGCGACCTGAGCCGCGGCTGAGGAACGGCCGCCCCCCGGACAGAAGGCGGCTCATGGCGTCCACCTGCCTCTCAGTCTCGACTCCGAACTACCGACCTGGCGTCCCGCCCCCTGGCTAGCTGCACGTCCGGCGGACGAGAAGGCGTACGTGGGTCTCCGCCGCGTGCACGTCGCCGCCACTCTCGTAGACGAGGCGCATGCCGGAGAAGTCCGCCTCGACCGCACTGGTCCGCAGGTGAAGCAGGACCGCTCTGACACCCTGATCACCGGCAGCCACGACCGCGCCAGACAGCGGATCGGCCGACGCTGCCGAGCCACCGGCCGGGGGCCAGCTCGGCATGATCCCCGAAAGAGTTCGGTTGCGCACCGGGCTCAGATAGGCGCCCCGGAGGGTGATCGCCCTGGGTGAGACCATGAGGGTCGACTGCAGGCGAGCGGTCTGGCTCGACCGGTTCTCGACGACGTCGAACCCGCAGGTCAGGTCACCGCCTGCTGCATGGGCAGGCAGTACTCTCCGACCGATCCACCGATGACGATTGGCCCGACGCGGCCGATTCACCGTCGGATGCGCCCTGACAGGCCGTGAGCACCACGAGAGCGACGCACGCGACGAGCCGATGGGACCTTCCCCGAGGACGCCCGCATCCGCGTCCGACCCGACCCGACATGTGGCCCCCCGTCCGCGCGTCGACCATGACCTTGCTCGGTTCACATCACGTGCCGGCACGAGCGCGATGAGCAATGCGCTCGCGTGCTGACGCGCACGAGGGATCCCCTCGGCCGATCGTCGGGCCGGGTGCCTCTGTGGCGCGCCGGGGCTCCCGGACGACGGCCAAACGCCGACCGGAGGTTCCAGGACGCACCGCGACGTGATCGAATTGGGGGTCACCACACCCCGGGCCAGAGCCCGACACCACATCGAGAGGGTCACGATGAGCGGAAACGCGACGTACCGCCATACCAACACTGCGGTGCTGTCCATCTGCGCCGTCGACGCCCCCGTGGTGGTGACGTCGGACGACATGGACCAGCGGCTGATGGCCACCTACGAGCGGGTCGGCCTCAAGTCCGGGATGCTCGCCCGGCTCGCCGGCATCCACGAGCGGCGCTGGTGGCCCGAGGGTGTCAGCTTCACGGAGGGCGCGGCCACCGCCGGCGCCAAGGCCCTCGCAGAAGCCGGGGTCGACCCCTCCCGCGTCGGCCTCATGGTCAACACGAGCGTCTCGCGCGAGCACCTCGAGCCGTCCATGGCGGTCAAGATCCACCACGCACTCGGGATGCCGACCTCCTGCCTCAACTTCGACATCGCCAACGCGTGCCTCGGCTTCGTCAACGGGATGCAGCTCGCCGCGACGATGATCGACTCCGGCCAGATCGACTACGCCCTCATCGTCGACGGCGAGAGCTCGCGGCACACCCAGGAGGTCACCCTCGACCGCTTGTCCGGCCCGGACGCGACGGCCGACGACGTGCTGTCGCAGTTCGCGACCCTGACCCTCGGGTCCGGCGCCGCCGCGATGGTGCTCGGCCGGGCTGACCTGCACCCGCAGGGCCACCGCATCGTCGGCGGTGTCGCGCGGGCGGGCACCGAGCATCACGACCTCTGCGTCGGGGACCTCGAGTGGATGCGCACCGACACCAGGGGCCTGCTCGAGGCTGGAATCGCGCTGTCGCGGGACACGTGGGAGGACGCGCGGGCCGAGTTCGACTGGTCCGACATGGACCGCTACGTCGCCCACCAGATCTCGCAGGTCCACGTCCGGGCCATGTGCGACGCCCTCGACATCCCGCCGGAGCGGCTGCCCCTGACGTTCCCGACCCGGGGCAACATGGGCCCGGCCGCCGTGGCGTTCACCCTGGCGATGGAGGTCGACTCGCTCGTCGCCGGTGACCGCGTGCTGATGATGGGGGTCGGCTCCGGGCTCAACGTGTCGTGCCTCGAGATCGCCTGGTGAGCCTGCCTGCCGAGCCCGCGGCCACCACGTGGCCGGGGGTCGACCCCGCGTGGTCGCGCCGGGTCGTCGCCCCCGACGCGGGAGGCACACCGCGGACCTGGCACCTGCTCGACAACGGGGCGAGCCCCGAGCACGGCACGCTGCTCTGCGTCCACGGCAACCCCACGTGGAGCTACCTGTGGCGACGCGTCATCGCCGCGGCACGTCCCGGGTGGCGGGTCGTCGCGGTGGACCAGCTCGGGATGGGCTGCTCCGAGCGCACCGCTCCGCGCACGCTGGCCGAGCGGGTCGACGACCTCGGCAACCTCACCGAAGTGCTCGGCATCACGGGGCCCGTCGTCACCCTCGCCCACGACTGGGGCGGGCCGGTGTCGCTGGGCTGGGCGCTCGCGCACCGCGAGCAGCTCGCGGCCGTCGTGCTCACCAACACCGCCGTGCACCAGCCCTCGAACGCCGCCGCGCCGTCCCTCATCCGGATCGCCCGCACCGAGGGGGTGCGCCAGGCCGTCTGCGTCGCGACGCCGACCTTCGTCCGCGCCACCACCGCCCTGTCCCGCCCGGCACTCCCCCGCGCGGTCCGTGATGCGCTCGCCGCCCCGTACGGCTCCCCCGCCGACCGGCGCGCCGTCGGTGACTTCGTCGCCGACATCCCGCTCGACCCCTCACACCCGACGGCAGCCACGCTCGACGCCATCGCGGAGGGCGTCACCGGGCTCGAGGTGCCGGCCCTGCTGCTCTGGGGTCCCCGTGACCCGGTCTTCTCCGACGTGTACCTCCGTGACCTCCGAGCACGTCTGCCGCACGCCGACGTCCACCGCTACGAGAAGGCGTCACACCTGGTGACCGAGGACGCCCCCCGGCTCGCGGACGACGTCTGGCGCTGGCTCGGCGACACTGTGTCCCAGACCGATTCGTATGCCGTGAGCGCGTCGTCACCACCGGTGACGGACCGCGAGCGGACCGGTGACGACAAAGCTCCCGGTGGCGCCGCCCCTCTCTGGGCCGCGTTGTCGGCACGCCTCGGCGACGACGCCCCCGCGGTCGTCGAGCTGGGGGGCCACGGGCGACGGGTGTCCTTCGACCGTCTCGAGCGGACCGTGAGTGACATCGCCGGCGGCCTCGCGGCGACCGGGGTGCGGCCAGGCGACCGGGTCGCGCTCCTCGTGCCGCCCGGCGCCGACCTCACCGCCGCGGTCTACGCGTGCTGGCGGGCCGGCGCGTCCGTGGTCGTCGCCGACGCGGGCCTCGGGGTGACCCGGATGGGTCGGGCGCTGCGCGGCGCCGCCCCCGACCACGTCATCGGCATCGCCAAGGGACTGCTGCTCGCCCGCGCGATGCGCGTGCCCGGGCACCTCATTGCCGCCGGCCCGCTCGACAACGCCACCCGCCGCGCCCTCGGCGCTCCCCTCGGCCTGGCCGACCTCGCTCGCCTGGGCCGGGGACGGGCCCTCCCCCCGACGCCGGCCGACGACGCCGAGTGCGCCGTGCTCTTCACCTCCGGCGCGACGGGACCTCCCAAGGGGGTCGTCTACCGGTACCACCAGGTGCGGGCTCAGCTCGACGCGCTTCGCACGACCTACGGTCTCACTCCGGAGGACCGCCTCGTCGCGGCGTTCGCACCCTTCGCCCTCTACGGCCCGGCGCTCGGACTCGCGTCTGCAGTGCCTGACATGGACGTCACGGCGCCCGGCACCCTCACCGCGGTCGCCCTCGCGGAGGCCGTCTCGGCCGTCGACGGCACGGTCGTCTTCGCCTCCCCGGCAGCGCTGCGCAACGTCGTCGCCACCTCGAGCGACTTGTCACCACAGCAGTATTCGGCACTCAGCGGCATACGTCTGCTCATCTCTGCGGGCGCTCCCGTCCCGCTCTCGCTGCTCCGCGACGTGCAGGTGCTCCTGCCCACGGCAGAGCTCCACACCCCCTACGGCATGACCGAGGCGCTGCCGGTCTGCGACGTCTCGCTGACCGAGCTCGAGGCGGTCGGACCGGGTGAGGGGATCTGCGTCGGTCGGCCGCTGCCGAGCGTCGTGGTCGGCATCAGCGCGTTCGACGACACCGGGAGGGTCGAGGCCGATCCGACCACCGAGCCCGCGGTGAGCGGTGAGGTGCTCGTCCGCGCCCCTCACGTCAAGGACCGCTACGACCAGCTGTGGGCCACGGAGCGGGAGAGCAGCCGCACGACGGGCTGGCACCGCACGGGCGACGTCGGTCACCTCGACGACGACGGACGCCTCTGGGTGGAGGGTCGGCTCGTCCACGTCGTGCAGACGGCGTCCGGCCCGGTCACCCCGGTCGGGCCCGAGCAGCGCATCGAGGGCATCGACGCGGTCTCGATGGCTGCCGTCGTCGGGGTCGGGCCGGTCGGCACCCAGCAGGTCGTCGCCGTCGTCGTGCCGTCGACCGGCACCCACCGGGGACTCGCGGGGCCTGAGCTGGCCTCGGCGGTGCGATCGGCGGCCGGTGTGGCGGTGGCCGCGGTCCTCGTCTCGAGCGAGCTGCCCGTCGACATCCGGCACGCCTCGAAGATCGACCGGGCCCGGGTGGCCCGCTGGGCCGCCCGAGTGCTCGAGGGCGGCCGGGTGGGCCGCCCGTGAAGGTCCTCGTCACCGGGGCGAGCGGGATGCTCGGCCGGCAGACCGCCGAAGCCCTCGCCGCCCGCGGTGACGACGTGACGGTTCTCCAGCGTCGGCCCTCCGGGCTCGGTCTGCGGGAGGTGCTCGGCGACGTGGCGGACGCCCCCTTCGTGGCGGCGGCCGTGCGCGGCCACGACGCCGTCGTGCACCTCGCGGCGAAGGTCGACGTGACCGGCCGGTGGGCGGACTACGAGCGGGCCAACGTGCGGGGCACGACGAACGTCGTCGAGGCCTGCCGCGCCGGTGGCGTCGCCCGGCTCGTCCACGTCTCGTCCCCGTCCGTGGCCCACGCCGGCGCAGCCCTCGTCGGCGCCGGCGCCGGGCGAGCCGACCCACCGCGGGCCCGCGGCCACTACGCGCGCAGCAAGGCCCTGGCCGAGCAGGCCGCCCTCGCGGCCGACACCGGCCCGCTGGCGGTCCTCGCCGTGCGCCCGCACCTCGTCTGGGGTCCCGGTGACACGCAGCTCATCGGTCGGATCGTCGCGCGAGCCCGGGCCGGGAGGCTTCCCGTCATCGGGTCCGGCGCAGCCCTCATCGACAGCACCTACGTCAGCAACGCCGTCGACGCCCTCGTGGCGGCGCTCGACCGCTGCGAGGCGGCGCGCGGCGACGCCTACGTCGTGAGCAACGGGGAGCCACGCCCCGTGGGTGAGCTGATCGGCGACATCTGCCGCGCCTCGGGGGTGGCCGCGCCCACGCGCCACGTCCCGTTCCCCGTCGCCGCACTGGCCGGCGCCGCGGTCGACGCCGTGTGGGCCACCCGGCTCGCGCTGCCCGGGCTGCCGACCCCGGGTGACCCGCCGCTCACCCGCTTCCTCGCCGAGCAGCTGGCGACGGCGCACTGGTTCGACCAGCGCCGGACGAGATCGGCGCTGGAGTGGACGCCACGGGTGTCACTGGCCGAGGGCCTGGCCGCACTCGCCCGCGCCGCCGGAGGCGAGCAGAAGCGCCCCTGACCGGCGTCTCCGCTGGCCAGGGGCGCCATCCGGCCACCTCAGATCCCGCAACGCTGCGACGCTGCGACCGGTCAGGGCACGGTGTAGCCGGCCGTGCGGAAGAGCTCGTACCACTCGCCCTTCGTCAGGGTCACGTCCGAGCCCCGTGCGGCGGCGCGGACCCGCTCCGGCGTCGTCGTGCCGAGCACGACCTGCATCCGGGCCGGGTGGCGCGTGATCCACGCGACGGCGATCGCCTCGGGCGGCACGTCGTACGTGCCGGCGATCCGCTCGATCGACGCGTTGAGCTCGGGGTAGCGGTCGGAGCCGAGGAAGGGTCCGTCGAAGAACCCGGCCTGGAACGGCGACCACGCCTGCACGGTGATGTCGTTGAGGCGGCAGTAGTCGAGGATGCCGTCGTCACGCACCACCGACTGGTCGAGGGCCTGCATGTTCGC
>JBDSSS010000059.1:0-4089 GCA_039928615.1 Terracoccus sp. | reverse complement strand
TCGACGAGGACGTCGAGCCCCTCGTAGGGCACGAGCGAGGAGACGGTCCCCACCCAGAAGCCGTCTGCAGGCATTCCCAGGCCGCGGCGTGCCTCGGCCGGGCTCGTCGTCACCCCGAGCAGCTCGGCATCGACGGCGTTGGGCACGACCGTGATCCTGGCGTCCGGGATGCCGCGTGCCGTGAGGTCACGGCGCAGGGCCTCGGAGAGCACGACGACGTGGTCGGCGGCGAGCGCCATCTCGGCCTCCTTTGCGTGCCAGAGCCGGAACCGCTCGCTGAGCAGCGCCGCGGCCTGCTCGTCAGCGGGACGGGATGCCGCCCACGTCTTCTCGAGCTGACCGCGCACCTCGTAGACCCAGGGGAGTCCGGTCGCCTCGGCCACCGCCTGCATGACGAGGGCGTTGGTGAAGTGGGTCGTCGTGTGCAGCACCGTGGGACGGAAGCGCTCGACGTGGGAGACCAGCAGCTCGGCGGTCTGGGCGAGCCGGGCCTCGCTCGTCGGGCCCAGGCGGGTCGGGATCAACCGCCGGTAGGTCACCCCGTCGACGACCTCCACCTCGCGCACCCCCGGGAGGCCGACCGTCACGGGGTAGCCGAGCAGGGTGAACGCCTCGACCTCGATGCCGGTGTTCCGCTGGGCCCGCAGGATGGAGTGCGAGCGCAACGCATACCCGGAGGTCGTCTTCGGCACGGAGTTCGTCAGCAGGTGAAGCACCCGTGGGGTGCCCGGCGCCGCCGAGAGAGCGCGGGGCGCGGAGGGCGCCGACAGCGCGAATCCCGGGCTCATGGTTTGGCAGTCAGCGGCGAGCCGGTCGTGCTGTCTCGCCGCGGCCGACCCCGGCGCCGTCGACAGGACGGCGAGCGCGGCCGAGAGGTCCCCCCGTGCCCACGCCGCCCGCGCCACCGTGGAGGGCGGCGCTGCCGCCGGGGGCTCCTGCCCCACCTGGACGGCCAGCTCGGCGATCAGCCTGCGGTCGAGACCTGTCCGTGGACGGGCGTCGATGAGCAGGTCCCGAGCCTCGTCCTTGCGGTCCGCGAGGAAGAAGCCCAGCGCCCGGACCGATTCCGACGGGCCGTGCCGCTGGAGCACCTGGGCCGACCGGCCACGGATGCCGGTCGGGAGGCGGCGCATCGCCTGCACGGCGAGCAGCGCCGGGTCGTCCTGGGCGTGGCGCCAGGCGACACCTGCCAGCAGACCGAGGTGGCGCGCGAGCCTTCGAGCTGCAAGACCACTCGTGACGATCCCGGTCACGAACGGACCACCGAATCGAGCACGGCGAGGTAGTCGTCGGCGAGGCGGTCGTCGCTCGCGTGCTCGCGCACCCACTCCGCGGCGGCAGGGCCGACGATGACCCTGGAACGGTCCTCGGCGAGCTCGGCCCACAGGGCGGCCAGGGCTTCCTCGTCGCCCGGGCGACACACGTCACCGGCCTGCGTCTGCTGAACGATCCCGGCGGCCTCGCCGGTCACCGACGCGCTGACGTGCAGCCCGAGGGACATGGCCTCGTAGAGCTTCGAGGGCACGGTGAGGGACAGACCGCGCCACGGCCGCAGGGCGACGATGACGGAGTCGGCCCAGGCATAGTGGTCGACGAGCTCAGCCCTCGGCACCGCGCCGCGCACGTCGACCGGCGCCCCGAGGCGGCGGGCGAGCTCGCGCAGCAGGTGCTCCTCCGCGCCCGCGCCCACCACCCGCACCTCCACGCGAGTCCCGGCGCGGGAGGCGATACTCGCGGCTTTGACGACGGTCGTGAGCCCCTGCGCTCGCCCGAGCGTCCCGGCATACAGAACCCGGAGGGGGTCATCAGGCGAGGTCGCGTCTAGCGGTCCGGGCCAGCCCGCGATGGGGTGGGCGCCGTTGCGCACCACGTGCACAGGCTCGACACCGCGGTCACGCAGGGTCTGGGCAAAGCTCTCTGTCGTCGTGACGACGGCGTCGCTGCTCCGTTGCAGGCTCGTGGACACGTGGTGCAGGAGGCTCGTTCCGCCCCGTCGCACTCCCGCATGCCATCGCGCAACGGGCGCTGACGGCCGCAGCGGTGGTCGGGTGACGAACACCTCGCCGGCGGCGCCACGCTCTGCCTGCGGTGCGGGCACGTCGTCGGGTGAGGTGAGAGTCCACTCGTCGGCGACGTCAAGCAGGTCGGGCCAGGCGTCGCGCATCTCCACGACGAGCGGAACGCCGAGCGACCGGGAGACGGCGGCACCCGCTGCGAGCATCGGGAGCGACGGCACGGTCGCGACGACCACGTCGGGACGGTGACCGCGGAACCGCGCCGTCACGAGGCGCATGGCGCTCGCGGCCGCCACCACCTGATCGGTGAACCGGGACCCGACCTGTGTCCCGTAGGACCGGAAGGCGGCCCGGTGCACCGTCTCGCCGTGCCGCCCGGCGTGGATGGAGCCGGGGCGCTGACCTGCATGTTCGGGGCGGAGATCACCGGCGGGATAGTGCGGTGCGGGCGCGATGACACTGACCTGGTGGCCGGCCCGGACGAACCGCTCGACGAGGGCGGACCAGCGCTGCTGCGGCGCCCCGATCTCCGGCTCGTAGTAGTGCGTGAGGAGCAGGATCTTCACGGAGTGGCGGCCGCGGCGGGCCCGGTCGTCGGCGGGGAGATCGTGGTCGTCGACGTCGTGGGGGCGCTCGTCGTCGTGGCGGCCGTGGTGGTGGGCGCCGTCGTGGGTTCGGTCGTCGGCGGGGTCGTCTCGGCGGGTGTGGGCGTCCCCGTCGGCGGCCTCGGGACGGTCGCGGGAGGCGTGTAGCGGGGCCGGGGAGGGGCCACCGTGCGCGTGGCTGTCGGCCTCGTCGTGGCGGTCGGGGTCGGCACGACGGGGACCGTGGCCACCGGCGCGGAGGAGCTGCGTGGGGCCGGGGGAGGGATGACCGGGTCCGGCGCAGTGCCGCCGAGGGCGCGGTAGACGGCGAGCGCCCAGAATCGGCCGCCCAGCTGGTTGACGCTCGGCGGGTCGACTAGCGACACGAACTGGTTGGGGTTCGCGGCGCTGCGCAGGGCGGCGGCGACGTCGATGGTCGACAGGGAGCGCTTCGTCGCCCACGCCCGAGCGGCGTCGCGCACCGGCTTGCTCACGTCGTCGCGCTCGGCGGCCTGGAGCACGACTGAGACCGTGGCCCCGGGCCACCGGGTGCGGACGGCCCGCAGGACGGTCTCGAGCCGCTCACCGATCGTGCCGGCCGAGTCCTGGCGTCCGTAGCTGAGCAGCACGGCGTCGGGACGCTGCGGGACGAGGAAGGACAGCCGCGCCACGGCGTAGCCGGCGGTGGCGCCGCGTCGGCTGCCGTTCCAGATCGCGAAGGCCGGTCCGGTGGTGCCGTAGGTCAGGTCGTCCGCGTAGCGGGTCGGGTCGGAGGTGTCGAGGTTGTGCACCGTCACGTGGTGGTTGCCCCCGAGGAGCCCGCCCAGCGCCGTGACCCACTCACCCTCCTCGTCGCCGGTCCCGTCACCGAGGACGGCAAGGGTGACCGGCCGCGTGCTGGTGGCGAGCGTCGCCAGCGCTGGCACGGCAGCGGCGGCGGTCGTCGCGACCGAGGTGGCGGTGGTCGACGTCGCGGCCGTCGAGGCGGTCGGTCGGGTGGTCGGGGTCGGTGCCGTGGCACTCGTCGGACCGCCTCCGGTGACCATGATGACGCCGGCGACGAGCAGGACGTTGACTGCCACGGCGACGATCCCGAGCCCGAGGTCGGTCCCCTTGAATCGGCGCATGGTGGACATTGTGCCGTGCGGCACGGGCAGACGACGAACCGAAGCGCGAGTCGCTCAGGCTTTGAGCTCACTCGCGACGCTCGACCAGCGGGCGCGTCCACCCCGGATCCGGGGGAGCGCGAGGTAGAAGGCCGCGACGCCGAGCATGCCCGCGAAGGTCGCGAGTCGGGCCGGCCGGTTGGCGCCGAGCAGGGCGGGAACGGCGAGCAGGGTGCACACGAGGGTGAGGCCGAGCACGACGCCGGACGAGCGCACGTGGCTCCAGCCGGAGTGGGTGTGTCGCTGGTAGACGTGCATGCGGTGCGCCTCGAAGATCGCGTCGCCGTTGATCATCCGCCGGGCCAGGGTGATGAGCGAGTCGGT
>JBDSSS010000058.1:0-12450 GCA_039928615.1 Terracoccus sp. | reverse complement strand
GCTCGTCCAGCCACGCCTTGAGCGACTCCGAAAGCGAAAGATGGAGGTGCATTTCCATGCCCGTAGCCTATCGAAACCCAACCGCGACTGTCAACGCTCATCCGGAAATCGAACGCCTCAGCCCAATAAAAAAAGGCCCGAAGCATCGCTCCGGGCCTTCACATCTTCAATTCTCTCTGCGACCGCCGTGCCGTCTGTGACTCTGAGGCAATCACCACCGCAGCCGCACATCGCACGCGCCGCTCAGTCGATCACGTCGACGCCCATCGACCGCGCTGACCCCATCAGGATCTTCACCGCCGAGTCGATGTCGTACGCGTTCAGGTCCTTGATCTTCTCCTCCGCCAGCTTCTTCAGCTGCGCCCGCGTGATCTTCCCGACCTTGTTCTTGTTCGGCTCGCCCGACCCCTTCTCGATCTTGATGATGTCCTTGATCATCACCGACGCCGGCGGCGTCTTGATGATGAAGTCGAACGTCCGGTCCGAGTACACCGTCACTTCAACGCCCACGACCTTGCCCTTCAGGGCCGCCGTCGCCGCGTTGAACTTCGTGATGAACTGCCCGGGGTTCACCCCGTTGGCGCCAAGCGCCGGCCCGATCGGCGGGGCCGGTGTCGCCGTCCCGCCCGGCCTGGAGAGGGGCTGCCGCACCACCTGGGGCGTCCTCCTTGTACTTCCAGTGCGCCGCAACGCCGTACTCAGCCCTGCGGTGCATGGTGTGGGTGCGGATCTGGATCTCGACCGGACGGCCGAGCGGACCGATCACGGTCGTGTGCAACGACTGGTACATGTTGAACTTCGGCATCGCGATGTAGTCCTTGAACCGGCCCGGGACCGGGTTCCACCGCGAGTGCAGCGCGCCGAGCGCGGCGTAGCAGTCGCGCACCGTCTCGACGAGCACCCGCACCGCGACGAGGTCGTAGATCTCCTCGAAGTCGCGGCCGCGCACGATCATCTTCTGGTAGACGGAGTAGTAGTGCTTCGGCCGGCCGGTCACGACCGCCTTCATCTTGGCGGCCGTGAGGTCCTCGGTGACCTGGTCGCGCACACCCGCGAGGTACTCCTCCCGCGCCGGCGCCCGCTCCGCGACGAGTCGCACGATCTCGTCGTAGACCTTGGGGTAGAGGGTCGCGAAGCTGAGGTCCTCGAGCTCCCACTTGATGGTGTTCATCCCGAGCCGGTGCGCGAGCGGGGCGTAGATCTCGAGCGTCTCGTTGGCCTTGCGCGCCGCCGACTCGGGCGAGACGTAGCGCCAGGTGCGGGCGTTGTGCAGCCGGTCCGCGAGCTTGATGACGAGCACCCGGATGTCGCGGGCCATCGCGATGACCATCTTGCGCACGGTCTCGGCCTGGGCCGCCTCGCCGTAGGTCACCTTGTCGAGCTTGGTGACGCCGTCGACGAGCATCGCGATCTCGTCACCGAAGTCGGCGCGCAGCTCCTCGAGGCCGTAGTCGGTGTCCTCGACCGTGTCGTGCAGCAGCGCCGCCGCGAGGGTCGGGGGCGTCATGCCCAGCTCGGCGAGGATCGTCGTCACCGCGAGCGGGTGGGTGATGTAGGCGTCGCCGCTCTTACGCATCTGCCCCTCGTGGGCGCGCTCCGCGACGGCATACGCGCGCTCGATGACGGACAGGTCGGCCTTAGGGTGGTTCTGCCGGACCGCGGTCATGAGCGGCTCGAGGACCGGGTTGCCACCCGTGCGGGTGGCGCCGAAGCGCGCGAACCGGGCCCGCACCCGCGAGGGCGTCGACAGCTCGTTGCGGACTTCCTCGCTCATGCGCCGAGTGTAGGCGGTGCGCTCGTCAGACCGTGAGCACGGCGTGCACGGTCCGGCCGTCGAGACGCGAGCGGCCGTTCAGGAACGACAGCTCGAGCACGACCTCGACCGCGGTGACCGTGGCGCCGGCGCGCTCGACGAGCAGGCAGGCGGCTTCGGCCGTGCCTCCGGTGGCGAGGACGTCGTCGATCACGAGGACGCGCTGGCCGTCGACGAACGAGTCGGCGTGCACCTCGATCTCGGCCGTGCCGTACTCGAGCGCGTAGGACTCGGTGAGGGTCTCGCCCGGGAGCTTGCCGGCCTTGCGGACCGGCACCATGCCGAGGCCGAGCTCGTAGGCGATGGCGGCGCCGAGGATGAACCCCCGCGCCTCGATCCCGACCACGACGTCGACCTGCCCCGCGTAGCGACGGGCGGTGTCGCGCACGAGCATCCCGAGGGCGGGCCCGTCCGCGAGGAGGGGCGTGAAGTCCTTGAAGAGAATCCCCGGGGAGGGGAAGTCGGGGACGTCACGCAACAGACCCGAGACGAGCTCGGCGAGCTGCTCCGGAGTCGGTTCCGGCGCCGCGGGTATGCCGGTCACGCCGTCAGCGCTTCGACTTGGGCGGACGCTTGGGCTGGTTGCGCGGCCCGGCCTGGACGTACTTGTGGACCGGTCGGGGCGCGCCGGGCTCCAGCGCGTCCGACCCGCCCGGCCTGCCCCCGACACCGCTCGGGGCGAGGTCGCCCTCGCGGTCGTCAGGGGCACCGGAGTCGTCGGCGACCGGGCGCGGCGTGGGCGCGTGCTTGGCGACGTAGGCCTCGAGCTCGAGCACGGCCGGCTCCTTGCGGCGCAGGTCGACGAGCAGCGGTGTCGCGATGAAGATCGAGGAGTAGGCGCCGACCGCGATCCCGATGAACAGCGCGAGCGACAGGTCGAGCAGCGTGCCCGGGCCGAGCAGGGTGAAGCCGACGACGAGGATGGCCGCGATCGGGAGCAGCGCGACGACGGTCGTGTTGATCGACCGGACGAGGGTCTGGTTGACCGCGAGGTTGGCCGCCTGCGTGTACGTCATCCGGCGCGTGGCGAAGGCCTCGGCCGTGTTCTCCCGCACCTTGTCGAAGACGACGACGGTGTCGTAGAGGGAGTAGCCGAGGATGGTGAGGAAGCCGATCATCGACGACGGCGTGATCTCGAACCCGAAGAGGGCGTAGATCCCAACGGTGATGACGAGGTCGTGCAGCAGCGCGACGAGACCGGCGACGGCCATCTTCCAGGTGCGGAAGTAGAGGGCCATCACGATCGTCACGAGGACGAGGAAGACGATGAGGCCACGGATCGCCTGTTGGCTGACCGTCTCTCCCCAGCTCGGTCCGATGAGCGAGGCGCTCACTGCGCCCGGGTCGACGCCGAACGTCGAGGAGAGCGCGGTCTTGGCCTCGGCGGTCCGGTCGGCCGCGGCCTCGGTCTGGATGCGGACGGTGTTCTGCCCGACGATCGTCGTGACGACGTTGCCCTGGATGCCGGCATCGCCGACGGCGGCCTGCGCCTTCTCCTCGTAGCCCTGGGTGTTGGTCACGCCCTGGACCCGGAACTCGGAGCCTCCGCTGAACTCGATGCCGAAGTTGAGTCCGCGGGCGAAGAGGCCGACGAGCGCCAGCGCGATGAGCACGGCGGACACGGCATACCAGGTCTTCTGGCGCTTGATGAAGGCGATCGAGCGTCGACCGGTGTAGAGGTCGTTGCCGAACTGCGAGAAGTTGATCATCAGGCCTTCCCCTCGATCGGGCGGGTCGTGCTGGTGGTGGCGCCGGAGGGGCGGGGGGCCCCGAACTGGCCGCGGCCGCGGTAGCGCGGACTCTCCTTCGCGCCGAGGCGCTGCGGGTCGAGACCGGACCACTTGTGCCCGTTGCCGAAGAACTCGGTGCGGGCGAGCAGCTGCACCATCGGGTGGGTGAACATGATGACGACGAGCAGGTCGATGAGCGTCGTCAGGCCCAGGGTGAAGGCGAAGCCACGCACGTTGCTCGAGGCGAGGAAGTAGAGCACGAGCGCGGCGATGAAGTTGACGGCGTCGGCCGCGATGATCGTGCGCCGGGCCCGCTTCCAGCCCGTCTCGACGGCCGCGGTGAGCGGCCGCCCGTCGCGGACCTCGTCTCGGACGCGCTCGAAGTAGACGATGAAGCTGTCTGCCGTCACACCGATCGCGACGATGAGGCCGGTGACCCCGGCGAGCGTCAGGCGGAAGCCGATCGCCGTGCCGAGGACCGTGACCGTGAGGTAGGTCAGGGCGCCGGCCACGATGAGCGAGGCGACAGTGACCAGACCGAGGGCGCGGTACTGGAAGAGCGAGTAGATGACGACGAGGAGCAGGCCGATCGCTCCGGCGAGCAGGCCGAGGCGCAGCTGCTCGTCACCGAGCTGGGGCGTGATGTCGTCCTGGGTCTGGAGCGCGAACGAGATCGGCAGGGCGCCGAACTTCAGCTGTTGGGCGAGCGCCTTGGCCGAGTCGATGGTGAACGAGCCGGTGATCGAGGCGCGACCGTCGGTGATGACCGCCTGCGCGCGGGGGGCGGTGATGACCTGCTTGTCGAGGACGACGGCGAACTGGTCCTTGGGCGTCTGTCCCTGCATCCCGTAGAGGCGCTTGGTGACCTCGGCGAACTTCGCCTTGCCGGCGTCCTTGAACGAGAGGGAGACCTCGACGACGGAGGTCGGGGCGCCGTTGGGGCCGGGCTGGTAGCCGCTCGTGGCGTCGGCGATCTCGGAGCCGTCGATCTCGACGGGGCCGAGGATGAACTTGGTGAAGCCGTCGTCGGAGCACGTCGCCATCGGCTCGGCCGGGTCGTCAACGACCTTCTCGAGCGCGCCCGGCTGGGTGCAGTCGAGGGCGAGGAACTGCGTGGCGACCTTGGCGGCCGACTCGTCGGCCTTCGCCTTCTCGATCCCGAGCTGGACGAGGTTGCCGGACACCTCGGCCGCGAGGGCGGCCTCCTGCTGCGCCGGCGTCAGGGCCTGGGCGGCAGGGGCGGTCGTCGTCGCGGCGGGGGCGGGCGTCGCGGGAGCAGCTGCGGTCGGTGTCGCGGCGGTCGCGGTCGGTGCTGGCGTGGCGGCAGTCGTCGTCGGGGCGGTCGTCGCGGCGCGGAACGCCTCGGGAACCACGCCGTTGGCGGCGGTCGTGCTCGACGTCGCGGCGGGGGTGGTCGCGGCCGGCGTGCTCGTGGCCGGGGCGGTCGCCGTGGCTGTGGGGGTGCCGGTCGCGGGCGTCGTGGCGGTGCCCGACGGCGTGGGGGTGCCGGACGGGTCGACCGAGGTCGTCGGGGCGCTCACGTCCTGGACGAAGACGGCGCGGAAGCGCAGTTGCGACGGCTTACGGATCGCGTCGAGCTGCTCGGCTGAGGGAGCGCCCGGGATCGACACGACGATGTTGGTGCCGCCCTGGGTCGAGATCTCGGCCTCGGAGACGCCGTTGGCGTCGATCCGCTGCCGGATGATGTCGACGGCCTGGTTGACCTGGCCCTCGTTCACCTGCTCGTTGCCGACGAGGACCGGCTGGAGGACCAGCTCGGTGCCGCCCTCGAGGTCAAGTCCGAGGCGGGGGGTCAGCTGACCCGACCCCCAGGCGGCCATGCCCCCGGCGAGGGCGCCGAGGCCGAGGATGAGGACGATGAGGGCGACGAGACTGCGGGACGCAGACTTCTTGGTGGAGCTCTTGGCCACGGGCCGGCTCACTGACCCGGCTCGGTGCGGCGCTCGTCGTCAGCGACGCCCGAGACCCCGGAGACGGCGGAGGACTCCGCCTGCTTCATCGAGACCGCGCGGCGGTCGAACCGGAGCGTGACGCCCTCGCTGACCTCGAGCCAGGCGCTCGTGTCGTCGAGGTGCCGCACGGTGCCGAAGAGACCCGAGGAGGTGACGACCTTGTCGCCGACGGCGAGCGAGCTGCTGAAGGCCCGCATCGCCTTGGTGCGACGGCTGTTGGTGAAGAAGAGCCAGCCCAGCAGCAGGAGCGGCAGCCCGAGGATCAGCAGACCCCCGTACCCGGAGCTGGCCGTGTCCGCCGCGGGGGCGAGGTTCCCGATCGTTCCCATCACAAACTCAGTCCTTCGTTCTTCGGTCCCGGGCAGCCGTTGACGCCGCAGGTGTGCGTGGATGCCGGCTGAACGTCCGGAGGCACCAGAAAGTGCCGCGGCAGCGGCGGGGGTGCCCGCAGGAGTCTACGGCCGCACCTGCAGTTTGTCAGAACGAGCGCGCCACGTCGGGGAGCCGGGTCCGGCCCGTCGCGTCGAGGGTGCGGATGCCGCTCCGGACGCGTGCCGGGTCAGCTCCCGAAGCGTCCGCCACCGATCTCGTCGATGGGCAGGGTCGCCGACCAGACCCCCTGCGCGTCGGGCGGGGGCGTGAGCCCGAGGTGGGCCCAGGCGAGACCGGACGCGGCCCGGCCCCGGGGGGTGCGCACCATGAAACCCTCGCGGACGAGGAAGGGCTCGGCGACGGTCTCGACGGTGTCGGGCTCCTCCCCCACGGCCACGGCGAGCGTGGACAAACCCACCGGCCCGCCCCGGAACCGGCGGCACAGGGCGTCGAGCACGGCCCGGTCGAGCCGGTCCAGGCCTCGCTCGTCGACGTCGAAGAGGCGCAGGGCCTGTCGGGCGGCCGCATGGGTGACCCGGTGGTCACCGTGCACCTGCGACCAGTCGCGGACCCGGCGCAGGAGGCGGTTGGCGATGCGGGGGGTGCCTCGTGAGCGCAGCGCGATCTCGCGGATGCCGTCGTCGTCGGCCTCGAGACCGAGCAGTCCCGTGGACCGGCGCAGGATGGTGACGAGGTCGGCCGCCTCGTAGAAGTCGAGGTGCCCGGTGAACCCGAAGCGGTCACGCAGCGGCGCCGGCAGCAGCCCCGCGCGGGTCGTCGCCCCGACGACGGTGAAGGGCGGCAGCTCGAGCGGGATCGCCGTGGCGCCCGGGCCCTTGCCGATGATGACGTCGACGCGGAAGTCCTCCATCGCGAGGTAGAGCATCTCCTCCGCAGACCGGGACATCCGGTGGATCTCGTCGAGGAAGAGCACCTCCCCCTCGGCGAGCGAGGACAGCACGGAGGCGAGGTCCCCGGCGTGCTGGATGGCCGGGCCCGACGTGATCCGGATCGGCTGCTCGAGCTCGCTGGCGACGATCATCGCGAGGGTGGTCTTGCCGAGCCCGGGCGGCCCCGACAGCAGCACGTGGTCGGGCGGGGTGCCGCGCCGGCGAGCGGCCTCGAGCACGAGGCCGAGCTGCTCGCGCACGCGGTCCTGGCCGGGGAAGTCGTCGAGCCGCTTCGGTCGCAGGGCCGCCTCGACCTGGCGCTCGTCGGGGTCGACCTCGGCGTCGATGATCCGGGCGGTCGCGTCGAAGGACCCGTCCGGCCCGACGTCCCAGGCGGAGGGGTCGAGCCCGGCGCCTCGGGCCGGGTCGCTCATCGTCCGAGCTCCTGCAGCGCGGCCCGCAGCAGCGCGGAGACGCTGGCGCCCTCGTCGGCGCGGCGGGCCACCTTGTCGAGGGCGTCGTCGGCGGGCGCGGGGGCGGTCTCCCCCACCGAGCCGGGCAGGGCCCCGAGCTTGTCGCGCAGCTCGAGGACGAGGCGTTCGGCGCCCTTCTTGCCGATGCCGGGGACCTTCATCAGGGCCGCGAGGTCGCCGGACCCCAGGGCGACCCGCACCGCGGCCGGGGAGTGGACGGCGAGGACGGCGAGGGCGAGGCGCGGCCCGACGCCAGAGACGGTCTGGATCGTCTCGAAGACGTGCTTCTCGTCGTCGGTGGCGAAGCCGTAGAGGGTGAGCGAGTCCTCACGCACGACGAGGGTCGTCGCGAGCTCCGTCGGGGTGCCGACCCGGACGGCCGCGGCGGTGCCGGGGGTGGTGTGCACGAGCATGCCGACTCCCCCGACGCCCAGGACCACGGAGTCGAGCCCGGCCTTGAGGACGGTTCCAGCGAGCGAGGCGATCATCGGTCGGTGACTCCACGGGTGGTCGGCGGTGAGGGGGGCAGGACGGCGGCCGGCGAGGCCGGTCGCCTCGTCGCGGTGGCTCGGCGGGCGGTCGTTCGTGGGGCTGCGGCGCCGGCAGCGACCCGGGGCACTCGGGTGGGGATCGTGCTCGGCCGGCCCCCGTGGGCGGCGGCGGCCTCGGCCAGCCGGGTCTGGGTGCCGCCCCGCCAGACGTGGCAGATGGCGAGCGCGAGGGCGTCGGCCGCGTCGGCGGGCTTGGGCGCCGTGTCGAGCCCGAGCAGGCGCGTGACCATCGTCGTGACCTGCGCCTTGTCCGCGCGGCCACTCCCGCTGACCGCCGCCTTGACCTCGGTCGGGGTGTGCAGCGTGACCGGCAGACCCCGCCGCTCCGCGATCATCATCACGATGCCGGTCACCTGCGCCGTGCCCATCACCGTCGAGACGTTGGTGTCGGCGAAGACCCGCTCGATCGCGACCGACTCCGGACGGTGACGCTCGAACCAGAGCCGCATCTCGTCCTCGAGCGCGACGAGCCGCTTCGGGGTCGGGTCACCGGGGGGCGTGCGGATGACCCCGACCTCGACGAGCGTCAGCTTCCGGCCCGGCACTCCGTCGACGACACCGACACCACAGCGGGTGAGGCCGGGGTCCAC
This sequence comes from Terracoccus sp., assembly GCA_039928615.1. GTDB lineage: Bacteria > Actinomycetota > Actinomycetes > Actinomycetales > Dermatophilaceae > JBDSSS01. Next base: position 4,058 of record JBDSSS010000058.1, on the reverse strand, counting down.
GGCGAGGACGCGCACGGCATACCTCCAACGGCTCGGGAACGGACGACGACCAGACCGCCACGAGGGCTGGTCCGAACAGGTGTTCGGCTCAACGGTAACCGTCCCACCCGACAAAGACGGGAGGCACGCCGGTCGTCGGCGTGCCTCCCGTCCGCGGCGGCCCGACGGGCCCGCGACGCGTCAGTCCTCGTCGTCCTCGAGCTCGGCGAGGACGTCGTCGGGGATGTCACCGTTGACGAAGACGTTCTGCACGTCGTCGCTGTCCTCGAGCGCGTCGACGACGCGGATCATCTTGCGCGCGCCGTCCAGGTCGAGCGGCACCTGCAGGTTGGGCACGAACGCGGCCTCGGCTGACTCGTAGTCGACCCCCGCCTCCTGGAGAGCCTCGCGCACCGCGACGAAGTCGGTGGCCTCGGAGATGATCTCCCACGTGTCGCCGTTGTCGTTGATCTCCTCGGCGCCGGCCTCGAGCACGACCTCGAGCAGCTCGTCCTCCGTCTTCTCCGACTTGAGCACGGTGACGACGCCCTTGCGGTTGAACACGTAGGAGACCGAGCCGGGGTCGGCCAGCTGGCCACCGTTGCGGGTCAGCGCGATGCGCACCTCGGCCGCGGCGCGGTTGCGGTTGTCGCTGAGGCACTCGATGAGCACGGCGACCCCGTTGGGCGCGTAGCCCTCGTACCAGATCGTCTGCCAGTCGGCCGCGCCCGCCTCGACACCCGAGCCGCGCTTGACGGCGCGCTCGATGTTGTCGTTGGGCACCGAGGTCTTCTTCGCCTTCTGGACGGCGTCGAAGAGCGTCGGGTTGCCCGCGAGGTCACCACCACCCTGCCGGGCGGCCACCTCGATGTTCTTGATGAGCTTGGCGAAGAGCTTGCCGCGCTTGGCGTCGATGGCCGCCTTCTTGTGCTTCGTGGTGGCCCATTTGGAGTGGCCGCTCATTCAGGTTCCCTCACGTTCGGTGGCTTGCGGGGTGGTCTCGCGGCGGTCCAGCCGTGGGCTAGCGCTGCGATCGGACGATCTCGACGAACTCGGCGTGGATCCGTCGGTCCCGGTCCACCTCGGGGTGGAACGAGGTCGCCATCACGTTTCCCTGCCGAACCGCCACGATCCTACCGGCGGCCGGCCCGCCGTTCACGCGGGCGAGCACCTCGACGTCGTCACCGGCCTGCTCGACCCACGGCGCGCGGATGAAGACCGCGTGCACGGGGCGGTCGAACCCGGCGTAGTCGAGCTGCTGCTCGAAGGAGTCGACCTGGCGGCCGAAGGCGTTGCGGCGCACGGTGATGTCGAGCCCGCCGAGGGTCTGCTGGTCGGGGCGTCCGTCGGCGATCCGGTCGGCGAGCATGATCATCCCGGCGCACGACCCGAAGGCGGGCAGTCCCTCCGCCAGCCGGGCGCGAAGAGGGTCGCGGAGTCCGAACGCCCGGACGAGCTTGTCCATCACCGTCGACTCCCCGCCGGGGATCACGATGCCGTCGATCCGGGCGACCTCCTCGGGGCGCCGGACCGTCATCGCCTCGGCCCCGAGCTCGCGCAGGGCGACGAGGTGCTCGCGCACGTCTCCCTGCACGGCGAGGACGCCGATGGTCGCCGTGGGCGCAGTGTTCATGGCGGCGAGGGTATGCCGCTGGGCAGGCAGCGCGGAAATCCGTCCTCGCGATACGTTGCGGCCATGACGACGCACGCCCTCGACGACCTCCTCGCCCGCGCCGCGGACCTCGACGCCTCGGCTCCCCTCGCCGGCACCCGAGACCTGTTCACCCTGCCCGCCGGTGTCACCTACCTCGACGGCAACTCGCTCGGCGCCCTGCCGCTCGCCGTGCCGCCCGTCGTGCAGGACGTCCTCACCCGGCAGTGGGGCGACCGGCTCATCCGGTCGTGGAACGAGTCGGACTGGTGGGGCGCCCAGACCCGCATCGGCGACCTCGTCGGCCGCCTCGTCGGCGCCGCTCCCGGCCAGGTGGTGGTCACCGACTCGACCTCGATCAACCTCTTCAAGGCCGTCGTCGGCGCGGCTCGGATGCGCCCGGGTCGCACGGTCGTGCTCACCGACCCCGACAGTTTCCCCACCGATCTCTACATCACCGAGTCGGCCGCCGCGCTGGCCGGCTGCGAGGTGCGCCGGGTGCACCCGCGCGACGCCGTGGCAGCGATCCGCGAGGCGGGTGACGACCTCGTCCTCGCCTCCTACTCGCAGGTCGACTACCGCACCGGGGAGAAGTGGGACCTCGTCGCGATGACCGAGGCGGCCCACGAGGTCGGCGCGCTGATCTGCTGGGACCTGTGCCACTCGGCCGGCGCGATGGAGGTCGACCTCGACGCAGGCGGCGCCGACCTCGCCGTCGGCTGCGGCTACAAGTACCTCAACGGCGGCCCCGGGGCTCCGGCCTTCCTCTACGTCGCGGAGCGCCACCTCGCCGACTTCGAGCAGCCGCTGACCGGGTGGCACGGCCACGCCCGTCCCTTCGAGATGGGTCCGGACTACGAGCCGGCCCCCGGCATCACCCGCGGCCGGGTCGGGACTCCCCCGCTCATCTCGCTGCTCGCCCTCGAGGCGGCCCTGACCGTCTTCGACGGCCTGAGCCCCGAGCAGGTCAGGGCCCAGTCGGTCTCGGTCACGCAGTGCTTCATCGAGGCACTGGACGCGCTCGGGGTCGACCTGCCCCTCGCCACGCCTCGCGAGGCTGAGCGGCGCGGGTCGCAGGTCTCGCTGCGCCACCCCCAGGCCTTCGCGGTCGTCCAGGCCCTCATCGCCCGGGGTGTCATCGGCGACTTCCGCGAGCCCGACATCATCCGGCTCGGCTTCGCGCCGCTCTACGTCACCCACGTCGACGCGGTGACCGCCGCCGAGCACGTCCGAGCCGTCATCGACGGTCGCGAGTTCGAGCGCCCCGAGTTCGCCGAGCGCGGCGCCGTCACCTGAGGCGTGCCCGACGGCTCGGTGAGAGGAGCACGTCGACGTTGTCGCTCCACTGCTCTGGCGTGCCCACCCCGCGGGCCAGCGAGCGGACCTCCGGCGAGGTGATGGAGTCGGTGATCAGCTCGACGACCCCCGGCCGGATCCCCAGCAGGGGCCGCTCGTGGAAGGGCGCCACCGGGTCGCCGACATCGGGCAGGCCCACCTCTTGCTGCCGGTCTGCGAGTCGGCGCAGCCACTGGGCAAGGAGTGCCTCCCGCTCCTGCCACGACGGCGCCGCTACGGCCCGGAGCAGGGCGGCCGGGTCGGTGCCGGGCAGGTCCGCGTGTGCCGTGCCCAGCCACTTCGCGTAGGGCGGCCACGTTCGCTCAAGCAGGAAGGCGAGGTGGAGCGCGACCCCGGCGAGACGGGCGGTGAGCAGGCGCGAGCCGAGGTCGTCCCCCCGCGCGCCGGTGCGGCCGACGAACGGCAGCTCCTGCTCGAGCCGGGCCCAGTCCACCGAGACGACGTGCCGCCAGAGGTCGTCCGGATACCACTCGAGACTCCGTCGGAGCGCCGTCAGCTCACCGGTCGTGTCGACGAAGACCGGACCCGCGGTCACCTCGAGGACGCCCTGACCGGTCAGTGACAACCAGTCCCCCACCGACAGCTCATGCGTCGCGTCGAGCCCGAGGGTGTCGGTCGAGAACGTCGCGATATCGCACACGGTGACGCGGTGCCGTTCCGTCGGGTCGTCCGTGATGCCGAACCGCGAGGGATGCCCCGCGAACCGCGACGGCAGGGCCCTCGCAAGGTGGCCGTCCACCTGCGAGACGACGTCGCCGGGCACGAGCAGATGCAGCCGCAGGCCCCAGTCGTGGTCCCGGGAGGTCTCGTCGTCGAGACCGAGCACGTCGGAACCGCCACCGAGGCGGGCCGCCGCGTGCGGCAGGCGGGGCCAGCGGTCCTGAAGGATGGGCCGCACCACCTCCGCGTAGTAGCGCTGGGACAGCCGGGCTCCGTTCACCGCCTGATCATCCCAGCCCCGGACGCGCGTATGCCGCTGCGCCCGGCGGGCGAAGCGGCATACGTCAGCGTGGGGGTGAGGTCACCAACCGCGCTCGGAGAGCCGGTGCGGCTGCGGGATCTCGTCGACGTT
>JBDSSS010000057.1:0-31373 GCA_039928615.1 Terracoccus sp. | reverse complement strand
GCTCTTCCTCGCCAACTTCTTCGCGCAGACCGCCGCGCTCGCCTTCGGCAAGACCGCCGACGAGGTCCGCGCCGAGGGCACCGACGAGGCGGTCGTCCCGGCACGGGTCTTCAGTGGCAACCGCCCGACCACCTCGATCATGGCCCCGGCCCTGACCCCGTCGGTCGTCGGCCAGCTCATCGCGCTCTACGAGCACATCACCTTCACCCAGGGCGTCGTCTGGGGCATCGACAGCTTCGACCAGTGGGGCGTCGAGCTCGGCAAGCAGCTGGCCAAGCAGGTCACGCCCGCCGTCGGCGGCGACGAGGACGCGATCGCCGAGCAGGACGCCTCGACCCAGTCGCTCGTGCGCTACTACCTCGCCCACCGCCAGCGCTGAGCGGGCCCGGCGCCGAGCGCGCTGGTGAAGAAGTGAGCCGTCCGACTGCAAGGGAGCAGAAGTGAGCGAAGCACCACACGTCACCGTCGCGCAGGGCGAGGTGGCGGGGACGATGGACTTCGGAGTCGCGGCCTACCTCGGGCTGCCCTATGCCGCTGCGCCGTTCGGCGAGCTGCGGATGCAGCCACCGGCGCCCCCGCCCGCGTGGCACGGCGTGCGTGACGCCACCGCCTTCGGTCCCACTGTGCCCAAGGCTGTCTACCCGCCGCAGTATGCCGCCCTGCTCGCCGACCCGGTCATCGCCGGCGAGGAGAGCCTCAACCTCAACGTGTGGACGCCCGACCCGACTGGCTCAGGGCTGCCGGTCTTCGTCTGGATCCACGGCGGCTCCTTCACCAACGGATCGGGCGGCATCTACAACGGCGCCGCCTTCGCGCGGGACGGCATCGTCTGCGTGACGATCAACTACCGCCTGCAGGCCGAGGGCTTCCTGCACACCGCCGACGGCACGAGCAACCTCGGGCTCCTCGACCAGCTGGCCGCGCTCGCGTGGGTGCGCGACAACATCGCCGCGTTCGGTGGTGATCCGGGGAAGGTGACCGTCGGCGGTGAGTCCGCGGGGGCCATGAGCGTGACGACGCTGCTGTCGATGCCCCAGGCGGCCGGGCTCTTCCGCTCGGCGATCGCCCAGAGCGGTGCGGCTGCCCACGTCATGCCCCCCGAGGTCGGCTCCCGCGTCACTGAGTGGCTCGCGGCCGACCTGGGCGTCGAGCCGACCCGGTCGGCGCTCGCCGCGGTATCGCCGCAGGACGTGGTCGCGGCCGCTCAGCGCCTGCAGGCAGACGTGCGCACCGCCCCCGACCGGGTGCAGCGCTGGGGTGCCCTGACGGCGAGCCTGCTCCCCTTCATGCCCACCGTCGACGGTGAGGTGCTCCCCCGCCCGCCGCTCGACGCCATCGCCTCCGGTGCCGGCGCCGACGTCGCTCTGATGACCGGGACCAACGGCGAGGAGATGCGCCTGTTCCTCGTCGCCGACCGCGTCATCGACCACATCGACGAGGCCGCCTTCGCCGGTGGCGCGCAGGCCTACGGGCTCGACCCCTCCGCGGCCGCTGCCGCCTACGCCCCGGAGGGCACCGCGCCCGGAGATGCCCTGTCCGCGCTCGTGACGGACTGGTTCTTCGCCGTTCCGGCGGTCCGGGTGGCCGAGGCCCGCGCTGCAACTGGCTCGGCGACGTGGATGTACCGTTTCGACCACCGTTCGCTCGCTTGCGAGGGAACCCTCGGGGCGGCCCACGCGGTGGAGATCCCGTTCGTCTTCGACACCCTGGACGAGCCCGAGACCGAGGACCTCCTCGGCCCCGGCCCGTCGCAGGCGGTGGCGGACACCGTCCACGCCACGTGGGTGAGGTTCATCCGCGACGCGGACCCGGGCTGGGCGGCATACGACATGTCGCGTCGCACGACCATGGTTTTCGGCGAGCAGGACGGTCCGGTCGAGAACCCCCGCGCCGAGCGCTACGCGCTGTGGGAGGGCATCCGCTGACGCGCCGTCGGGCGGGGAGAGAATGGTGCCATGCCTGACTCGACGCCGCACTCCCACGATCACGCACCCACGCCGATGGACGACGCGGCGTGGGACGCCCGCTACGCCGAGGCCGACCGGGTGTGGAGCGGCGCACCCAACGGCGCGCTCGTCGCCGAGGTGAGCGGTATGCCGCCGGGTCGGGTGCTCGACGTCGGCTGCGGTGAGGGCGCCGATGCCGTCTGGCTGGCCGGGCAGGGCTGGGAGGTCGTGGCGCTCGACGTCTCGAAGGTCGCCCTCGACCGGGCCGCCGCCCACGCCGCCACGGCCGGCGTCGAGGTGCAGTGGGTCCACGCCGGACTCGTCGAGGCCGACCTGCCGGACTGGTCCTTCGACCTCGTCTCCGCGCAGTACGCGGCTCTGCTCTCCACGACCGACGACGTGGCCGAGCACGCGCTCGTCGACGCGGTCGCCCCGGGCGGCGTGCTCCTCGTGGTGCACCACGCCGACGTCGACACCGAGCACGCACGGTCAGCCGGTTTCGACCCGGGCGACTACGTGTCGCCGCCCGACCTCGTGCCGCTGCTCGGGGACGGCTGGACCGTCGAGCTCGACGGGCGGCGCGAGCGCCACGTGTCCGGCGGCGCGGGTGCGCACCACACCCACGACGTCGTCCTGCGCGCCCGCCGCCAGAAGTAGGCACCCGAGTGCGCGCCCTGACCTACGACCGCCCGCGGGCCGAGCCCCACGTCGTCGACCTGCCCGATCCCGTCGCCCCCGCCGGCGGCGTCGTCGTCCGGGTCGAGGCGGCCGGGCTGTGCCGGAGCGACTGGCACGCGTGGGCCGGCCACGACGCCGACGTCTCGACCTTCCCCCACGTGCCCGGCCACGAGTTCGCGGGCACCGTCGAGTCGGTCGGTGACGGTGTCGACGCCGCGTGGGTGGGCCGGAGCGTGACCGCGCCCTTCGTCCAGGCCTGCGGGCACTGCCCCGTGTGCGCGCGCGGCGACGGCCAGGTCTGCCCCCACCAGCAGCAACCCGGCTTCACGGTGCCAGGCGCGTTCGCCGAGCGGGTCGTCGTGCGGGCGGCCGCGACCAACCTCGTCCCCCTCCCGCCGTCGGTCCCCGCGCGCCTCGCCGCCGGTCTCGGGTGTCGGGTTGCCACGGCGTACCGGGCGGTCGTGACGCGAGCCGCCGTGCGCGAGGGGGACTCGGTGATCGTGTTCGGTTGTGGCGGCGTGGGACTCGCTGCCGTGCAGATCGCCGTGTCACGCGGCGCCCGGGTCACCGCCGTCGACGTCGACGAGGGCTCCCGCACCCTGGCGCTCGGACTCGGAGCGGAGCACGTCGTCGACGGCTCGCAGCCCGAGGCGGAGCTCGTCGCGTCCCTCGCGCAGTGGTCGGGTGGCGGCGCCGCGGTCACCGTCGACGCGGTGGGGACACCCGCCACCTGCCGGTCCGCGATCCTGTCGCTGGGCCGCCGCGGCCGGCACGTCCAGGTTGGCCTGCTCCCCGCCGCGGCAGGCGCCGCCGACGTGCCGATGGAGCGCGTCATCGGCTGGGAGCTCGACGTCCTCGGCAGCCACGGGATGGCCGCCGCCGACTACGACCAGCTGCTCGCCGACGTCGCGAGCGGCCGGCTCGACCTGCGGGCCGTGCTCGCCCCGGGAGAGCCCGTCGGCCTCGCCGAGGCGGGCCGACAGCTCACTGCGCTCGGTGAGACCCCCTCCCGCGGCATCGTCGTGCTCGACCCCTCGCGGTAGCCCCCGGGTGACCCATCCGGGTCCGCACCTGGGTCAGCGCCTGGGTCAGCGGTGGGGGGCGGTGGGGGCCCCTGACCGGGCCCAACGGCATACAGTGAAATGGCCAGAGGGGACACCCCCCCGACCGAGCGAGGAGCCACCAGCATGCCCAGCGACCTACCCATCGACCTCACCGACCGCCTCACGAAGGCGTTCGACGCGGACCCGACGGCCCGCCTGCTCCAGAACGCCGTCACCGTGACCGCCGTCGACGAGATCGCCCTCGACCGTCGCGTCGTCACCGGCATCGACCACTCGGTGTCGCACCTGCTCGACGACTGGAGCGCGACCTCGCAGGAGAAGAGCGGCCGTTGCTGGCTCTTCGCCGGCACCAACCTGCTGCGTGCGGGCGCCGCGAAGAAGATGGGCGTCAAGGACTTCGAGTTCTCGCAGAACTACCTGCTCTTCTGGGACAAGCTCGAGAAGGCGAACCACTGGCTCGAGTCGATCCTCGCCACCGCCGACCGCGACGTCGACGACCGCACCGTCGCCCACCTGCTCTCCACGCCGGCCGAGGACGGCGGGCAGTGGAACATGTTCGTCGCGCTCGTGGTCAAGCACGGCCTCGTGCCGAAGTCGGCGATGCCCGAGACGAAGAGCTCGAGCAACACCCGTGCGATGAACCGCGACCTCTCCACCGTCCTGCGCCAGGCCGCGCGCGACCTTCGCGCCAGCGCCTCGGCCGGGGCGAGCGCCGACGACCTCGATGCGGCCAAGGAGCAGGCGCTGACCACGGTTCACCGGCTCCTCAGCATCCACCTCGGCACCCCGCCGGAGTCCTTCGTGTGGCAGTGGAAGGACACTGACAAGGGGTTCCACCGCGACGGCACGATGGACCCGCACGAGTTCGCGGAGGCCTACGTCACCGTGCCGCTCGAGGACTACGTCTGCATCGTCAACGACCCGCGCGCCTCGAGCCCCTACGGCAAGACCTTCACCGTCGAGCACCTCGGCAACGTCGTCGGCGCCCCGGCTGTCACCTACCTCAACGTCGAGACCGACCTGATGAAGCGGCTCGCGACCGAGGCGATCGTCGGCGGAGAGCCCGTGTGGTTCGGCTGCGACACCGGCCAGATGTCCGATGGCGACCTCGGCTACTGGGACGCCGCCCTCTTCGACCGGGCAGCGATCTACGGCACGACCCCCGACCTGCCCAAGGCCGACCGGCTGACCCACCACGAGTCGATGATGACCCACGCGATGCTCTTCACCGGCGTCGATCTGCTCGACGACGTGCCGCGCCGCTGGCGCGTCGAGAACAGCTGGGGCACCGAGAAGGGCGACAAGGGCTTCTTCACGATGAACGACAACTGGTTTGCCGAGCACGTCTTCGAGATCGCGGTCCGCAAGGACGCCCTCCCCGACGACCTGCAGGCCGCCCTCGGCGCCGACCCGGTCGTCCTGCCGGCCTGGGACCCGATGGGTGCCCTCGCCCGCTGACCCGGTGGCCCGGTGACCCGCTGTCACGGTATGCCGTTGCACCGGCCGGTTGCCGGTGTCAGGCTCGCGCTGTGCTGAACGCCGACGACCCTCCTGCCCGGCCGGACAACCCGGCTGGCCGGAGGGTCGTCGTGCTCGTCGAGGGGGAGAGCGACGCCGTGGTGGTGCGGATCCTGCTGCGGCGCCGAGGGATCGAGGACGCCGAGGTCGTGTCGATGGGTGGGGTGACCAACGTGCGCACCCATCTCCGGGCCGTGGCGACCGGCGGCGACGAGCCGGTGGTGCTGGGCCTCGTCGACGCGCCCGAGGAGCGCTTCGCGCGCCGGGCGCTGCGCAGCCGGGGCATCGACGTCACGACGAGGGACGACCTCGAGGGGCACGGATTCTTCGTCTGCGACGTCGACCTCGAGGACGAGCTGATGCGATCGGTCGGTCCGCCCGGTGTCGAGACAGCCCTCGACGACCTTGGTGACCTCCCGCGGTTCCGGACGTTCCAGAAGCAGCTCGAGTGGCGGGGGCGGCCCCTGCACGACCAGCTGCACCGCTTCGCCGGCAGCGGGTCGGGACGGAAGCTCCGCCTCGCCGAGCGGCTGGTCGAGGCCCTCACGCCTGAGTCGACCCCGCCGCCGCTGGCCCGCCTCGTCGAGCGGGCCGGGCAGAACTGCCCACTCGACTGAGTCGAGTGCCCACTTCCCCCGGCCGTCAGGACCAGATGGCGGCAGGGATGCCGTCGGAGAAGACCTCGGGCGGGTCGGGCAGCGAGCGCGCCGACCCGGCGGCGTGCCGGGCGGCCGACCACGCGACCGCGCAGGCGTCGAGGACGTCGTCGGCGGCATACCCCGTGCCGGAGAGGACCGACGGTGACGCGACCCCCGCGGCCCGGAGCGCCGCCAGCCGTGCGGTGCGCCCCACGTCGCTCTTCTTGCTTGCGATGATCGGCGCGCCGGCCATCGTCGCGAAGGAGAGCTCGGGGTGGACCTCGATGACCTCGACCGTCGGGCGCGAGCGCACCCACGCGTCGACCTCGACGATCTTGTCGCGCAGCGCGAAGGCCTGGGCGCCGACGCCCTGGCCGGAGCGTGACCGGTTGACCTCGTCGGCGGCGAGGCGGGTCGGCGCGGCATACGCCTCGCGGGTCAGCGTGCTGAAGATCGTGGACGCCTTGCCGGTCAGCGCCCTGCGCGCCAGCGCGTCCGCCTGACGGGTCGTGCTGTCGGGCAGGCCGATCGGGATGTCGATGCCGACGACCCCGAGGCCGAGGGACTCCCGGACCGTCTCGACGAGCTCGCCGATCGTCGCCGCGACGACGACCCGCGGCCGCGGTGCACCCGGCTCGAGGACGGCCCCGACCCACCCCGCCGTGCACCCGTCGACACCGAGCACCGGGACGGTCACCTCGATCGGGCGCGGCAGGCGCGGAGCCGCCGGGTAGCGCTCGGCGTTTCGCACCGTCTTGTCGGCGAGGGCGGCGTCGAGGTCGATGCCGAGCACGTCGACGAGCCGCAGCAGGTAGGTGGTCACGTCGGCCACCTCGTCGAGCACGTCCTGGCGACGGTCACCCGCCATCACGGCCGCCGACTCCTCAGGCGTCAGCCACTGGAAGATCTCGACGAGCTCGGAGACCTCGACCGAGAGCGCCATCGCGAGGTTCTTCGGGGTGTGGAACTGCTCCCAGTCCCGCTCGGCCGAGAAGGCCCGGATCCGCTCGCGCCACGCATCGGTGTCCATCCCCCCACCCAACCGCATCGTGGGGGACCGGGGCGTCACGATCGCTGATGGGCTGATGGGCCCGACGCTGGTATGCCGTGGGGCTGCCGTAGCGTCAGGCCGTGTCCACCCCAGCCCGTCCGCTGTCCGGTCCGACGTCCACGACCCCGGGTCCCCGGACCGACGCCGAGGTGCCCGCCTACCTCGCGTCGCTCGGGCTCCCCGGCCTCGCGGACATCCACGTGCACTTCCTGCCGGAGTCGATGCAGCGCAAGGTCTGGGACTACTTCGACGACGCGGTGGTGCACTACGGCACCGCGTGGCCGGTCACCTACCGCGGCAGCGTCAGTGACCGGCTCGACCGCCTGCGCCGCCTCGGCCTGCGCGCGATCCCGGCCCTCACCTATCCGCACAAGCCGGGGATGGCGCGCTGGCTCAACGCCTGGGGCGCCGACTTCGCTGCCAGCGTGCCCGACGCCGTCCACTGCGCGACCTTCTACCCGGAGCCGGGGGTGGGCGACTACGTCGAGGAGGCGCTGGCCTCCGGGGCTCGGCTGTTCAAGATGCACGTCCAGGTGGGGGAGTTCGCGCCCGACGACAGCCGGCTCGACCCCGCCTGGACCGTCCTCGAGGCGGCCGGCGTCCCCGTCGTGCTCCACTGCGGCTCCGCCCCCACGCCGGGCCGCTTCACCGGTCCCGAGGCGGTCGCCCGGCTGCTCGCCCGTTTCCCCGAGCTCGTCCTCGTCGTCGCCCACCTCGGGATGCCGGAGTATGACGCCTTCGCCGACCTCGCCGAGGCCCACACCGGGGTCCACCTCGACACGACGATGTGCGCGACCGCCTTCACCGAGGCGTTCGCGCCGATGCCACCGGGGTATGCCGCTCGCCTCGCGACGCTGCGCGACAAGGTCGTCCTCGGCTCGGACTTCCCGTCGATCCCCTACCCGTACGCCCACCAGCTCGAGGCGCTTGCCCGCCTTGACCTCGGTGACGACTGGATGCGGTCCGTTCTGTGGGACAACGGCGCCCGTCTCCTCCGGATCAAGGATGCGGGTGACGACGGTGGGATGGGTGCCACAGCGGCAGAGGTTGCCGGAGGCGTGGCTCGGGTGGCCACCGGGGGGCCGCCTCCCCTCACCCCGCTCGCGCCCGACCCGTTTGCGTCGGGGGCCCACCCCGGTCGTAGCGTGGCTGGCATGACGAAGACATGGTTCATCACCGGAACATCCAAGGGGTTCGGCCGCGAGTGGGCGATTGCCGCCCTGGAGCGCGGCGACCGGGTGGCGGCCACCGCCCGTGACACCTCCACCCTCGACGACCTCGTCGGGCGCTTCGGCGACGCGGTCCTGCCGATCGAGCTCGACGTGACCGATCGTGCGGCCGACTTCGCTGCCGTCGCGCAGGCCCACGAGCACTTCGGCACCCTCGACGTCGTCGTCAACAACGCCGGCTACGGCCACTTCGGCTTCGTCGAGGAGCTGAGCGAATCCGACGCGCGCGACCAGATGGAGACGAACTTCTTCGGTGCCCTCTGGGTCACCCAGGCCGCGCTGCCGTTCCTGCGCGAGCAGGGGTCGGGCCACATCATTCAGGTCAGCTCGATCGGCGGCATCTCCGCCTTCCCGATCGTCGGTGCCTACCACGCGTCGAAGTGGGCGCTCGAGGGCCTGAGCCAGGCCCTGGCCCAGGAGGTCGAGGGCTTCGGCATCCACGTGACGCTCATCGAGCCGGGCGGGTTCTCCACCGACTGGTCGGGGCCGTCTGCCCGTCACTCGGAGTCGTCCCCCGCCTACGAGGACCTACGCGAGCAGACCCATCGTGAGCGTGCCGCCCGCAACACCTCGGGTCCCGGCGACCCGCAGGCGTCGGCCGCGGCCGTCCTGCGCATCGTCGACGCCGAGGAGCCGCCCCTGCGCGTCTTCTTCGGCGCGGCCCCACTCTCGATCGCGAAGAAGGACTACGCGTCTCGTATCGCGACGTGGGAGAAGTGGGACGACGTCGCTCAGCAGGCCCAGGGCTGAGGCCGCACCACGTCACGACCCGAGGTATGACGTGGCGCTGGCCGCGCGGCGGCATACCTCGGTCGCGGAGGGAGGGTCTGAGTGAGCCTCAGGGCCCGGAGATCTCGAGTCCCATCCACATCGCGAGATCGGTGATCTCGCGATGCACGGCTGCGGTCATCCGCGCGGTGAAACGGACGTCCTCGTGGACCGCGTTGACGACGAGCACGCCGGCCTTGCGGTCGGCCCGGACGTCGAGCTTCCCGACGAGCCGGTCGTGGTGCAGGATCGGCAGCGCGAAGTATCCCCAGCGCCGTTGGTCCGCAGGCTTGTACATCTCGAGGACGTACTCGAAGCCGAAGAGCTGCTCGGCCCGGACCCGGTCGTGGACGAGGCGGTCGAAGGGGCTGAGCAGGGCGGTGCGGCCGCGGAAGTCCGTCACGACGAGGTATGCCGGGTCGACCCGCCACGCGCCCGGCACCCCGTCGACCTCGGCGGGCTCACCGGCGTCCCCGGCATACGGCTCCTCGCCCGGCATCCCCGGCCCGGTGGCCCGGGCGATCCCGAGCGCGGCCAGGCGGCGCGCGTTGCGGTGGGCCGTCGCCTGCTCGAGGGTGAGCGTCGGCAGGTCGGCCGGGTAGACCCGCTCGGGCAGGTCGAAGTAGCGCTGCCGACCCTTTCGGCCGGAGATCGCCACCTCGCCGCGCAGCGCCATGGCCTCGAGCATCTTGGTGGTGTTGCGGTTGTTGGTCCAGCCGCTCGAGGGCCACGGGACGACGCTCGTGTCGGGGATGTCGCGCGAGAGCAGCGGGCCGTCGGTCTCGAGGGTGGCGAGGATGTCGCGGCGGAACGACGCGTTGGCGGTGATCCACTCGCCCATCGCCGGGTAGGGGTCGGTGTCGCGGACCTCGGCGATGACGGCCGGGAGGTCCTGCGGGCTGCGGACGTAGGCGACGGTCTCGACGAGGGTGCGGTCGCGCTCGACCGCCGTGACCAGGTCAGCCGGGTCGTAGGACGCGCCGAGCCGGCTCCACAGGACGAGGTCCGCGTTCGGCGCGACGGCGGCGGTGGGGTCGATCTGGAGCAGGGTCAGGCGCTCGACCGTGGCGACGAGGTCGGTGGGTCGCGGCCGGTCGAGCAGCTGCGCGCGCACGGCGATACGTCGCGCCTGCTCAGTGCTCAGCCGGTGGACCGCCATGCGGGCGACGATAGCCAGTCGGGCCGACATCGCGGTGGATCATCGGCCTGCCGAAGATAGGGAGGTCGGCGCACGAGGATAGGGAGTCTGCCGGATGTGTCGGCGGGGTGGTCGGACCGACGCTGGAGGAGTTCCAGAGCAGGCACCACCCACCAGGAGAAGATCATGGTCCAGCACTCCCGCAACACAGTCGGCACGACGACGCGCAGCGCCTCCGCCCGGCGTCTCTGCCCCGTCGTGGCCGTGGCCCTCGTGGCCCTGGCAGCCGGACCGACGTTCGCCGCGTCGGCTCGCGCCCTGCCCGACCCACCACCGTCCGGCGTCACCCAGGTCGTCTCCATGCAGGAGACCCTCGAGGAGCTCGCCGCCCTCGAGCGCACCGCGCGCTCGAGCTCCGAGCGCCGGATGCTGCACAGCGAGGCGGTCCACCTCCGCCACGGACACCACGACTGGTGAGGTCCCCGCGCCACGAAACCTCTCGTGCGCCGACGGCGGCAGCCGTAGTCTGGAGGCGAGTCTTGACGCGCCGGACCGGGGGCGGCACCGGCCGGCCCCATCCGAGGGGGCTCGAATGACGGGCACGGACGGCACCATCCACGGACGCGAGCGCGAGCTGGCCCGCGTCGAGGAGGCCGTCGCCGAGGTGTCCGCCGGTGGCCGGGTGACCCTCGTTTTGCGTGGTGAGGCCGGGATCGGCAAGACCACGCTCGTCGGAGCGTTGTCGCGGCGAGGCATCGCGGCGGGCCTGCAGGTGCTCGAAGGGCACTGCGTCGACATCGACTCCGCCATCCCCCTCGGGCCCGTGCTGCAGGCCCTGGCCGACCTGGAACAACTCCGGGCGGGCCCTGACCCCCCACCGGACGGCATGGGGAACGAGACCTCCTTCGACCGGCTGCGTGCCGCCCTCACCGTGGCTGCCCGCCGCCGGCCGGTGCTGCTCATCATCGAGGACCTGCACTGGGCCGATCCGTCGACGCAGGACTTCGTCCTCGCCCTGGCCAGGTCCTTCCGCGAGCCCCTGCTGCTCGTGCTCACCGTCCGCGACGCGGACGTGACCGACGTGGACCCCCTCCGTCGTCGCCTGGCTGAACTCGAGGGGCGGGTCGGGGTGTCCCGGCTCGACGTCGGTCCGCTCGACCCGGCAGCCATCCGGGCGATGGTCGAGGGACGGACGTCGACCCGTGTCGACCCACGACTGGTCGCCGACCTGTGCAGCCGGGCCGAGGGCAACCCCCTCTTCATCGAGGCGATCCTCGCCGACGGTGGGCCCGGCGTACCGGCCTCGTTGCGCGACCTGCTCCTCCTGCGCACCCGCGCCCTGCCCGCCGATGCGACCCGCATCGTCCACGCGGCATCCGTGGGTGGCGCCCGCATCGACCTCCCCGTGCTCGCCACTGTCGTGGACCTCCCTACTCAGCGCTTCGACGACGGCCTCCGGGTCCTGCTCGCTGCCCATCTCATCGACCAGGTGGGTGGCGGCCTGAGGTTCCACCACGCACTCATCCGCGACGCGGTCCACGCGGACCTCCTGCCGCACGAGCGTTCCCGGTTGCATGCCGCGTTCGGGAGGGCCATCGACGAGGCGGCAGCGGCACGTGCGGTGGGGACGACGCCGGGGATCCGGGAGCTGTCGCAGAGCGCCAACCACTGGCACGCGTCGGGTGATCGTGAGCACGCGCTCGTGTCCGCGACTCGCGCCGGTATGGCGGCCCACGCCCTCGGCGCCGGGGAGTCCGAGGTGCACCTGCGCCGCGCCGTCGAGCTCTGGGAGGTCGTGCCGGAGGCCGCCGCCCTCACCGGTCTGACCCTGGCTGACCTCTGCCTTGCGCTCGCGCACCCGATGCTCGGCTGGGACGGCGCACCGGCCTACCTGGACAAGGCGCTTGACCTGCTCGACGAAGAGGCGCGGCCGCTCCAGGCCGTCCGGATCCTCTCGACCTACGCGACCGTGGCCGCTGCGCCGCGGGAGGGCCCGTCGGTCGAGGACGCCGCGACCCGGGCGCTCGCCATCTCCCGGGGATCCGCCACCGTCGAGCGCCTGATGGCCCTGCGCGCCGGTGCGATGGTGCGAGGGTCGGCGGGGGATCCCGTGGCCGCCCTGGCCCTCCTCGACGAGGCCCTCGACGTCGCCGACAAGGTGGGCAGCGAGATCGAGCTGTCCCGCACCCTGTTCGCGCGGGCCGAACAACTGATCGACCTCGGCCGCTGGCCCGAGGGCATCGACGCCTACCGTCGCAGTGCCGAGCACGCGGCGTCCGACGGCCATGTCGGGGAGGCGGCCCACGTCGAGGCGAACCTGGCCTTCGTGCTGATGGTTCAGGGCGAGGTCAATGCCGGCGTCGCAGTCGCGCAACGCGGCCGGGAGCGGATGTCGCGTCGGGGCCTCATGCGGCGGGCAGCGTTCTTCGCGGAGCAGGAGTGGGAAGCGCTCTTCTGGCGAGGGCGGTTCGACGAGGCGGACACGCTCTTCGACGTCGCGCTCGAACCGGACATGGTCGAGCACAGACTGTGGCCCGTCCGCTGCCAGCGCCTCCAGGCACAGGGACGGTTCAGTGCCGCGGCTCCCCTCGAGTCGGCCGTGTTTGCGCTCAACGCGCGCCAGCCCCTCTTGCCCACTGACGACGTGGTTGGTCAGCACGTCGAGCAGCTCTGCGGCGTGAGCGACTTCGCCAGCCTGTTCTCCTACGTGCAGGCACTTCTCGACGCCACGCGGGACAGTGGGTCGCTCATCGCCCTGTCCTCTACGGCCTACTTCTCGGCGTTTTCATTGTCGGCCGCGCTCGACTCCGGCGTCGAGGTGCCGCGCGGGCTCGTGTCCGGAGCCGCGGCGTTGGCGGAGCGTGCCGACTCCCGACTCACCGCCGATTGGGCCGACACCCTCGACGGGCTGCGGCTGCGCCTGGCCAACGCCTACGGGGCACGCCTCGCCGGTCGACGGGGACCCGAGCTGGTCGAGCCATGGACCCTCGCCGTGCAGGTCGCGGGGCGCTTCGGCCAGTTCGTGTCCCTCCGACCGCGGATCGAGCTGGCCCGGGCCCTGTTCGAGGGTGGTGGTCGCGACGAGGGCCGGACCCTGCTCGTCGACTGCTGGTCGGACGCCGTCCGGATGGGCGCGGGACACCTCGAGCGGCGGACGGTCGCCCTCGGCAGGAGGCATCGGGTCTCGTTGCGGCCCGCAGCAGTGGGCACAGGCCCACGTGCCCGCCTCACGCCACGGGAGGACGAGGTGCTCGACCTCATCGAGAGCGGCGCGACGAACCGCGAGATCGCCACGCGTCTCTGCATCAGCGAGAAGACGGTGAGCATTCACGTCTCGCACGTGCTCGCGAAGCTCGGGGTCAGGAACCGGGGCGAGGCGGCGGCCGTCGCGCGCCGCAGCGGCTGACCGACGTCGCCGACCGGAATACGGGCGTGGGGCGTGGAGGTTGCCCACGACATGGATTCCTCGAAGCAAGCCACAGCAACGATCGGCGTCACCGGCCTCGCGGTCATGGGTCGCAACCTCGCCCGCAACATCGCCCGTCACGGCCACACTGTCGCGGTGCACAACCGCACGACCGCCAAGATGACGAGCCTCATCGAGGAGCACGGTGACGAGGGCGACTTCGTCGGGTCCGAGAGCCTGGAGGACTTCGTCGCCTCCATCGAGCGGCCCCGCGCGATCATCATCATGGTCAAGGCCGGAGCGCCCACCGACGCCGTCATCGAGGACCTGACCCCCCTGCTCGACGAGGACGACATCGTCATCGACGCCGGCAACGCCCACTTCGAGGACACGCTGCGACGCGAGCAGGCCCTCTCCGACAAGGGGATCCACTTCGTCGGCATGGGGGTGTCGGGCGGTGAGGTCGGCGCGCTCGAGGGCCCGTCGATCATGGTCGGCGGCTCCGACCATGCCTACGAGCGGATCGCCCCGGTCGTCGAGTCCATCGCGGCCCAGGTCGACGGTGTCGCCTGCGCCGCCCACCTCGGCGCCGACGCGGCCGGCCACTTCGTCAAGATGGTGCACAACGGCATCGAGTACGCCGACATGCAGCTCATCGCCGAGTCCTTCGACCTGCTCCGCGGCGAGCTCGGCCTCGAGCCGAGCGAGATCGCCGAGGTCTTCCGCGACTGGAACGACGGTGACCTCGAGTCCTTCCTCATCGAGATGACCGCCGACGTCCTCACCCACACCGACGCCGCCACGGGCAAGCCCTTCGTCGACGTCGTGGGTGACGCCGCCGAGCAGAAGGGGACCGGACGCTGGACGGTGCAGAGCGCGCTCGACCTCGGCGTCCCGGTCACGGGCATCGCGGAGGCGACCTTCGCCCGCAGCTTGTCGGGCCACACCGAGCAGCGTGCCGCGGTCCGCGACGTCTTCGGCGGGATCGCCGTCGACGCGGGCGCCGCGACCGAGCTCGACCGTGACCAGTTCGTCGACGACGTCCGCGCCGCCCTCTACGCCTCGAAGATCGTCGCCTACGCGCAGGGCTTCGACCAGCTCGCCGCCGGTGCGAAGGAGCACGGCTGGGACCTCGACCTCGGGACCGTCGCGACGATCTGGCGCGGTGGCTGCATCATCCGGGCGCGCTTCCTCGACCGGATCCGCGAGGCGTATGCCGCTGACCCCGACCTCGACTCGCTGCTCGTCGCCCCCTACTTCGCCGACGCCCTCCAGGAGGGCATCGACGCCTGGCGTCGCGTCGTCGGGACCGCCGTCGCCTCGGGCGTGCCGACCCCGGCCTTCTCGTCGTCGCTCGCCTACTTCGACGCCCTGCGCCGTGACCGGCTGCCCGCCTCGCTCATCCAGGTGCTGCGCGACAACTTCGGGGCCCACACCTACACGCGGATCGACCGTGAGGGCACCTTCCACACCGACTGGTCGGGTGACCGCAGCGAGTCCGAGGTCTCCTGACCCCCGGCTCCCCGGGAACCGGCAGGGAACTCACATGCTCGTCCCAGCCACCCGGGGGGTGGGGCTGCTTACGGTGCCGGAGGCTCGACCGAGCCGCTTTCCGTGACCGACCGGAGAAGGGCACCCCATGCCGATCGCCCACCACGTCCGCCGCCGCAGGAGCTGGGGGGTCGCGCTGGGCGCGGCCACCCTGGCCCTCGGAGCCACCACGCTCGTCGGGGGCCCCGCCTCCGCCGCCAGCGGCGGGGACTTCGTCTACACCGTCCACCCGCTCGCCCGACAGTTCACCCAGGGCCGCACGATCAACGCGCTGCCGAGCCCGTCCCAGTGCCTCGCCGCCTACGGGATCGCCTGCTACACACCGGCTCTCATCCGCAAGGCCTACGACATCCCCGCCACGTGGACCGGCAAGGGCCAGTCCATCGTCATCGTGGACGCCTACGGGAGCCCGACCGCGCAGTCCGACCTCGACGTCTTCAGCGACACCTTCGGACTGCCCCGGACCCACCTCAACGTCTACTGCCCGGCTGGGTGCCCCGCGACGATGACGGCCCACAAGGGCCAGCCCGCGGGGTGGGCGGGGGAGACGAGCCTCGACGTCCAGTGGGCGCACGCGGTCGCCCCCGAGGCGACGATCAACCTCGTCGTCGCCCCGAACAACTACGGGAGCTCGCTCAACGTCGCCGTGCGCTACGCGGTCGACCACGACCTGGGCTCGGTCCTGTCGATGTCCTACGGCTCGGACGAGTCGGCGATCAAGGGGGGTGGCAACAACCTCCAGATCACACAGTCGCACGAGAACTTCCTCGCGGCCGCAGCGAAGAAGATCTCGGTCTTCGCCTCCTCGGGTGACAACGGTGCCTCCGGTGGCGGACCGGTCGTCTCCGCGAGCTACCCCGCGTCCGACCCGCTCGTGACCTCCGTCGGTGGCACGAACCTCTACACCGACGACGCGGGCAACTACCGCTCCGAGACGGTCTGGGGTGACCAGTTCGACTGCCCCTTCACCTGCGGCATCGGCCCGGTCGGTGCGACCGGCGGGGCGCCGAGCACCCTTTTCACCGTCCCCGACTACCAGAAGCCCTTCAACGGCAACGCGATGCGGACGACGTCCGACGTCTCCTATGACGCCTCGGTCTACACCTCCGTGCTCGTCTACGAAGGCTTCAACGCCGACCCGGCCGACAACGGCTTCTACTTCACCGGCGGCACGAGCTCGGGCTCTCCGCAGTGGGCCGCGATCGGCGCCCTCGCCGACGCCCAGGCGGGCCACCGGCTCGGGGCGCTCAACCCCGCGCTCTATGCCGTCGGCGGGTCAGCGGCATACGGCACCGCCTTCCACGACGTGACCTTCGGCAACAACGAGTGGCACGGCCCGGGCTTCGACGCCCGCACCGGCTACGACCTGCCCACCGGACTCGGCTCGCCCGACGTCCAGAACCTCGTCGGCATCCTGGCGAAGTGACCCCCTGAACCCCGCTGCAGGGAGGTGGCCCGGACGCGACGCGTCCGGGCCACCCGTTCGTGGGCCCTTGCTGGTCAGCGTCTCGCGGGTCGGAAACCGGCGGCCGCGGCCGCCGCGAGGGTGCTGAAGCACTGCTCCGGGTTCGTCACGAGGTAGGACTGCTGGCCCGGGCTGTGGGCGATCATCGAGGGCTCGTTGCCCTTGATCGGCTCGGTCTGCGGGCAGGGGTGGCGGTCGCCTGCGGGTGGCCAACCCTCCGTCACCGCGTCGGGCGTCTCCGGTGCGGCTGTCGGCTGATGCGGCGTCACGATCGACGGCGCGGTCATCGGCGGCGTCGGGGCCGCCGTGGGGCACGACGGACTCGGCCCGATGGCGTCGGCCCGGACGTAGGCGCTCTCGCGGGCGTGGCGTCCGTAACCGTCGCGGGAGTCGTAGCGAGCGACGGCGAGGCCGTCGCTGATCTGGCTCAGGCCGGCGTCGGTGCCGGCCACGTCGACGTAGCGCAGCACGCGGCCGTAGCGGTCGACGTCGTCGCGGGCACCTGGGGTCAGGGTGACCGGCCGCCCGGCGATGACGGCCCGGAGGTGGTCGGTCGCGGCGGTGAAGCCGCACTGTCCGGTCTCCGGGGTGTCGATCCCGATGAGCCGCACCTTGACCCGCTCGCCGGCCCGGGTCGCCCAGATCGTGTCGCCGTCGACGATCTTCGTCACCGTCCACGTCACCGGCCGCGGGGCGACCGGCGTCGGGACCGCCGCCGTCGTCGTCGTCGTCGCCGTGGCCGTCGCCGTGGCAGGTGCGGGAGCAGGCGCGGACGCGGCTCCGGCGCCCTGGCCGCAGGCGCCGAGGATCGCGAGGGGGAGCAGCGCGAGCACGCCGAGGCGACGATGGGTGGTGGGCCGGGGGCGCGGCGGGGTCATGGAGTCCTTGGTGCCGGGGGCGGGTGCCCCGGACCCTACCTGCCGCCGGCTGGCTGCCTAGGGTGGAGGGATGAGCGACACGAGCCTGACCCGACGTCCGAGCGCCGTCGTCTTCGACGTCAACGAGACCCTCTCGGACATGAGCCCGATGACCGAGCGCTTCACCGACGTCGGCGTGCCCGGGCACCTCGCGGCGTCGTGGTTCGCCGGGCTGCTGCGGGACGGCTTTGCGCTCACCGTGACGGGCGCGAACCCAGCCTTCGCGGACCTCGCCCAGGACAGCCTGCGCACCCTCCTCACCGGGCAGGTCGACGACGTCGACGCTGCGGTGGAGCACGTGATGGGCGGGTTCACCTCGCTGTCGCTGCACCCCGACGTCGCGCCCGGCACGGGCGCTCTCGCCGACCTGGGGCTGCGGCTGACCACCCTGAGCAACGGCTCCGCGTCCGTCGCCGCTGGACTGCTCCGGCGCGGCGGGGTCGTCGACCGGTTCGAGCGGCTGCTCTCGGTCGAGGACGCGCCCGCGTGGAAGCCGGCCGGGTCGGCCTACGCCTACGCGCTCGCGGAGCTCGGTCTCGAGCCCGCTCAGGCCGTGCTCGTCGCCGTCCACCCGTGGGACATCCACGGCGCCCACGAGGCCGGGTTGATGACGGCCTGGGTCGACCGGTCGGGCTCGCCCTACCCGACGTGCTTCGCGGCGCCGGACCTCACCGTGGTGGGGCTGCCGGAGCTGGCCGCACGCCTCGGTGAGCTGCCTCCCACGGACTGAGGCGCCCGGGGCGGGTCGCGCGGCACACCTGCCCGTAGGGTCGGGACATGCGCGCCGACCAGCTGACCGACCCCGTCGCCTACCACGCGGAGGGACCCGTCTGGTCTCCCTCGTGGGGTGGGCTGCGCTGGGTGGACATGCTCGCCGGCGACATCCTCTCGCTGCACCCCGACGGCTCGATCGGGCGTCGTCACGTCGGGTCGGTCGCCGCCGTCGTGCGTCCTCGTTCGGCGGGCGGTGCCGTCATCGCGGTCGAGCGCGGCTTCGCCCTCGAGGACGCTGATGGACAGCTGACGACCCTGGATCCCCTGTGGGACGGGCCGATCCGGATGAACGAGGGTGGCTGCGACCCCGACGGACGGTTCTGGTGCGGGTCGATGGCGTATGCCGCTACCCCCGGCGCCGGGTCCGTCTACCGCCTCGACGCGGGCCACGCCGTGACGACGGCGTTCGGCGAGGTGACGATCTCCAACGGCCTGGAGTGGACGCCCGACGGACAGCGGGCGCACTACGTCGACACCCCGACCGGGCGCGTCGACGTCTTCGACTACGACCGCGACGCGGGCCTGACGGGCCGCCGGCCGTGGGTCACCTTCGGCCCCGACGACGGACACCCCGACGGGCTGACGGTCGACGCGGCTGGTGGGGTCTGGGTCGCCGCGAACGGCGGCAGCGCGGTCCGCCACTTCGACGCGAGCGGCCGGCTCGACGAGGTCGTCGAGGTCGCTGCCCGACAGGTCACGGCCTGCTCCCTCGGTGGGGAGCGCCTCGATGAGCTCTTCATCACGACATCGCGGGAGAACCTCGCGCCCGACGACGACCCGCTCGCCGGGTCGCTCTTCCACGTCACCGGTGTCTCCCCGGGCCAGCCCGTCCGTTCCTACGCCGGCTGACCGTCCTCGACCCCCGCGGCACGAACCCAAACCATCAACTACCTAGACAGACTGACTAGTCAGCGTTACTGTCTAGTCCATGCCCACGGAACCCGAGCCCACGACGGCCACCCAGCGGTGGCCGGCCGAGTGGCTGCGGGGCGTGCTCGAGGTGTGCACCCTCGCCGTGCTCGCCGACGGCCCGGCCCACGGCTACGCCGTCGCGAGCCGGCTCGAGACCGCCGGCCTCGGCCAGATCAAGGGCGGCACGCTCTACCCGCTGCTCACCCGTCTCGAGACCGGCGGCCTGCTCACCTCGAGTTGGGAGGCCGGCGGCGCCGGACCCGGTCGCAAGGTCTTCACCATCACCGGCGAGGGCACCCGTGCCCTCGCCGAACGGGCCGACCTCTGGGCGGCTTTCACCTCGGTCGCCACCGAGCTCATCCATGCACGATCAGGACAACGACAGGGGACGACACCATGACCGAGCCACTCGCCGAGGGCCGCCCGTCACGACGCAGTCCGCTCGACCCCTGGCGCGATGCCTTTGTCACCGAGCTGCGCCTGCACGACGTCGCCGGCGCCAGGATCGGCGACGCACTGGCAGAGGTCGACGCGCACTGCGACGAGTCGCAGCAGTCACCCGCCGACGCCTTCGGTGATCCGGAGAGCTACGCCGTGGCGCTCGTGGAGGCGCTCCCGGCCGCTCCGGCCGACCCCTCGGCGGACGCCGGCGCGGTCCTCGTGGGGGTGGGTGCGCTGCTCGGCTCGACCTTGCTCGTCGCCGGCCTGGGCGGGGTCGCCGGTGGTGGCGCAGCCCAGTTCAGCGCCGGCGCCCTCGTGGGCGCGGCCGTCGTCGGGGTCGTGCTCCTCGGGCTCGTCCCGAGGATGGCTGCCCTGCTTCGTCCGCGCCGACGTGGGCTCCTCGCGGCGATCGTCGGGGGCACGCTCGCCCTCGTCGTGCTGGTGTCGGCGCTGCTCCCCGCGACCGTGCTCACCCTGCCGGCGTGGGCCTGCGTCGTGGCCGGGGCCGCCCTGCTCGTCGCCGCTGGCCTCGTGCTGCTGCGCATCGCCCGGCGGTCCGGCGACGACGCGGTGCTCGACCCACGCACCGGGGACGACTCATTGGCCACGCCACGGTGGCTCCTGCCCCTCGCGGTCGGGGTGCCGGTGGTCAGCCTCGCGGTGGCCGTCGTCCTGGCCATGGTCCTCGGCGGGAGAGCCTGAGTGGGCCGCAGGCTCAGTCGGTGACGGTGACCCCGCGCCAGAAGGCGACGCGGTCGGCGATCTCGGCGGCCGCGGCCTTCGGGGTCGGGTAGAACCAGGCGGCGTCCCGGTTGGTCTGGCCGTCGACAGTGATCGAGTAGTACGACGCCTGGCCCTTCCACGGGCACGTCGTGTGCGTGTCGGACGACTCGAGGACCGACGGGTCGACCGATCCGATCGGGAAGTAGTGGTTGCCCTCCACGACCACCGTGTCGGTGCTCTCGGCGATGACCTTGTCGTTCCACGTGGCGCGCATGACGTCTCCTCGGTTGCAGGGCTCTGGGTGCCGGTTCAACAACCAGGGCCCCGCAATCCTTCCGCGGCTCAGGCGCCGTCCGGACGGGTGACGTCCTGAACGACCTCGTTGCGCCGGAGGAACCACGGCTTGTAGGGCGGGTCGAACCGGGCGTATCTCGGCGGCCCGGTGGCGACCAGTCCGGCGGCAGTGAGGGCGGAGCCGAGCTCGACGAGGTGGCGCCGGTAGCCGGACTCGGTCCACCGCCCGGAGAACCGGACGGCGGCAGCGAGCCGCTCCGGCACCGCGCGGACCCGCACCTGCGGGTTGGTGGGGCCGGGCGCCGTCTCGGCGGTCATCTCCGCGGGCAGGACGAAGGCGATGACGTGCTCACCCTCACCCGACTCGGTCTGGGTGACCGGCGCCGTCATCGCGATCTTCTCCGAGCCACCCCGGCTGGTGGCCGGTTCCTGGACGACCGGCGAGGTCATCTCGATCGTCCGCGACGACGCGTTCTGCCCGGTGATGTAGCCGAAGAGCGAGCGGAACGCCTGGCTGCCGGCTCCCTCGAACGACCCGCGGACCGACACCTCGGCGACGACATGTGCGGGGTAGCGGCGCAGCTCGAACCCGGGGAAGGCCTCGACCACCTCATACGGCTGCTGCTCGGTCATGCACCGACCGTACGCTCACTCCGTCCACCCCGCGGTGCCATGCTGAGGAGCGTGACCACCCCCTCGTCCCGCGGCCCCGTCGTCTTCGAGGCGCCCCCACTCAGCCCGGCGCCGACGACCCCGTCCGGGTATGCCGGCTTCGTCGGCGAGTGGCGCACCCTCCTGCTGCCGCTCCACCTGGCCGGTCGCGGTCCGGCCCTGGCTCGGGTGCCTCGCGGCGACGGCGGCCCCGTCGTCGACGTCCCGGGCTGGCGTGCTCCCGAGGCGAGCATGGCGCCGTTGCGGCTCTACCTGCGTCGCCTCGGCCATGATGCGCGCGGGTGGGGCCTCGGGGTCAACGAGGGGGACCCGGAGCGGGACTCCGAGATCCTCGCCGAGCAGGTCGCCGCCCTGCACGCGAGCACCGGCCGCTCCGTGGCGCTCGTCGGGTGGAGCCTCGGCGGCCTCATCGCGCGGGAGGTCGCCCGGCTCGTGCCCGACGACGTGCACCAGGTCGTCACCTACGGCACGCCCGTCGTCGGAGGGCCCACCTACACCCTCGGGGCCCGCAGCTACGGCGCTGCCGAGTGCGAGCGGATCCTCACCCTCCAGCACGAGCTCGACCGCACCGACCCGATCCGGGTGCCGATCACGGCGATCTTCACCCGCCGGGACGCGGTCGTCAGCTGGCCGGCCTGCATCGACCGCGTCTCGCCGGACGTGCGTCACATCGAGGTCGGCTCGACGCACTTCGGGATGGGGCTCGACCCGCAGGTCTGGGAGACGGTCGCCCGCGCCCTGGCTGCCTAGGTGCGCCGTGCGAGCAGGTACGCCTGCGGCGTCGTCTCGTGGCCCTCGGCGTCCCGCACCACCCGGGTGTGCACGACGAGACCGACGGCCCGCAGCACCGCCTCGACCGCGTGGGGGGCGAGGCGGTGCGCGTCGAAGCGGACGTCGTGACCGTAGGCCCGCTCGTGCTGCACGACCGCGTCACCGGCCTGGAAGGCGACGACGAGCTGACCGCCGGGCCGCAGCACCCGGGCGATCTCGGCACACACGATCGGCAGCTCGCCGGGGGGCGTGTGGATGATGGAGTACCACGCGAGGACGCCGGCCAGCTCGCCGTCGACGAGGTCGAGCGCGCGCAGGCTGCCGACCCGGAAGGAGAGCCCGGGGTGCAGCCCCCGTGCGACCTCGACCATCCCGGGGGACAGGTCGATGCCGAAGACGTCGAGGCCGAGTGCGCTGAGGTGGCCGGTCAGCCGTCCGGGACCGCAGCCGAGGTCACCGACGGGTCCGCCGCCCGCTGACCGGACGAGCTCGGCGAAGAGTGCGAGCACCGCCCGGTCCGCGGGCGCGTCGTCGAGGGCGCCGCGGAGCAGGCGCTCGTAGTCGACCGCGACCGTGTCGTAGGCACGGCGGGTGACGTCGACGTGAGCGGGCTCGTCCATGGCGACGGACCCTAGCGGGGCGCGATGGTCAGAGACGGTTGAGCACCTCGGTCATCTGCTTCTCGGTGTCGTCGGCGAGCTTCTCGAAGATCAGCTTCATCGCGGGGGTCGCGAGGACGGCGATGCCGTGCATCTCGAGGTCGGCGGTGTAGGTGATCTCGCTGCCGTCCGCGTGGGGGAGCACCTGGATGGTGTCGGTGGAGGTCGAGCTGTCGTTGCGCCCGACGAGCACGACTCCGGTGTCGGAGACCTCGGTCAGCTCGTACTCGAGCTCGGCCTTGACGCCCGCGATCTTCGACACGTTGTGCCACGTCGTGCCGACCTCGACCGGCCCGTCGCTCTTCTGGGTGCAGCTCTCGGTGCCCGGGTCCCACTCCTCGGCGTGGCCGAAGTCCTTGAGGTAGGGGATGACGGTGCTGGGCGGCGGGGTGACGACGAAGGTCCGGGACACGGTGGGCACGATGGCTCCTCGGGGACGAGATGGATGGGCGGCGCTGCGGGATGCGGCGGCCGGTAGGGGCCCCATACCCACCCCGCCCCGGTGCCGCTGACCCTGTCGAGGGTTCGGCCGACGAGCGCGGGAGCCGATGGTCAGCCGAGCGAGCTGAGAAGGAAGGCTGCCGCGAAGCCGAGCATCGTCAGCAGGCCGACCAAACGCCCGGCGTGCTCGGTCGCCTCGGGGATCATCGTGTCGGCGAGCATCGTGATGATCGCACCCGCCGCGAAGGTCTGGATCACCGCCACGATGGTCTCGGAGGCGCCGTCGAGCAGCACGTAGCCGGCGGCGGCCGACAGGGACGCGACCACCATGACGATGGTCCACAGGCGCATGATCTCGACGGTGGACCGACCGGCCTTCTTCAGTCCAGCGCTCGCCGACATCGACTCGGGGACGTTGGACAGGAAGACTGCCGCGACGATGGGCAGCCCCACGGTCCCACCTCCGAGGAGGCTGACGCCGATCGCGGCCGACTCCGGTATGCCGTCGAGAAGCGCTCCGAGGACGAGAGCCATCGCGCCGGCGCCCTGTTGCGGCTTGCCGGTCGGGCTCTTGCGACGGTTGCCACCGTGCCGGTCGATGATCGCGTCGCCGGCGAAGAAGACGAGCGAACCGCTGACGAGGCCGATCACGACGGGCAGTGCCCCGGCCGCCTGATAGGCCTCCTCGGTCAGCTCGAAGGAGACGGCGCTGATGAGCACGCCGGACCCGAACGCCATGACGAGACCGAGGACGCGGTTGCTCACGTGCCCATAGACGCCGAGCGCCGCGCCGAGCAGGAGCGCGGCTCCGCCCACCAGGCCCCACCACGCCGCTGTCAGCACGTGCCGAGTATGCCGTGTGCCGGTCGGGTCCCGCTGCGAGGTGGCAGAGTGGGCGCTGTCAGGAGCCGGCAGCCCGAAGGACGACCGATGAGCCTCGTCGAGCGCGCACGCGACGCCCGTCAGCACCAGTTCCTCGACCACTTCGGCTGGGTCCTCGCACTCGTCCTCGTCACGATCGCCGGCCAGTCCCTCGTCGACACCCGGGAGTCCTTCGCCGGGGCGACCCTCACCCACGCGCTGAGCGGCGCGGCGCTCGTGCTGGCCGTCCGGGCCTGTGGCCTCCAGCGTCGATGGCGCCGCGCGGCCGACGTCCTCGTCGTCGCCACGGTGCTGGGCAACCTCCTCTACCTGCTGCTCGGTGACGGCGGCGCCCCCGACCCCGGTCGGAGCATCGGGATCAACCCCGGCCTGCTCTGGGTGGTGGCGGCTTCCCTCGTCCCGGTCGTCGTCGCTCGCCGGCTGCTCCAGCACCGCGTCGTCACCGTGGCCACGATGCTCGGGGCGGTCGCGGCCTACCTCCAGATCGCCGTGGCCTACGCCTTCATCTCCCAGTCGATCGACGCCCTGACCCACACCCACTTCTTCGGTGACCCCGTGTCGACGACGGTCTACATGTACGTCAGCCTCGAGACGATCAGCACGCTCGGCTTCGGGGACTTCACCCCCGTCACCGACCTCGGCCGGCTCGCGCTGATGTCCGAGGCCGTCGTCGGGCAGGTCTACCTCGTCACCTTCGTCGCGCTCATCGTCTCGCGGTTCGCGGCACGTCCGGACCGCTGGCGGGGTGCCGATCCCGACGAGCAGGCCGCGTCGGCGGCCGTCGACCCGGAGCGCTGAGCACGCACCCGACACGATCGGGCGCGGCGGGTGAGGATGGAGGGGTGACCACTCTCGAAGGAGCCCATGTCCTTATCCTCGGCGCGACCGGCGGCCTCGGCTCGGCGCTCTGCCACCGCCTCGCCGGAGCCGGCGCCCGGCTCAGCCTCTCGGCCCGCGACCCCGCGAGGCTCGCCTCGCTCGCCGCCGAACTCGCGGAGGAGGCTGGGGAGGGTGGCGTCGTCACGACGGTGGCCGCCGACCTCACGGCGCCGGACGGACCGCGCCGCGTCGTCGACGAGGTGGCCGGGGCCGGGCCGCTCACCGGGCTCGTCAACGCGGCAGGCGTCGTCGCCTTCGGCCCGGTGGCCGAGCTCGACGACGACACGCTCGACGACCTGCTCCTGCTCGACCTCATCGCGCCGATCCGGCTCACCCGCGCCGCTCTGGCGCACCTCGGCCAGGGCGGTTTCCTCGTCCAGCTGAGTGCCGTCGTCGCCGAGAAGCCGATGGCCGGCATGGCCGCCTACAGCGCGGCGAAGGCCGGGCTGACGGCCTTCGACGCCGCGCTCGCGACCGAGCTGCGACGCCACCGGATCCGGGTGCTCGACGTGCGGCCGCCCCACACCGAGACCGGTCTTGCCGGCCGGCCCGTCGCGGGCGAGGCGCCGACCCTGCCGACCGGACTCGACCCCGATGCCGTCGCCGAGCGGATCGTGCGCGCGATCCTCGACGACGAGCGCGACCTGCCCGCCTCCGCCTTCTGAGCGGCGCTCGTCGAGGGTGTTCAGGGGGTCGGGTCGTCGGTGGGCGGTGCCACCACCGGTGGGCTGGCGAACTTCTGCAGGAACGGACCGATGATGTCGATGGGCAGTGGGAACACGACCGTTGAGTTGTGGTCGGCGCCGAGCTCGAGGAGCGTCTGCAAATAGCGCAGCTGCAGAGACGCCGGGCTGCGGCTGAGGGTGTCGGCCGCCTGGCGCAGCTCCTCCGACGCCTGGAGCTCACCGTGGGCGTTGATGATCTTGGCGCGCCGCTCCCGCTCGGCCTCGGCCTCGCGCGCCATGGCCCGCTGCATCGACTCGGGGATCTCGACGTCCTTGATCTCGACCACCTTGACGCTGACCCCCCAGGGCAGGGTCTGGGAGTCGATGGTCGCCCGGAGGTCCTCGTTGAGGCCGCTGCGGTGCGCCAGCAGGGTGTCGAGCTCGGCCCGTCCGAGCACCGAGCGCAGGCTGGTCTGGGCGATCTGCGACGTGGCGACGGCGAAGTTCTCGACGGTCATCACCGACTTCTCGGGGTCGAGCACCTGGAAGAGCACGACCGCGTTGACTCGTGCCGGGACGTTGTCACGGGTGATGATCTCCTGGGGCGGGATGGTCAGGGTGACGATCCGCAGGTCGACGCGCACCAGCTGGTTGAGCATCGGCAGCAGCAGGTGCGGGCCGGGGCCCAGGAGTGGACGCAGCCGGCCAAACCGGAAGACGACCCCGCGCTCGTACTCGCGCAGCACCTTCAGGGACAGCGCCGCGAGCACCGCCGCCAGGATGACGACGACGATCAGGGTCATGGTCCAGGTCATGGTCCAGGTCACGGGTTCTTGCCTTCCTCGTCGGTGCGACGGAGCCGACTGCTGCGGCTCACGTCGGTCACGCTGAACGACCCCCACCTGGTAGTGAAACGATCGACCGCCTCCGGGGCATCCCCGGCTCGAATGTGCGGCACCTGCTCGGGGAAGCCGGACGGAGTTCGCCACAGGTGCCGAGCGAGCGGGATGCCGGCCAGCACGGCCACGACCACCGTGGCCAGCAACAGGAGCGCGTCGATAAGCTGAGGCCTGGACAGGAGCATTCCAGCGGGCAGGACCACAGCCAGCAACGCGATGCAGCAGGCGATGCCGCGGTGGAACCGGCCCGCCTCCGAGTGTGGCCAGGGGTCGACCTCGCGGGTGATCTCGCGGCCTTGCGGGGAGCTGGTACAGGCCTGTTTGATCGGGCAGGCGTTGCAGACGGTGGGCTTGGCCCGGTAGCGCATGACTCTTTGGCCAGGGTCGAACGACTGCGGCCAGAGCCACTGGTCCTCGGGGCAGAGCCAGGCGTCGTGATCCTGGTGGTAGGTGAACGATCCCGTGCGCCACCTGGCCGCTCGCACCGAGGTGCGCCGGGCCAACCGGTCGAAGCCGTAGGCGACGCCGATCAGAAAGGCCGCGTAGAGCGCGACGAGCAGAGCGGCATCCGAGGGTCGCGTCATTCACTCAGCCGGCTCGGCACGGGCACGAGTTCGGTGAAGAGCACGTCCTCCGGCAGCTCGGTCACCGTCTTGCCGGAGCGGAAGTGCCGCAGGCCCAGCCAGGTGATGTAGAGGAACGGAAGGGTGCCGCCGACGATGAACACGACGTCACCGGGCAGTCGGGCCCACTCGAGCAGCTCGTTGCCGGGGGTGGTGATGAAGCCCAGCGAGCGCGCCTCGAAGTAGCCGCTGCCGACGGACTTGTAGAGCTGCAGCACGCCGAGCGGCAGGAGCGTGGCGAACACCATCCACGCGAGTCCGATGTTGAGCGACCAGAAGCTGATCTTCGCCAGCTTCTCGGGCCACTTGTCGGCGGGGATGAGGTAGCGCAGCGCGAACATCGCCAGACCGACGGCCAGCATCCCGTAGACGCCCATCATCGCTGCGTGGGCGTGGTTGGCGGTCAGGGCGGTGCCGATCTCGTAGTACGACACGATCGGCAGGTTGATCAGGAACCCGAAGACGCCCGCCCCGAGGAAGTTCCAGAAACCGACGGCGACCAGGAACATCACCGCCCAGCGGTGCGGGAACGGTGCGTCCGAGCGCGATTCCTGCCGCGACCCCAGCTGCAGGAAGCTCCACGCCTCGACCGTGAGGAAGGTCAGGGGAATGACCTCGGCCGCCGAGAAGAACGCGCCGAGGGCCATGTGCTCCACCGGCGTCCCGGAGAAGTAAAGGTGGTGCATCGTCCCGATCACGCCGCCCGCCGAGTAGAGGATCACGTCGAGAAAGATCACCCCGAGGGCGATCTTCTCGCGCACGACTCCGAGCATGACGAAGATGTAGGCGACCATCACCGTGGTGAAGAGCTCAAGGAAGTCCTCGACCCAGAGGTGCACGACCCAGAAGCGCCAGAACTCGGCCACCGAGAAGGTGGTGTCGGTGCGTGCCAGGAGGCCCACCGCGTAGAAGGCCGGGATGGCCAGGGCCGAGAAGAAGAAGAGCCAGGGCATGTTGCCCCTCGACTCCCGCTTGAGCCGGCTGCGGATGCCGCGGTAGATGATCGCGATCCAGACGAACAGGCCGGCCACCAGGAGGCACTGGAAGACGAAGGGCAGGTCGAGGTACTCCCACTGCTGGGCGAAGAGCGGGCCCTTGGCCCAGGACACCCCGTGGATCGACAGGGCCTCGGCAGCCATCGAGCCGAAGACAACCACGGCGACGGCGCCGAGCAGGATGTAGGCCAGCACGTGCTGGTGGCGCGGCTCGCGACCGGAGATGAACGGCGTGAGAAAGATCCCGGCGGCGAGGAAGGCTGCTGCCGTCCAGAACAGCGACAGCTGCAGGTGCCACGTCCGGGCGAGGTTGTAGGGCAGCCACTGCGCGAGGTCGAAGCCGAAGAAGGAGAGGAGGTCCGCGCGATAGTGCTCCGCGGCGGCGCCGAGGATGGTCTGGGCGACGAAGAGCAGGGCGATGACGAAGAAGAACCAGGCGCTGGCCCGCTGCGACTTGGTCAGTCCCACCGTGCCGGGCTGGCGGAACGCGATCGCTGGTGCCTCGGTGCTGTGCCAGCCGATGTCGCGGCTCCACCGCCCGTAGACGGCGAACATCGCTCCCGTGCCGCCGAGCAGCACGATCAGCGACAGCACGCTCCAGACGACGACGTCGGCCGTGGGCCCGTTGTCGACGCGCGGCTCGGCGGGCCAGTTGTTGGTATAGCTGTAGGAGTGGCCCGGCCGTTCGGCGGCGGCCGCCCAAGCCGTCCAGGCGAAGAACGCCGTGATCTCGTGGATCTCCTGGGGGTCGGTGATGACCCGCGGCACGAGGCCGTTCGCCGTGGAGTCCAGACCGAAGAACTGTGCATAGTGGCTTTCGAGGGCGAGGAAGGCCTTGGCCTGGCCGTCGGTGAAGGTGAGGGTCCCGGTGCCCGCGTCGTAGCGGTTGGTGCGGTACTCCTGCACGACCGCGCCGTTCGGGTCGGGGGTGCCGGCGGCGATCTGTTGGGACCGCGCGATCTCGGTCGACCGGCGCAGGTAGTCGGCGGTGAAGTCGGGCCCCAGGTAGGCCCCGTGGCCCAGGATCGAGCCGTACTCCATCAGGCCTCGGGCTTGGAACAGCTCCTGGCCTGCCGTGATGTCGGCGGTCGTGAACACTGTCGCACCTGCCGGCGTGACGACCTTGGCCGGCTGCGGCATCGAGTCGGTGTAGGTCCGGTAGGCGAGGATGCCCATGACGAAGAACCCGAAGAGCATGACGATGGCAACCGCCTGCACCCAGCCCTTGCCGATGAGCATCGGTCGGCGCGCAGGTGCCTGCGGAGGTTCGGGGGCCTGCTGTGCGGAGGTCGTGTCGACAGCCATCGAGGAACCCTTCGATTGGCAGATGCCGGGTCAGGGCCCGGTGAGGATCGGCGACTCACCGCCAACAGCTACCGGGTTACGACGAGGAGGGCGCCGGTAACACCTGCTGTCAACGCAACCTAGACCCCCTTCACTGATGAGCGGGGGAGAAGGTACGAACTTTCCCGCATTCCGAGGGGACGCTTCGGCCAGAGGTCACCACTGGGCCTGGCTCCTGGAGGCCAGGGCGGAGGCTCGGCCGGGACGAGGGGGAAGGTGGTGCCCGCTTCGGCGACACCGCTGACGGCGACGAGACGACGACGGCGGGGAGGGCGCCGAAGCACCCTCCCCGCCGTCCGCGCGATGACCGTCAGGTCACGGGGCGTAGATGTAGCGCATCCCGCCGGTGTTGCTCAGTGTGCGGGTGTTGTAGTTGAACGCGCCGGCGAGGGCGTTCATCTCGATGACGGTGACCTGGTTGCCGCTGACCGAGGTGACCCAGGCGACGTGGCCGGCGCTCGAGCTGCCGTGGACACCCGGCTGCATCACGAGGATGGAGCGGGAGCGGGGGGTGCTGCTCACGGTGTAGCCGGCGCGTGCCGCTCCGCCGCCCCACACCAGGGCGTTGCCGGTCCAGCCGCCGGGGTAGAACCCGGTGGACTGGTACCACTTGCTGAGGGCGCCCCACGTGCACTGACCGCGCGTGGCCCAGTTGCCGGAGGAGCGCACGCCGGTCGACGCGGACGGCGCGTAGCTGTTGCTCGAGCGGGACGACTTCGCCTTGGCGGTCGAGTTCGTCAGGGTGGCCCGGCTCGTGGTGCGGGAGGCCCGGGAGGCGGTCGCCGCGCGGGACTCGGCGGCAGCCTTCGCAGCGGAAGCCTTCGCGGCAGCAGCCCTGGCCGCAGCGGCCTTCGCGGCGGCAGCCTTGGCGCGGGCGGCCCTGGCCGCGGCGACCTTCGCAGCGGCTCGCTGGTTCTTCACGACGAGGTCCTCGACGACGAGGGGCCTCGCCTCGGCCGCCTCGGTCTTGGCGGCCGAGGCGGCCATGCCACCGAGGCCGAGGGCCTGCACGGTGTCGGTTGTGGCGATGGTCGAGGCGGCCGGACCGACGACGGTCGGCGCCTGGCCGACCACGGCCGCGACCGGGGCGTTGACCTTCTCGGCGGCCGAGGCGGGCTGCGCGAAGGCGGCGACGAGGCCACCGGCGGCGGCGACGACGGCTGCGCTCTTGAGTGCGGGCTGGGCGGACTCACGGGCCAGGAGGCGGAGCTCGCCGAGGGTGTTGTGGCGTCCGGGCGTGCGGTGACGGCCGGGCAGGGGGGTGGTGTTCAAAGCGGACCTCTCAGCGCCTGCGAAGTTAGCTGTCGGGTTCGGGCCAGAGATCGCGCCCGGCCTGGTGACCGCGACCCGACTCGCGTCGTGGTCGTGGATCCAGGCTTCACCCCGAAGGACGTCCGAGGACGTCCGGAGGATTGGGTCCCCCGCTCCTGCCACGTGCTGTCATGAGGCCCGGGAGGCGTTGGCAGGACTAGGCGGTCCACCTCTCAGGCGCCCGACGTAGGCCGTCGGACCGTCAAAGAGTAAAGGAAGGGCCAAGTCGATGTCACATTGGCATAACGGCCGGGTGTGTCGGGGGGAGCGAAAAGCCCCCCGGCCGACGGGGTGGCGTCGGCCGGGGGGCCAAGGGGCACAGCGGCATACCCCCTCGTGCGTATGCCGCTGAGCCAGCTCTCGGGTGATGCGTGGGTTCGCGTGGAACCGGTGGGGTCAGGCGCCCGAGACGTTCGTGAGGTGTCCGAAGACGACGACGTTGTCGCGGTACTCGTTGCGGTTGTCCACCGGACCGCCGCAGGTGACGAGGCGGATCTCGCTCCGGTCGAAGTCACCCTTGTAGACGAGGTCGGTGGGGAACGAGGTCTTCTTGTAGGCCTGGACCCGGTCGACGGTGAAGGTGACCATCTTCTTGTCCGACCGGGTGATCTCGATCGCGTCGCCCGGCTTGACCTTGCCGAGGTTCCAGAAGATGCCCTTGCGGCCCTCGGGAGAGTCCACGTGGGCGCCGATCACGCTGGGGCCCAGCTGTCCCGGGG
>JBDSSS010000056.1:0-19040 GCA_039928615.1 Terracoccus sp. | reverse complement strand
GCTCCGGCACGGGATCCGCAGCGATCGGTCAGGTCCGCCGTCGTGGCCAACCCGAACCTCTTGCGCCGAGGATGTCGAGGCGTTGTCCGGCGACAGCACCGCGAGCGTTCGCGCCGCCGCCGCCGCCTCCCGGCGGCTCACTTTCGACACGTTGACCCGACTGGCGCAGGACCGGTCGGCCCAGGTGCGATGGCACGTCCTGACCATGAATCCCGAACGTCTGGACCTCGCCGCCACCATCGCGCGGGACTTCGACGAGACGAACGCACACCAAGACGCGGAGTGCCCGCGTGTCGTGAACCGATCCGCCGTCGACGGAACCCAGCGGTCAGAAGTTGTTGGCCATGTTCGTGAAGCGACTGAAGTGCCCCTGGAAGGCGACGACGATCGTGTCGGTCGG
Organism: Terracoccus sp.; assembly: GCA_039928615.1. GTDB lineage: Bacteria > Actinomycetota > Actinomycetes > Actinomycetales > Dermatophilaceae > JBDSSS01. Next base: position 18,640 of record JBDSSS010000056.1, on the reverse strand, counting down.
GCCGTTGCGGTGCTTGGCGACGATGAGGTCGGCCTCGCCTTCTCGCGGCGAGTCCTTCTCGTAGGCGGCCTCGCGGTGGAGCAGGACGACCATGTCGGCGTCCTGCTCGATCGAGCCGGACTCGCGCAGGTCGCTCATCGCGGGCTTCTTGTCGGTGCGCTGCTCGGGGCCACGGTTGAGCTGCGAGATCGCGATGACGGGGACCTCGAGCTCCTTGGCCAGCAGCTTGAGGGCTCGGGAGAACTCCGAGACCTCCTGCTGGCGTGACTCGACGCGCTTGCCCGAGCTCATCAGCTGGAGGTAGTCGATGACGACGAGCTTGAGGTTGTGGCGCTGCTTGAGCCGTCGGCACTTGGCGCGGATCTCCATCAGCGACATGTTGGGCGAGTCGTCGATGAACAGGGGCGCGTCGGAGACCTTGCCCATCGTCGAGGCGAGCCGGGTCCAGTCCTCGTCGCGCATCGTGCCCTTGCGCATGTGCTGGAGCTGGATGCCGGCCTCGGCCGACAACAAGCGCATCGTGATCTCGGTGCGGCTCATCTCGAGCGAGAAGACGACAGCTGCCATGTTGTGCTTGATCGCCGCCGATCGGACGATGTCGAGTCCGATCGTCGAGTTGTGGGTCGGGATCATCGTGCGGCCGGCCAGGTAGAGGTGGTCCTCGTTCTCGACCTCGATGCACCGGACGGGAACCGACGGGATCGGACGCACCGCGGTGACGAAGCGCAACCTTTCACGCGCAGGCTTCGCGAGGCGCATCTCCTTGTGCAGCAGGGCCTTGCGAGGCAGCTCGAAGACGTCGTCGTCCGTCGTGAAGTTCAGGTTGTAGGCGATCGAGCTGGCCGCCGTGTGTCCCTTGACCTGGCGCTGCGCCACCGTGCAGCGATAGCCCAGGCTCACGACCAGCTCGTGCACGTCGCCAGCGAGTCGCTGGTTGGTCACGGTGAACTGGACGGAGCCGCCGTTGGTGACGGTCCCGTCCGTGTCGAGCAGCCCCGCGAGCAGGGCCCGTCGCTGCGACTCGGAGGCTCGTAGGTAGGCGGTGGGGACGTGCTTGTCACCGAGCACCCCGATCGAGCGCAGCAGTCCACGGACCGTTCCGTGGTCGTTGCGGCAGCGCTGACACCGCGCCCACCCGGCCGATGGGCCGCCACAGTCGGGGCAGGTCGGCGCCCCGACGAGACCGCCCAGACCCTTGGCCCGCCCGCCACAGGAGCGACCGCAGGTCTTGACCTGGCTCGTCGTCGGAACGAAGGCAGTCCCGCACACCACGCAAGCGCGCGCGGCCACCGGCTCGACCGGCAGGCTCAGGGCGTAGCGCATCCGGCCGGCAACCGGCCGCGCCACCAGGCCGTCGGCCTCGATGCGCATCGGGATCTCGGGGTCTGCGCTGGTGATGGTGGCCGCGGCGCTCGTGCCGTCTCCGAGCCACGCGCCGAGCGCGTACGGCGGGAGCGGCAGCTCAACCGAAGGGAGCGCAAGCGGCTTCGCAATCCGCACCGAGTGGTTGAGGCGCTGCTCTGCGGTGGCGGTGCGCAGCGAGTCGGCGATCTCCTTCGTGGTGCGGACACCACCTGCTCCACTGCCGCGGCGCTCGGCACGCGTCTGGGTCACCCACTGGTGCTGCCCGTCGGCCACGAGGACTGAGCCGTCCGAGAACTCCACCTCGTAACAGGGGCGGTCGGTCATCGCCTCTGTCGCGGCGACGACTCGAGCGGGACGGCCGTCGGCGCCGAGCACCAGGTCGCCCACCGCGACCTGCCCCATCGTGGTCCACCCGTCGGGGGTGGGGAGCGGCGTCTCCAGGTCCAGCGCTTTGCCCATTGCAGGCCTGGCGGCGATGACGATCATCTGGCCGGGGTGAAGCCCGTTGGTGAGGGCGTCGAAGTCGGTGAAGCCGGTCGGGACACCGGTCATCTCGCCGGACCGGCCGGAGGCGACCTCGATCTCGTCGACCGTGGCCTCGATGATGTCGCCGAGGACGTGGTAGTCCTCACCCCCGCGCTTGTCGGCGACGGAGTAGACCTCGGCCTGGGCCGCGTTGACGATGTCCTCGACGTCGCCGCCGCCCTGGGCGTAGCCGAGCTGGACGATGCGTGTCCCGGCCTCGACGAGCCGGCGCAGGACGGCGCGCTCGGCGACGATCTGCGCGTAGTAGCCGGCGTTGGCGGCGGTCGGGACCGAGGCGATGAGCTGGTGGAGGTAGGCCTGACCGCCGATGCGGGTGAGGTCGCCGCGCTTGGTCAGCTCGTCGGAGACGGTGATGGCGTCGGCCGGCTCCCCGCGCCCGTAGAGGTCGAGCACCGCGTCGTAGATGAGCTCGTGGGCGGGGCGGTAGAAGTCCTGGCCCTTGAGCTGCTCGACGCAGTCGGCGATGGCGTCCTTGGACAGGAGCATGCCACCGAGCACCGACTGCTCGGCGCCGACGTCCTGGGGCGGCAGCCGGTCGTCGGGAGGCCCGGACGCGCGGCCGCTCGAGGCGAACGCACTGGTGCTCAGCTCATCGAGTGACACGGCTGGACCTCCCCCACTGGTGTGGACTCTGACTCTGGCTCTGGCCCGGGGTGGGATCGTGGTCCTCACCCTGGCTTCGACCCGGTGGACGCCACTCAACACCCGGCCACCGACAGAGAGCCGGGACGCCGGGCCGGGCGAGCCGTCGGACCTGCCCGACGGTCCCCGAGGGGCACGCGGCTCAACCTAGGTGCCGCGCTGCCCGCCGACCAAGCCGAGAGCCGGTTCGCGGTCCCCAGCCTGTGGACAACGTGTGGACCGCAACCCTCGACACGCCGCATCCACGTGTGGACAAGCTGTGTGCGGACCTGTGCCCGGGAGCTCTCAAACCGCTGGAGTCGTGCTCAGCGACCTGCGCAAACACGAGTCACCGCCCTGTGGACAGAAAATAGTTGCGGCCTGTGCGTTGTCCACAACCAGCCTTGGGGAAGCAAATGGTAAAGACCCTCACAACCCGTTCTCCCGGCTTGACAGGGACACATATCGCACACCCCGGGCGACACGTTCCCACCTGCCCCAGCGGCCCCCACCCGGGCCTCCACGCCGGCCTCGACCTGGCTCCGGCAGCCGGCGCGTCAGAGACCCTCGGCCGAGGCGTCGTAGTAGTCCCGCCCGGTGAGTCCGTCCGCGGCCTCCTCGTCGAGGACGACGACGGCATCCGCGTGCCACTGCAGGACCGAGGCCGGGCACGAGGAGGTGAGGGGCCCCTCGAGGGCGGCCGCCACCGCGGCCGCCTTGCCCTCACCGGTCGCGACGAGCACCAGGCACCGCGCGTCGAGCACCGTGCCGAGGCCCTGCGTGACGCAGTGGGTCGGCACGTCGTCGAGGGAGTCGAAGAAGCGGGCGTTGTCGCGACGGGTCCGTGCCGACAGGCGCTTGACCCGAGTCCGCGAGCTGAGGGCCGACGACGGCTCGTTGAAGCCGAGGTGGCCGTTGGCCCCGACGCCGAGGATCTGGACGTCGACACCACCGGCGGCGCGGATCGCCTCCTCGTACGCCGCAGCGCCGTCGGCGAGCTCGGTCTCAGAGCTCCCGGTGCCGTCCGGCACGTGCAGCCGAGCGGGATCCAGGCCGATGCGGTCGCAGACCTCCCGCAGGAGGACCTCCCGGTAGGTCTGCGGGTGCCCAACCGGCAGACCCACGTACTCGTCGAGCGCGAAACCCACGACCCGCTCGATGTCGATCTCCCCGCGGTCCACGGCAGCGGCCAGCTCGCGGTAGAGCCCCAGCGGGGAGGACCCGGTCGCCAGCCCGAGCACGGGCGGCCTCGTCGTGGCTGCGCGCAGCCGGTCGACGACGATGCGGGCCGCGACGCGGGCGACCGCCTCGCCGTCGGGCTGGATGAGCACCTCCATCAGCCGACCTCGCCCGCTGTCGGACCGGACGGATGCAGCCAGGCGGCGCCGAGCGCGGCCACGGGCACCGACGCGGGGAGCAGCTCGAAACGGTCGGGCAGGCCGAGACCCGCGACGAGGCTCGAGGACGCACCCCGGCGCTCGAGATCAGCCCGTATGCCGGCCCGCAGCGGTGCGCCCAGGGCGACGAGCCCACCGCCGATCACCACGTGCTCGGCCCCGGACGCGATGGCCAGCATCTCGACCGCGAGACCCACACCGCGGCAGAGCGACTCGACCGCAGACCGCGCCAGATCATCACCGCGGGCGGCTGCGACGAAGGGGTCCCGGTCGAGCCGACCCTCGACCGGCCAGAGCCGGGCGATCGCCGATCCGGAAGCGAGGGTCTCGAGGCAGCCGACCTGTCCACACGGGCACGATACGTCGCCGCCGACGGGCAGGTGGCCGATCTCGCCCGCCACTCCGGCGACCCCGCGCACGACCACCCCGTCGACGACGACCGCCGACGCGAGGCCGGTGCCGAGGTTGAGGTAGGCCAGGGTCCGCACGTCCGTCCGGCCGCTCAGGCGGTGTGCGCCGAGGGCCGCCGCCTTGACGTCGTTGTCCACCCGCACGGGCCGGCGCAGCGACTGCTCGAGCCCCCCGGCCAGGTCGAGCGCCTCGACCTCGAGGTTGACGGCATGACGCACCCACCCGGTGGCCGGGTCGACGAGCCCGGGCGTGCAGGCCCCGACCGAGGAGATCGCCCCGAGACCACCCACCGCCGCGGCCGCCTCTCTGGCGAGGCGGGCCGCGACCTCGACCACCTCCCGCCCACCGCGACCCGAGGGCGCCGAGGCCGTCGCCACCGGCGTGACCTCGTCGCCCACCCCAGCGCCCGCGACCCCACCGTCACGCGTGTCCGCGAGGACGACGACCGCGGTCTTCGTCCCGCCGATGTCGATGCCGAGCCTCATCGCGGGTCGACGCCCAGCAGCTGCCCCAACGCCGTCCCGGCGGCGAGCGACCCTCCGTAGGTGGCGATGTCGGCCCCACCGCGCGGCCAGCCGCACTCGACGACGATGGTCCGGTGCCCTGCCGCCCTCAGCCGTCCGGCACAGGCCCACGCCGGGTGTCCTGGCTCGAGACCACGCCCGACCACGGCGACGCGAACCCCGGCCGGCACGTCCTCCTCCGCCACCGTGAGCCCCGCGGCCGCCGGACCCCACGCGACCTGACCCACCGCGACGTTGGTGGCCGTGCCGACCTGGACGATCCGGGCCGGCCCGTCCGCGGCCAGCCACTCGCGGGCCGCGTCGGTGACGTGGAAGCCCGCTGCGACCTCGTCCGCGGAGAGCAGCGCGCCCCCGTCTGCGTCTCCGTCAGGGGCTCCGTCGTCGCGACTCGCCTCCGCCACAGCCGGATAGGCGGCGCCGAGCGCAGACACTCGACGCGCAGCGTCCTCGACCCGGGACCGGTCGAGACGGCCGGACCGCACCGCGACGACGAGGGCGTCCACGACCGCGAGGTGCGTCTCCTCGCTCGTCCCCGACCCGAGACACAGCAGGTCGCACCCCGCGGACAAAGCCCGCACCGCGGCCTCGGGCACCCCCGTCTCTGCCGAGGCCCCAGCCATGTCGAGTGCGTCGGAGACGATGACGCCCTCGAACTCGAGACGGCCGCGCAGCACCTCGCCGAGCAGCACCGGCGAGAACGTCGCAGCGCGGTCCGGGTCGATCGCCGAGACGACGATGTGGGACGTCATCACGCACGCGACGCCGGCCGCGACCGCCGCCCGGAAGGGGACGAGCTCGCGCGCCTCGAGCACGTCCGCCGGGGCGTCCACCCGCGGGAGCGCGAGGTGCGAGTCGGTCACGGTGTCGCCGTGCCCGGGGAAGTGCTTCGCGCAGCCGGCGATCCCCACCGACTGCAGGCCCTCGACCCACGCCGCGGAGTGCCGCGCGACGAGCCCGGGGTCGGCGCCGAAGCTGCGGGTGCCGATGACGGGGTTCTCGTCCGCGGAGTTGACGTCGACGACCGGGGCGAGGTCGAGGTTGATGCCGTATGCCGCGAGCTCCCGCCCGACGGACACCCCCGACGCCCGCGTGGTCAGATGATCGTCGAGTCGCCCGAGGATCGCGTTGCCGGGCTGCGGCGAACCGGTGAGGTAGTGCAGGCGGGTGACGTCGCCACCCTCCTCGTCGATGGCGATCACGAGGTCGGGTCCGGACCGGCGCAGGTCGGAGCACAGTCGCGAGAACTGCTCTGCCCCGGCCAGGTTCGCCCCGTAGAGGCAGACGGACGCCAACCCCGCGGCATACTCGCGCGTGATCCAGTCGGGCACCGTCGTGCCGACGAAACCGGGCATGAGCGTGCCCGAGACGAGTCGGCGGATCTCGGTGGTCGGGTCGTGCTCGACCGGGTTCTCCATGGGTCGGTTCCTCTCGAGGAGTGGGGGTCAGGCGATCCCGAGCTGGTCCCAGAGGACGAGCACGGACGCGCCACGCAGGACGATGTCGGTCGGGTCGCCCGCGAGGCGCACGACGAGCTCCGCGGTCGGACGCGTGAGCATCCGTGAGCGGAGGGTGTCGTCGACGGACTGCAGCAGGGGGCCGGCGAGAAGGTGCTCGGGACCGCTGAGGACGACCTCGGCGAGGTCGAGCACACCGACGACGGGGGCCAGCGCGATGCCGAGGCGCTGGCCGGCCTCGCGCAGCACGCCGCTCGATCCGCTCGACCCGCCCGCCGCGAGCGCCGCCTCGAGGTGGGGGACGGCGAGCCAGGTCTCGAGGCACCCGTACCTGCCGCAGCCGCACCGCGCCCCACCGTCGGTGCCGACCGTGACGTGGCCGATCTCCCCGGCGCCGGAGTGCGCGCCACGCACCCGTCGGCCACCGACGACGACCCCGCACCCGACGCCGCTCCCGATCTTGACGAGCACGAGGTCCTCGCCGCCGCCGAGGGTGTGCTCGGCGTGGACGGCCGCGTCGGCGTCGTTGCAGACGAGCACCGGCAGGCCCGTGGCCTCGGCGAGCAGGTCACCGAGCGGGACGTCGGTCCAGCCGAGGTTGGGCGCGGTGTCGACGACCCCACCCGGGCGCACGATGCCCGGCGTCCCCACGCCCAGTCCGAGGACCGGGGCCGTCGCCGCGGCGACGGCCCCGAGGGCGAGCTCGAGGACGAGGTCGACGGCAGCGGCGCCGCGCACCGGCCCGAGGGTCCGCTCGTCGCGGGCGAGGATCGTGCCGTCGAGGTCGAGAACGGCGGCGCGGAGCACCCCCGGGGCGGCGAGGTCGAGGCCGACCGTCTGCAGCCCGGTGCGGTTGAGGTCGACGAGCGTGGCCGGTTTGCCGGGGCGCACGACCCCGGAGGGCCCGAGCTCGACGGCGTGGCCGCGCGCGAGCAGGTCGGCCACGAGGTCCGAGACGCTGACCTTGGTCAGGCCGAGGCGGCGCGCGAGATCCGCCCGGCTCATCGGTCCCCCGGAGTGGAGGGCCTGGAGCACGAGGGCCAGGTTGGGCCGGCGCCCGTGCGCGGGCACCGGGCCCGAGCGAGGAGGGTCGGCGGCCACGAGAGTTAGTTAACTGCACTAACTAACCTGGGGGCAACCCCCTACCCCCATCATTCCTCCTCCACTGCTCCACCTCGCGGAGCAGTGGCGGAGTCACCGGAGGAGCCTCAGCCCGGCCGCCCCACGCCACTGCTCCACCTCGCGAAGCAGTGGCGGAGGGCCCGGCACCCCTCAGGTATGCCGCTGGGCCGGCCCGTCACGCCACGTCACGCCACGGGCCGCCCGCTGACGCGCAGGCCGAAGGCGGTCACCCCGGCGCCCGCGGCCACGAGTCCGGCGCAGACGAGCATCGCGGCGCGGAACGCCGAGGCCATCGCCGTCGGGTCGGCATACGCGTCCCCGGAGAGCCCGACGAGCGGGGGCAGGGCCGCGACCGCGAGCAGGCCGGCGGTGCGGGAGACGGCGTTGTTGACACCGCTCGCCGTCCCCGCCAGCTCGTCCGGGGCGGCGGCGAGAACCGTCCCGGTGAGCGGTGCGACGAGCATCGCGAGGCCGAGCCCGAGCAGGAGCACACCGGGGAGGATGTGGACGACGTAGGACGGCGACGCGGGCGAGAGGGCGAGCACCACGAAGCCCGCGGCGGCCAAGAGCGTGCCCGCCACCATGTAGCGGCGCGGCCCGTGGGCCGTCGCCAGGGCACCGAAGCGGCCCGCGAGCACCAGCATGATCAGGCTCATCGGCAGCGTTGCCGACCCGGCGGCGAGTGCCGACCAGCCGGCCGTGACCTGCAGGAAGAGGGCGAGGAAGAGCAGCGCGGCCGCGAGCCCGGCGTAGACGAGCAGGGTGACGATGTTGATCGCGGTGAAGACGCGGCTCGCAAAGAGTCGTGGGGTCACCATGGGGTGCGCGGACCCGCGCTCGACCAGGACAAACCCGATGAGCGCTGCCACCCCGACGACACCGAGCCCGATCGGGACGAGTCCCGGCCGGGCAGGGGCGACCGTGAGGGCGTACGTGATGCCACCGAGGCCCACGACCGCGAGCGCCACCCCCGCCACATCGAGCCGGTGGCTCGCCGCCTCGTTCCGCGACTCGGGAACGACGCGGAGCGTCAGCACGACGACGAGCGCGGTCAGCGGCACGTTGAGGCCGAAAGCCCACCGCCAGTTGATGTCGACGAGCCAGCCACCGACGACCGGACCTGACGCCGACGCGACCCCGAGCAGTCCGGTCCACGCCCCGATCGCGGCCATCCGGTGCTCCGTGCGGAAGGAGGCCTGCAGGATCGCGAGGCTGCCCGGCACGAGCAGCGCCGCGGCCACGCCTTGGGCCGCGCGCGCCAGCACGAGCGTCTCGATCGTCGGGGCGAGACCGCAGAGCAGCGACGCGACGCCGAAACCCGCCGTCCCGATGGCATAGACCCGGGCCCGACCGAACCGGTCACCGAGCGACCCGCCGAGCAGGATGAGGGCCGCGAGCGCGAGCGCGTAGGCGTTGACGACCCACTGCAGACCGGAGAGGCCCGCGCCCAGCTCGCGGCCGATCCGGGGGAGTGCCACGTTGACGATCGTCCCGTCGAGCATCGCGACCGCGCTGCCGAGGATCGTCGTGGTGAGCACGAGCCGGCCCCGGGGCGTGCCCATCTCGAGCTGGCGATCCAGCGGGCACTCCCCGACGGTCGCCGTCGATGCCGCACCCGCGGGTTCGCGTCCGAGCGCCTCCCCGTGCCCCTGCCCTCCCGGCACCTCAGCCATGACCCCCATGGTGGCACCGGCCCGCGGCGGGGTGGCGCCCGGCGTCCGGGGAACTCGAACCGTCGCACCCGGGGGGTGGGCGGCATACCCTCGAGTCATGTGCCGCAACATCCGCCAGCTCCACAACTTCGAGCCCCCGGCCACGTCGGACGAGGTGCGCGCTGCCGCGCTGCAGTACGTCCGCAAGGTCAGCGGGGCGACCAAGCCCAGCCAGGCCAACCAGGCGGCGTTCGACGCGGCGGTCGAGGAGATCGCCCACGCGACCGCCCACCTGCTCGAGCACCTGACGACGACGGCGCCGCCGAAGGACCGGGACCTCGAGCGCGACAAGGCCCGCGCGCGCAACGCCGTCCGCTTCGGCACCCCGGCCTGAGCGCTGCCGCTTGTCGTTCTTCGTCCCCGTCCTCGCGACGGTCCTCGCCCTGCTCACCGTCTACCTCCACCGTCGGCTCGCCGTCGCTCCGGGCTGGGGCCGGCGCACCCGCATCGGCACCGGGCTCGTCCTCGGTCTCGGCTGGCTCACCTCCCTCGTCGGCTTCGCGATGCTCGGCGGGGTCATCGACCCGAACGGTCGCCGATGGCTCGCGTGGGCGGGGCTGACCTGGCTCGCGATCGGGGTCTACCTGCTGCTCGGCGTGCTCGCCCTGGGAGTAGCCGCCCTCGTCGCCCGACTGCTCCGACGTCCCGCCGCGCGCCGACGCGTCCTGCGCGCCGGGACCCCGGCCGTCGCCGTCCTCGCGGTGGCGGCGACCGGCTGGGGGCTGCACGAGGCCGCCCGACCGACGGTCACCGCGGCGACGGTGACGAGCCCCGACCTGCCGGAGGCCTTCGACGGGCTGCGGATCGCACTGCTGACCGACCTGCACGCCGGGCCGGTCCGTGACGCGACCTTCACCCGCGCGGCCGTCGACGCCATCAACGCTGCCGAGCCCGACCTCGTCGTGCTCGGCGGCGACCTCGTCGACGGCAAGGTCGAGCAGGTGGCCGACGTCCTCGCCCCCCTCGCCGACCTCGAGGCCCCCCTCGGCGTCGTCGCGGTGAGCGGCAACCACGAGTACATCTCCCAGGAGGCGGATGCCTGGCTCGCGCACTGGGAGACGCTCGGGATCACGGTGCTGCGCAACGACTCGCTCGTGCTCACCGACCCGGCGGGTGGCACCGAGACGATCCGGGTCGCCGGGATCAACGACCTCACCGCGACGGGGGACGCGGCTCCCGACCCCGACCTCGCCCTGCGGGACTCCGACCCGGCCGGGTTCACCCTCCTCGTCGCCCACCAGCCCAAGTCAGCCGAGCTCGTCCAGGGTCGCGGCGTCGACCTCCAGCTGTCGGGGCACACCCACGGCGGCCAGCTGTGGCCCTTCCGCTGGGCGGTGCTGCTCCAGCAGCCGGTCATCGACGGGCTCGACGCCGTCGGGGACGTGCCCGTGCTCACCAGCCGGGGTGCCGGCGCGTGGGGCCCTCCGGTGCGGGTCCTCGCGCCGCCGGAGATCCCCGTCGTCACCGTCCGACGGGGTTGACCGTCGTGACCGCACGACCCGAAGTCGCCGCGCGCGACGACCTCGTGGCGGCCGTGACCACGGCCCTCGAGCGGGGCGCGGACCCCGAGCGGGCCACCGGCCAGCAGCGCTACATGAGGTCGGCCCTGCCCTACTACGGCCTGACGACGCCGCAGCTGCGGGCGGCCCTGACCCCGCTGCTGCGTGACCCCGCATTCGCGATGGCTTCACGAGACCAGTGGGAGGCGACGATCCGCAGCCTCTGGGACGGGGCGACCCACCGCGACCACTGGTATGCCGCGATCACGCTCGCACGCCACCGCGCCTACCGCGAGTGGGTCGACAGCGACTCGATGCAGCTGTGGGAGAGCCTGATCCGCGCCGGTGCCTGGTGGGACGTCGTCGACGACATCGCGACCCACCTCGTGCGCGACACCCGGCTCGCCGAGCCGCAGGTCGAGGGACTGCGGCTCCGCGAGTGGGCCGGGTCGGACTCGCTCTGGGTGCGGCGGTCGGCGATCATCAGCCAGGTCGGGGCCAAGGACCGCGTCGACCAGAGCCTGCTCCGCGACGTCATCGAGCCCAACATCGAGGAGACCGACTTCTTCAGCCGCAAGGCGATCGGCTGGGCGCTGCGTGACCACGCCCGGTTCGACCCGGCGTGGGTCCAGGGCTTCGTCGCCGAGCACCCCGACCTGTCGGCGCTGTCCCGCCGGGAGGCGCTCAAGCACGTCGGGGTCTCGTCGTGAGCACCTCCCCGCCCCCGCCCCCGACCCCGCCCCCGGACCCGTCCTCGCCCGAGGTACGCCGCGAGATCCTGCGCCTCGCGGTCCCCGCCTTCCTCGCCCTCATCGCCGAGCCGCTCTTCCTGCTCGCCGACTCCGCGATCATCGGCCACCTCGGCACGGCCGAGCTGGCCGGGCTCGGGGTCGCGAGCGCCGCGCTGCTCACGGCATCCGGCATCTTCGTCTTCCTCGCCTACGGCACGACGAGCGTCGTCGCGCGGCAGCTCGGCGCCGGCAACGAGCGCGGGGCGATCGGGGCCGGCATCGACGGCCTGTGGCTGTCGGTCGCCATCGGGTCGGTCACCGCGGTCGTCGTCGCGCTCACCGCCCGACCGATCAGCGCGGCCTTCGGTGCGTCCGAGGCCGTCATCGAGCAGGCGACGACCTACCTCCGGGTCTCCAGCCTCGGCCTGCCGGCGATGCTCGTCATCCTCGCCGTGACCGGGGTGCTGCGCGGCCTCCAGGACACCCGCACCCCCCTCGTGGCCTCCGTCGCGGGCTTCAGCGCCAACGTCGTGCTCAACCTCGTCTTCGTCTACGGGTTGCACTGGGGGATCGCCGGATCCGCCTGGGGCACCGTCATCGCCCAGACCGGCATGGCCATCGGCCTCGTCGCGGTCGTGCTCGTCCGGGCCCGGGCCCTCGGCGCGGGGCTGACCCCCCACCCGGGGCGGGTCCTGGCCGCGGCCCGCACCGGAGTTCCCCTCCTCGTGCGCACGCTCGCGCTGCGGGCGACGCTCCTCGTGACGACCTGGGTCGCCGCGTCCCTCGGGGACGTGACCCTCGCCTCGCACCAGGTGGCCCTCACCATCTGGAGCTTCCTCGCGTTCGCCCTCGACGCCCTGGCCATCGCGGCGCAGGCCCTCACGGGTCGGGCGCTCGGCGCCGGCGACACGGCAGGGGTCCGACTCGCCACCTCGACGATGCTGCGCTGGGGGGTCTGGGGCGGGCTCGGCCTCGGCCTCGTCGTCGTGGCCCTCCACGGCGTGCTGCCCGCCCTCTTCACCACCGACCCCGCCGTGCGGGAGGCCCTCGGCGCCGCGCTCGTCGTCGTCGGGCTCGGCCAGGCCGTCGCCGGCTACGTCTTCGTCCTCGACGGGGTGCTCATCGGCGCCGGCGACGGGCGCTGGCTCGCCTGGGGCCAGCTCGCCACCTTCGTCGCCTACCTGCCGCTCGCCCTGGCGGTGCGGGCGCTCGGCCCCAGCGGATCCCCGACCCACGACGTCGTCGTGCTGTGGCTCGCCTTCACCGGCTTCATGGTCATCCGGGGCGTCATGCTCGGCTGGCGGGCCCGCGGCGACGCCTGGATGGTGACCGGCGCCTGAGCGCGCCCACTCTGGGCCAACTGATACGGGTTTCCCAGCCTCCTTTCAGGGAGGCGGCGCATAGTTCTTCTTGTGAGTTGCTCCTGTGCGGCTCGGTGATCTCCTCCCCCTGTCGGTCACCGGGTCAAGGGCAAACCGCCCCTGCTGGTCGAGTTCGGCGACAGAACCAGCAGGGGCGGTGTTCTCATTTCCGGGGGTATGCCGCTCAGAAGGCCCCGTCGGTGACCTCGATGTCGGACAGCATGGCCTGCACCTCGGCCGTCGTCGGCATGGCGGCGGCGCACTCGAGGCGTGAGGCGACGATCGCTCCGGCGACGCTCGCGAAGTGCAGCATCCGCTCGAGGTCCCAGCCGCCCAGCAGCCCGTGCAGGAGCGCGCCGCCGAAGCCGTCCCCGGCCCCGAGCGCGTTGACGACGTGGACCGGGAAGGGCCGCACGTGGATCCGCTCCGTCGCGGTCGTCGCCGTGACCCCGCCGGCGCCCTGCTTGACGACGGCGAGCTCGACGCCCCGGTCGAGCAACGCCCGAGCCGCGCGGTCGGGGTCGCTCTCACCCGTCGCGATCTCGCACTCCTCGGGGCTGCCGATCGTGATCGTCACGTGCTCGACTGCGCGAGAAGCCTGCTCGCGGGCCAGGGCGGCATCAAGCCAGAACTCCGGGCGGTAGTCGAGGTCGAGGATCGTGAAGGGCCGCCGGGCACGCGCCTCCCAGGCAGCGAAGTGGGCCGCGCGGCTCGGCTCCTGGCTGAGGCCCGTCACCGTCGACCAGTAGACGCGCGCCTCCTCGATCTGCTTCAGGGGCAGGGAGTCCGGCTCGATCATCAGGTCGGGCGCCGTCGGGTGGCGATAGAACCAGAGCGGGAAGTGGTCGGGCGGGAAGACCTCCGCGAACGTGACGGGGGTCGGCGCCCCACCGGTGGCCGTCCCGACGAAGGCGTCGTCGACCCCCAGTCGCAGCAGCTCCCGGTGCACGTAGCGACCGAACGCGTCGTCGGCGGTGCGGCTGATCAGGGCCGTCGAGAGGCCGTGCCGGGTCGCGGCCACGGTGACGTTGGCGACGCTGCCGCCGAGGAACTTCTCGAAGCTGTGCACCTCGTCGAGGGTCACGCCGTGCTGGAGGGGATAGAGGTCGACCCCGACCCGCCCCATCGCGACGAGGTCGTAGCCGCTCATCGCGGCGCCTGCGCAGACTGTCGGTGCATGGTCGGCCCTTCCGTCCGTCCGGGTCGGCAGCGGTGCCTCCCCGGCTCGTGCCTCTTCATCCCATTGCACTCCCCCTACCCGGTCAAGGGACCGGATCCGCGCGGATGTGAGGGCCCACACGCCGCGACCCCCGTACCGTGGTGCCTGTTCGCGCGCGCTCGACAGCCTCGTGCTCACGGCACCGCCGCTCATCGTCGTCTTCGTCGCCGGCTGACAGACCGTCTCCGGCCTCATGCAAGGAGCAGTCCAGGGATGACCCCCTCCGCAGCCAGCCCCCTCGTCCGTCCGGTCCCGGCGGACTTCGTGCTCGGGGTCGCCACCGCGGCCTACCAGATCGAGGGGGCCAGGCACGAGGACGGGCGCACCGACTCGATCTGGGACACCTTCTCGCACACGCCGGGCACGGTGGTCGACGGCGACACCGGGGACGTCGCGTGCGACCACTATCACCGGTATGCCGCTGACGTGGCCCTCATGCAGTCGCTCGGGGTGCAGTCCTACCGCTTCTCCACCTCGTGGGACCGGGTCTGCCCCGACGGCGGGCCGGTCAACCCGGCCGGGCTCGACTTCTACGAGCGGCTCGTCGACTCGCTCATCGAGCACGGCGTCGCTCCCTGGCTGACGCTCTACCACTGGGACCTGCCGCAGGCGCTCCAAGACCGTGGCGGCTGGACCAACCGCGAGACGACCGACCGGTTCGTCGACTACGCCCTCGCCGTCCACGACCGGCTCGGCGACCGCGTCTCGACGTGGACGACGCTCAACGAGCCGTGGTGCTCGGCCTTCCTCGGGCACACCTCGGGCGAGCACGCCCCGGGTGGCACCTCCCCGCGTGACGGTCTCGTCGCCGCGCACCACCTCATGCTCGCTCACGGCAAGACCGTTCGGGCGCTCCGGGCGCGCGACGCCGCGCTCGAGCTGGGCCTGACGCTCAACTTCACCGTCGTCGACCCGGTCGACCCGTCCGACCCGCGCGACATCGACGCCGCCCGCCGGATCGACGGCCAGATGAACCGGATCTTCCTCGACCCGATCTTCCGCGGCGCCTACCCGCTCGACCTGCTCGAGGACGTCCGAGGGCTGGGACTCGAGGACCACATCATGGATGGCGACCTCGAGGTCATCGCGACGCCGATCGACGTGCTCGGGGTGAACTACTACACCGGACAGGCCGTCGGCCACGAGCCTCTCGACGGTCCCGCCTCCGACGCGCCGCCCACCGGGCGTGAGCTGCACTCGCCCTTCCCCGCCGCCGCGGACGCCCACCCGCACCCCCGCGGCCTGCCGACGACGGCGATGGGCTGGGAGGTCCAGCCCGAGGGCCTGACCCGACTGCTGGCCCGGCTGCACGAGGACTACACCGGCGGGGCCGCGACGGTCCTGCACGTGACCGAGAACGGCGCGGCGTTCGAGGACGAGCCCGACGCCGACGGCTTCGTCGACGACACGCGGCGAACGGCATACCTCCAGGCGCACCTGCACGCGGTGCTCGACGCCATCGACGCCGGCACCCCCGTGCGCGGCTACTTCTACTGGTCCTTCCTCGACAACTACGAGTGGGCCTGGGGCTATGCCAAGCGCTTCGGCATCGTCCGGGTCGACTACGAGACGCAGCAGCGCACCCCGAAGGCGAGTGCGCTCGAGCTGGCCCGGGTCATCCGCACCCGGGAGCTGCCGCTGCCCGAGAGCCCGGGAGCACCGACGACATGAGCCCCCGGACCGCCGGGTCCGGCCACCTGCCGACGCGGCCGACCCTCGAGGAGGTCGCCCGCGTCGCCGGCGTCAGCCGGGCCACGGTGTCCCGGGTCATCAACGACTCGCCCCGGGTCAGCGCCGATGTCCTCGCGACGGTCCGGGCGGCCATCGCCGAGCTCAACTACGTGCCCAACCGGGCCGCGCGCTCCCTCGTCGCCCGGGCCACGATGTCGATCGCCCTCGTCGTGCCCGAGGATGCCCACCGCTTCTTCGGCGACCCCCACTTCGGCGAGGTCGTCGAGGGGATCAGCGAGCGGATCGACGACAGCGAGTACGTGCTCAACCTCCAGCTGACCCACGCGATCCCTTCGGAGAAGACCCGGCGGTACCTGCTCGGCGGTAACGTCGACGGCGCCATCGTCGTCTCGCACCACTCGAGCGACCACTTCCTCGCCTCGCTCGGCCAGTCGCTGCCCGTCGTCTTCGGCGGCCGGCCGGTCGGGGAGGCGACGCGGGCGAGCGACCACTACATCGACGTCGACAACCGCTACGGCGGCAGCCTCGCGACGCAGTACCTCATCGACCACGGCCGCACCGCGATCGCGACCATCGCCGGACCGCCCGACATGACCGCTGCCGTCGACCGCGAGCAGGGCTGGCGCGATGCGATGCGCGGGGCCGGGCTGTCCGACCACCGGATCGCGCACGGCGACTTCACCGAGGCGGGCGGCATCCGGGCCGGACTGGCCCTGGTCGACACCCACCCCGACATCGACGCGATCTTCGTCGCGAGCGACCTCATGGCGAGCGGGGTCATGCTCGCCCTCGACGAGCGCGGCCTGCGGGTGCCCCAGGACGTCGCGCTCGTCGGGTTCGACAACAGCCGCTACGCCACCCGGGGCCGGGTCGGGCTGACGACGATCAGCCAACCGGCCCGGCAGATGGGCGTCGTGATGGCCGACACCCTGCTCCGCCTGCTCGACGGCGAGGCGGTGGAGCAGGTCACCCTGCTCGACACGCACCTCGTCGAGCGCGACTCCGTCTGACCCGGGCTGCACCCGACACGGAGCCACGATCGCGGGCCCAGCCTCGGGAAGGGGTCGCGATCGCATCCGCGGGCGAGGTCCAGCCTGCGATCTCGACCCCTTGTCCGGGCGTCCACAGCCCCGGCTCGACCGGGCCGTCGTCCACACCGGGTCCGGCCGGCACTGGGCGCCGGCGCGGGGGCCGACGAGGCTCGGCGCATGCCCCGCACCAGCCGGCCCCGCACCGCCCTGCCGCCCGGTCTCGCTGGCCGGCCGTTCGTCCTCGCCAGCGGCGCCGAGGCCGGTCTGGGCCGGGGTCGCCTCGCGGGCCCCGACCTGGCCCGTCCCACCTCGGGGGTCCGGTCTGCCGTCCCGCTGACCTCGGTCACCGAACGCGCCTGGGCCTACTCCCTCGTGCTGCCCCCCGACGTCGCTTTCAGCGGGATCACGGCCGCCGCGATCTGGGACCTGTGGCTCCCGTGGCGCCTCCAGCGGCTGGGTCCGCTGCACGTCAGCCGCACCAGCGACCGCACCCGGATCCGACGGGCCGGCGTCGTCGGTCACCGTGGCCTCGAGACCTGTGCGGTGGCCCGGGTCCGGGGCCTGCGGGTCGTGGACCTGGCCGACACGTGGTGCGACCTCGCCGCGGTGGCCACGGTCGACGAGCTCGTCGTGCTCGGCGACTGCGTGGCCGCGCGCCTCGGCTCGGTCGGGCCGCTGACGGCACGACTGCGCGACCGGCCTCGCCTGCCCGGCCGCGAACGCCTTCGCCGGGCGCTCCCGGAGGTGCGGACCGGGTCCCGATCGCCGAAGGAGACCGAGGCCCGCCTGTTGCTGACCCGTGCCGGCCTGCCCGAGCCGGAGCTCAACGCCCCCGTCCACGACGAGCACGGCGGCTGGCTCGGCGAGGGCGACCTCGTCTGGGCGGGCCCACGGGTCATCGGGGAGTACCAGGGAGAGGCGGCCCATGCCGGGTTCCGTCGCCGCGCCCTGGACTCGCGTCGGGCCGCCCTCTTCGTCGACCGGGGGTGGAAGGTCGTCGAGGTCTTCGCCGACGACCTCGCGATCCCGGCGCTCAGCCACGGCCTCGTGCTCCGCGTTGCCGACCGCCTTGGCGTCGACCCGACGACCTTGAGGCTCTGACTCGCCCAAGGGGTCGACATCACACCGCGACCAGATCGGTGGACCTGCGATCGTGACCCCGAAGCGCACTCGAAGGCCTGGCCTGGCCCGGACCGGCCGGGGGTAGCGCAGAGGGCCGGGTCCGCTGCTGCGAAACCCGGCCCTCTGTCGTGCTGCTCGGCGGTCAGGCCGGGACGACCTCGAAGGTGATCGTCGCGGAGACCTCGGGGTGCAGACGGACGGTCGCCTCGTAGGAGCCGACGGTCTTGATGTGCGTCTTGACCTCGATCTTGCGCTTGTCGAGCTCGGGGCCGCCGGCTGCCTTCACCGCGGACGCGATGTCGGCGTTGCTGACGGCGCCGAAGAGGCGACCCGAGTCGCCGGCCTTGGCCGGGACCTCGACGGACCGGCTCTCGAGCTGGCCCTTCATGCCGCGAGCCGTCTCGAGGTCCTTGACCTCACGGACCTCACGGCCCTTGAGCAGCGCGTCGACCTGGGCCTGGCCGCCCTTGGACCACGGCGTCGCGAGCCCGCGGGGCATGAGGTAGTTGCGGCCGTGGCCGTCCTTGACCTCGATGACGTCGCCGGCCGCGCCGAGGCCGGTGACCTCGTGGGTGAGAATGAGCTTCATGGTGTTCTCCTTGGTCCCGAGGCTCAGCGAGCGGAGCTCGAGTAGGGCAGCAGGGCCATCTCACGGGCGTTCTTGACGGCCGTGGCGATGAGGCGCTGCTCCTGGACGGACACACCGGTCACCCGGCGAGCGCGGATCTTGCCGCGGTCGGAGATGAACTTGCGCAGCAGCGCGGTGTCCTTGTAGTCGATGTTCTCGACCTTCGCCGCCTTCAGCGGGTTGGCCTTCTTCTTGGGCTTGCGCA
>JBDSSS010000055.1:0-18605 GCA_039928615.1 Terracoccus sp. | reverse complement strand
GGCACCCCGTCAGGGGTGCCGGCCCAGCGCCGTCCCGCGGCGTTGTCCCGCGGCGTCGTTCTGGCGCCCGGCCGGTGGCACCCCTAGGCTCACCGCTGTGAAGAGCGCACTCGTCGGTCGGTCCTGGCACCTCGTCACCTTCGCGGTGGCCGCGGTCGCCCTCGTGCTCCAGCTGGCCCTGATCATCTCGGGGCAGAACGTCCTCGAGGGCGCGGCAAGACCGGTGGCCGACCTGGAGCGGGTCCGCCGCTACTTCTGCTACTTCACGATCCAGTCGAACTTCCTCGTGGCCGTGGCCATGCTCTTCATCCTGCGGGAACGCACCGACGGCACGGTCTTCCGCGTGCTGCGCCTCGCCTCGCTCATCGGCATCACCGTGACCGGGATCGTCGCGGCGATCGCCCTGCCCCCGTCGCCGACCTACTCGACGCTCAACCTGATCTGCGACCGGCTGCTCCACATCGCGGTGCCCGTGCTCACCCTCGTCGGCTGGGTCGCCTTCGGGCCCCGTGACCGGGTCCGGCGCAGCGACGTGCCGCTCACCCTCGTGTGGCCGGTCCTCTGGCTGGTCGCCACCCTCGCTCTCGGGCCGGTCGTCGACTGGTACCCCTACCCGTTCCTCGACGTCAGCGTCCTCGGCACCGCACAGGTGCTCGTCAACTGCGTCGTCATCGCCCTCGTCTTCGTCGGGCTCGCCGCTCTTGCGCTCTGGGCGGATCGACGACTGCCGCGCAACCGTGCCACGATGAGCCCGTGACGCTCGACATCACGACCGCCCGCCCCGACCCGGCCCTGCTCGACCTGCCCTGGTCGACCCCGCTCGAGGACTGGCCCGAGAGCACCCTCGCCGCGCTGCCCCGCGGCATCTCGCGACACGTCGTGCGCTTCGTCAAGCTCGGGCCCCGGGTCCTGGCCGTCAAGGAGATCAAGGTCGACCTGGCCGAGCGCGAGTACGCGATGCTGCGCAACCTGCGCCGACTCGGGGTGCCCTCGGTCGAGCCGTTCGGTGTGGTCCGGGGGCGCACCGACAGCGAGGGCAACCCGCTCGATGCCTGCCTCATCACCCGGCACCTCCAGTTCTCGCTGCCCTACCGTGCGCTCTTCAGCCAGAGCCTGCGCCCCGACACGTCCGTTCGCCTGATGGACGCCCTCGCGCTGCTGCTCGTGCGCCTGCACCTCGACGGCTTCTGGTGGGGCGACGTGTCCCTGTCCAACACCCTCTTCCGCCGGGACGCCGGGGCCTTTGCGGCATACCTCGTCGACGCCGAGACCGGAGAGCTGCACCCGCGCCTCTCCGACGGTCAGCGCGAGCACGACCTCGACATCGCCCAGGTCAACATCGCCGGCGAGCTGATGGACCTCGACGCCGGCGGCTTCCTCGAGGAGAGCGCCGATCCGTTCGAGGTCGCCGCATCGATCATCGAGCGCTACCACACCCTCTGGGACGCGCTCACGGGCACGCAGCGCTACGAGGTCGGCGACCGGTGGCGGGTCGACGAGCGGATCCGCCAGCTCAATGAGCTCGGCTTCGACGTCGACGAGCTGTCGATCACGACGGACATCGGCGGCACCGAGCTGCAGATCACCCCGAAGGTCGTCGACGCCGGCCACCACTCCCGCCGGCTGCTGCGCCTGACCGGCCTCGACGTCGGGGAGAACCAGGCCCGTCGCCTGCTCAACGACCTCGATGCCTACACCGCTGCCGCCGACCGCCAGGGCGAGGACGAGGAGATCGTGTCGCACGACTGGCTCGCCCGGGTCTATGAGCCGGTGACGAGGGCCGTTCCCCGCGAGCTCAAGACGCGGCTCGAGCCAGCCGAGGTCTTCCACGAGGTGCTCGAGCACCGGTGGTACATGAGCGAGCGCGCCGGCCGGGACACCCCGATCGACGAGGCCCTGCAGGACTACCTCTCGACGGTGCTGCCTGCCAAGCCCGAGGAGAAGTCGGTGCTCGGGGTCGACACCGAGGAGATGCCCGTCATCAGCTGGACGGACTGACCGGACCCACCTGATCGGACTCGCGCCCTTCGGGCCCGGTGCCTTTCAGACCGGCGCCCCTCAGACCGGTGCCTTTCAGACCCGGCGCGTCTCCGCCCGGTCGCGGTGGACGGTGGGCGGCCCGGACAGGATCTGGCC
Organism: Terracoccus sp.; assembly: GCA_039928615.1. Classification (GTDB taxonomy): domain Bacteria; phylum Actinomycetota; class Actinomycetes; order Actinomycetales; family Dermatophilaceae; genus JBDSSS01. Next base: position 16,469 of record JBDSSS010000055.1, on the reverse strand, counting down.
GAAGAGGACGAGGATCCACAGCAGGAAGGTCAGCACGTGCACGGCGGTGCACCAGAGGCAGATCGCGTGGATCCGGTAGAGCTCGGCCCAGACGAGGTAGAGGGCCATCCCCAGGCCGACGGTGAGCCAGCCGAGACGGGCCACGTCGAGCCAGCTCTCGCCGCGGCGCCAGACCGCCGGGAGGCAGAGACCCAGGGTGACGACGAAGAAGACGAGTCCGAGGTAGGCCACCGGGATGCCGACGAAGGTGCTCCACGCGCTCGTCGTGACCTTGGCGCAGTCGACGACGCCGCCGATGGTGCACGCGAGGGTGGCGTTGTCGGTGAGGTGCTCGAACGAGAGGTAGACCGACACGAGCAGTCCGGCCACGGACAGCCCGACGGTGACCGGCGCGAGCCACGCCGGCCGCTGCCGCTGCTGGACCGTCATCACTTCTTCAGCAGCACCGAGGCGGACAGGACGCCCTGGCTCGTGCACACGTTGCTCGGCTGGCCGTTGGTCTGGTCGCAGATCTGGGCGGTGATCATGTTGATCGCCGGCTGGACGGTCTTGCCGAGGTCGCTCGTGCTGTCGAGGATGCCGGCCATGATCTGGTCATAGGTCTTGCCGTCGTAGGCGTTCGCGTCGACGGTGGCGCCGTTGGTGGCGTTCGTGCCGCCGTAGTCGATCCACGGGATGCCGCCGCCGGGGTTGAACTTCTGGAAGAGGGTGGCGTTCTCACCCTCGAGCGGCTGGAGCGCTTTGCCCTCGCGGTCCTGGGTCTCCACGGCCTGGAAGGAGACGTGGTCGCTCGTGAAGGTCGAGTCCTTGAAGGAGAAGGTCGGGGTGTCCGGGTGTGCGTCGTTGGAGCTGCTCGTCGTCGGGGTGAGCCCGGTGAAGGTGCCGAAGCGCGAGAGCGCTGCGATGAGGGGCCAGCGCTCGACAGCGCAGAACGGGCAGTACTCGGCGCCGACGTAGAGCACCTTCGTCTTCGTGCCGTCCTTGAGGGGCGTCCCACCCTCGAGCTTGGGGGGCGCCTGGTTCGGGTTGGGCGCGGGGGCCGCGTCAAGCGTCGCCTGCGGGATCGAGACGAGCTTGGCCAGCGCGGCGCTCGAGCCGGTCGCTGCCGGCGCCGCCTTGGGCCGGTTGGCGATGACCGTGCCGACGACGACCGCGATGATGATCACGACGACGGCCACGACCGCCGCGATGAGCTGGGTGCGCTGGCGCTCCTTGCGGGCGGTCTCGGCACGCATCTGCGCTGCACGGGCCGTCACGGCCGCGCGGTCACTCTTCGCCACGTTGGATCCTTTGCTGCAGGGTGGAGGTCGGCTCGAGCGTAGCGACCCGTCAGGTGAACCACTGGGAGCGTCCCAGAGTTCCCCTCCGGCCGGTCAGCGCCGACGCTGGCGGGCGATCTCGTAGAGGGTGATGCCGGTCGCCAGGCCTGCGTTGAGCGACTCGACGGCCGAGCTCATCGGGATAGAGACGATCTGGTCGCACGTCTCGCGGACGAGCCGGGACAGGCCCTTGCCCTCCGAGCCGGTGACGATGACCAGCGGCTCGGACGCGAGCGCGAGGTCGGGCAGCTCGACGTCGCCCTCCATGTCGAGACCGAGGATGAAGAAGCCGGCCTTCTTGAACTCCTCGAGCGCGCGGGTGAGGTTGCTCGCCCGCGCGACGGGCACGCGAGCCGCGGCGCCGGCCGACGTCTTCCACGCCGAGGCGGTGAGGCCGACGGACCGGCGCTCCGGCACGACGACCCCGTGACCGCCGAAGGCCGCGACGGAGCGGATGATCGCCCCGAGGTTGCGGGGGTCGGTGATGCCGTCGAGAGCGACGACGAGCGGGATGCCGGGCATCTCGGGGTCGATGAGGTCGTTGGGGTGCGCGTACTCGTAGGGCGGGACCTGCAGGGCCATGCCCTGGTGGACCGCCCCGTCGGTGAGCCGGTCGAGCTCGCCGCGGGGCGTCTCGAGGATGGCGAGCCCGCGGGTGGTGGCGATCTTCAACGCCTCGCGGACCCGGTCGTCGGTGTCGATCCGCGTCGCGAGGTACATCGTCGACACGGGGATCTCGGCGCGGAGGGCCTCGAGGACGGAGTTGCGGCCGGCGACGATCTCGCTCGCACCCTTGGGTTTGCGGGTGGACCGCACGGGCCCGCGGCCCTGACCGGTCGAGGAGCCCTGGCGCTTGTCGGAGCCCTTGGCGCGCTTGTGTGCGGCGTGGTACTCCCGCTCGGAGGCCTTGGGCGTCGGGCCCCGGCCCTCGAGGCCGCGCTTGCGCTGCCCGCCGGAGCCGACGGTCGCGCCCTTGCTGCTCTTGCGGACGGCTCCCCGTCGCTGCGAGTTCCCTGGCATGTCAGCCCTTCACGTGGTCGGTGCGGGCGAGTGCCCACTGCGCCCCCGAAGGGGTGTCGGTGATGACGATCCCGGCCGCTGCCAGGTCGTCGCGGATGGCGTCGGCCCGCGCGAAGTCGCGCTCCTGCCGGGCCGCCTGACGGGCGTCGAGCTGCACCGAGATCAGCCGGTCGAGGGCCGTCTCTGCCTCGCCCGCACCGGCGTCGGTCGTGCCGTTCCAGTGCTCGGCCAGCGGGTTGATGCCGAGGATCTCGGTCATCGCGACGACGGCCGAGGCTGCGGCGAGCGCCGCCTCGTCGTCGTCCTCGTCGAGGGCGGTGTTGCCCGCGCGCACCGTGTCGTGGACGACCGCCAGCGCTCCGCTCACCCCGAGGTCGTCGTCCATTGATCGGACGAACTCCTCGGGCAGGGGCGCCGCGTCGAGGCCGCCCGGCGTCGCGATCGCACCGAACCGGCCCGCGCGCTCGAGGAAACCCTCGATCCTCTCGACGGCGGCGCCGGACTCCTCGAGGGATCCGGGGTGGTACTCGATCATCGAGCGGTAGTGCGCGGCGGTGAGGAAGTAGCGCAGCACGAGGGGACGCGTCGTGCGGAGCAGCTCGTGCACCTCGAGGGCGTTGCCGAGCGACTTGCCCATCTTCTCGCCGCGGACCGTCACCCAGCCGTTGTGCAGCCAGTAACGGGCGAAGCCGAGGCCCGCGGCCCGCGACTGGGCCTGCTCGTTCTCGTGGTGCGGGAAGCGAAGGTCGATGCCGCCACCGTGGATGTCGAACTCGTCGCCGAGCCACCGTCGCGCCATGGCGGAGCACTCGAGGTGCCAACCCGGACGACCGGGGCCGAAGGGGGTGGGCCACGACGCACTGACCGGCTCGTCGGGCTTGCGCCCCTTCCACAGGGCGAAGTCGTGCGGGTCGCGCTTGCCGCGCGGGTCGGCGTCGTCGGCGTTTGCCATGTCGTCGAGCGACTGGCCGGTGAGCGAGCCGTAGTCCGGCCAGGACCGGACGTCGAAGTAGACGTCACCGCTCTCGTCGGGGGCGACGTAGGCGTGCCCCTTCTCGATGAGCGTCTCCATCAGCGAGACCATGTCGGGCACGTGACCGGTCGCGCGCGGCTCGTAGGAAGCGGGCAGCACCCCGAGCGCGTCGAGCGCGGCGGAGGTGAGGCGTTCGTTGCGGTAGGCGAGGGCAAACCAGTCCTCGCCGGACTCGGCGGCCTTGCGCAGCACCTTGTCGTCGATGTCGGTGACGTTGCGCACGAGCGTCACGTCATAGCCGTGCCCGACCTCGAGCCAGCGGCGCAGCACGTCGAAGGCGACGGCAAAACGGATGTGCCCGATGTGGGGCGCGCCCTGCGTCGTGAGGCCACAGATGTAGATGCCGACCTTGCCCGTCTCGCGCGGCGTGAAGTCGCGCTCCTCCCGGGTAGCGGTGTCGAACAGTCGTAGGCTCACCCGCCCAAGTCTATCGGCGCAGGCCCACCACCCCGACCACCCTCGACCCCCTCCACCCGCTCGAGTGGGCAGTTCGTCACCGCTGACGATGCCGTATGCCGCTCAGCGGGCTGAGCGGAACGCGGCAACCGCGGTTCGTGGCTCAGTGGCCGCGGGTGATCCACTCCTCGAGGTGGGGCGACTCGTCGGCGACGGTCGTCGAGTCGCCGTGACCGGTGTGCACGACCGTCGCACCGGGCAGCGTCAGGACGGAGTCCTTGAGCGAGGTGATGATCGTGCCGAAGTCCGAGTAGGACCGCCCGGTCGCGCCGGGGCCGCCCGCGAAGAGCGTGTCGCCCGTGAAGACGACGCCGAGCGCGGGCGCGTGGAAGCAGCAGGCGCCGGGAGCGTGGCCCGGGGTGTGCAGCACGGTGAGGTCGACGTCGCCGACCCGGATGACGTCGCCGTCCGCGAGGTCACGGGTCGGAGCGAGGTCGGGGTGCGTCTGGTCCCAGAGCACCCGGTCGGCCGGGTGCAGCGCGACGACGGCGTCGGGGTGGGCGGCCAGCAGCTCGGGCACGACTGTGACGTGGTCGTCGTGCGCGTGCGTGAGCAGGATCGCGGCGAGCGTGCGGTCCCCGATGGCCTCGAGGATCGGCGCCGCCTCGTGCGGAGCGTCGATGACGACGCACTCGCGGTCGTCGCCGACCACCCAGACGTTGTTCTCGACATCCCAGGTGCCCCCGTCGAGGCTGAAGGTGCCGCTCGTCGTCGTGTGGTCGATGCGGACGCCGCCGGGCGAGGTCTGCCTCGACTCGGTGGCCTCGCTCACAGCTCGACCACCGATCGCAGGACGTCGCCGGCGTGCATCTTGTCGAAGGCGGCCTCGACGTCGCCCAGGCCGATCCGCTCGGTGACGAAGGCATCGAGGTCGAAGCGGCCCTGCTTGTAGAGCTCGACGAGCATCGGGAAGTCGCGGCTCGGCAGGCAGTCGCCGTACCAGCTCGACTTGAGGGCGCCGCCGCGGCCGAAGATGTCGATGAGCGGCAGGGTGACCTCCTGGTCCGGCGTCGGGACCCCGACGAGGACGACGGTGCCGGCGAGGTCGCGGGCGTAGAAGGCCTGCTCGTAGGTCTCCGGGCGCCCGACCGCCTCGACGACGACGTCGGCGCCATTGCCGTCGGTGAGCGAGCGGATCGCCTCGACGGGGTCGGTGTTCGCGCTGTTGACCGTGTGGGTGGCCCCGAAGTGCTTGGCCTGCTCGAGCTTGGCGTCGCTGATGTCGACGGCGATGATCGTCGTCGCCCCGGCCACCTTGGCGCCGGCGATGGCGGCGTTGCCGACCCCGCCGCAGCCGATGACGGCGATCGAGTCGCCGCGTCCGACCTGGCCGGTGTTGACCGCGGCCCCGAAGCCGGCCATGACGCCGCAGCCGAGCAGCCCGACCGCGGCGGCATCCGCCTCCGGCACCTTGGTGCACTGACCGGCGGCGACGAGGGTCTTCTCGATGAAGGCACCGATGCCGAGCGCGGGGCTCAGCTCGGTGCCGTCGGTGAGGGTCATCTTCTGCGTGGCGTTGGCGGTGTTGAAGCAGTACCAGGGCTTGCCCTTGGCGCAGGCGCGGCACTGACCGCAGACAGCGCGCCAGTTGAGGATGACGAAGTCACCGGCCGCCACCTCGGTGACGCCCTCGCCGACGGCCTCGACGACACCGGCCGCCTCGTGCCCGAGCAGGAAGGGGTAGTCGTCGTTGATCCCGCCCTCGCGGTAGTGCAGGTCGGTGTGGCAGACCCCGCACGTCTGGATCGTGACGACGGCCTCGCCGGGACCGGGGTCGGGCACGACGACGTCGACGACCTCGACCTCGGCGCCCTTGCTCCGGGCGATGACTCCCTTGACGGTCTGCGGCATGGCGAACTCCTTGGGGCTGGTGGCGGCTGGTGTGGTCCTGGTGTCGATCCTGCCCTATCCCCCGCCCCGTCGAGTGCCCACTTCCCCCCGCCCAGGTCCGGGAGAAGCGAGCTCCGACGCGAAGGGAAGTGGGCACTCGACCGAGGTCGGATCAGGGGTGGGTGGCCACCACGAGCGCGGTGGCGATCGCGGCCACGCCCTCACCGCGGCCGGTCAGGCCCAGCCCGTCGGTCGTCGTCCCGCTCACCGACACGGGGGCGCCGGCCGCAGCCGACAGCGCCGCCTCGGCCTCCGCGCGGCGGCTGCCGATCTTGGGCCGGTTCCCGATGACCTGGACGCTGACGTTGCCGATCTCGAAGCCGGCCTCGCGCACGAGCCGGGCCGCCTCGGCGAGCAGGGCACTGCCCGACGCCCCCGCGAGCTCGGGCCGGGCCGTCCCGAAGTGGGCACCGAGGTCGCCGATGCCGGCGGCGCTGAAGAGGGCGTCGCAGGCCGCGTGGGCGGCGACGTCGGCGTCGGAGTGCCCGTCGAGGCCCCGCTCCCCCGGCCACTCCAGGCCGGCGACCCAGAGGACGCGGTCGGCGCCGTCAGCGGCATACCCGTGGACGTCGACGCCGACCCCGACGCGGGGCAGCGTCACGCGCCGTCCTTCCAGTCGATCGGCCCGCGGTGCAGCTTGTGGGGCGCGGCCTGGGCGACCGGCTTGACGACCATCGAGTCGATGTTGACGTGCTGCGGCAGACCGACGAGGAAGCCGACGCACGCGGCGACGTCGGCGGCCACGAGCGGCCGGTCGACCCCCGCGTAGACCTTGTCGGCCGCGCCCTGGTCACCGCCGAGACGGGTCAGCGAGAACTCCTCGGTGTGCACCATCCCGGGACGCACGTCGCTGACCCGGATGTTCTCGCCGTTGAGCTCGAGGCGGAGGGTCTCGGAGACGACCGACGTGCCGTGTTTTGCGGCGACGTAGCCGGCGCCGCCCTCGTAGACCCGCTCGCCGGCGATCGAGCTGACGTTGACGATCGTCGCGCGGCCCGACCGGCGCAGCAGCGGCAGCGCCGCCTGCGTGACCCGCGTGGCCCCGATGACGTTGGTCGCGTACATGGTTTCCCACTGGGCGAGGTCGCCGTCCTCGACCCGCGACACCCCGAGCGCTCCCCCCGCGTTGTTGACGAGGACGTCGAGGCGGGTCAGGCCGCCGACGCCGGCGGTGACGCTCTCGGCGTCGGTGACGTCGAGGACGAGCGCGCGCGCCGCCCCACCGATCCGCGCGACGACCTCGTCGAGCCGGTCCCGGCGCCGCCCGGCGACGACGACGTCGAAGCCGTCGGCGGCGAGCCGCTCGGCGATCGCCGCACCGATGCCGGTGCCGCCTCCGGTGACCAGGGCCGTGGGGTTCTCGCTCATCCCGCGAGAATACGGGCCGCGACGTCGAGGTCGGCGGGGGTGGTCACCTTGAGCGCGGCCGGGTCCCCGGGGACGACGAGCACCGGCTGGCCGAGCCGCTCGACGAGGGCCGCGTCGTCGGTCGCCTCGCTCGACAGGGCGTGGGCGCGCTCGAGCACGTCGCGATCGAAGGCCTGCGGTGTCTGGATGGCCCGCAACGTCGACCGGTCGGGGGTGGCGACGACCCGACCCCGGTCGTCGACCTGCTTGACCGTGTCGACCACCGCCAGTCCGGGCACGACAGCCGGTGCCCCGTCGCGGACCGCCGCGATGACCCGCTCGAAGACCGCGACGGGTGTGAGGCAGCGCGCCGCGTCGTGGACGAGCACGACGGTGACGGCCGGGGACAGTGCCGCGAGCCCCGCCGACACGGAGTGACCGCGCTCCGCCCCTCCGGTCACGACGGTGACGTATGCCGCGGAGCCGGCCGGCCGGACCCCGTGGCCCTCTGCGTCCGCGCCGGCCCACGAGCCGAGCTCCCGGGCCTGCGTGAGGTGGCTCGCCGGCGCGACGACGACGACCTCGGCGACGTCCGGACACGCCAGTGCCCCCCGCAGCGCGTGCCCGAGGATGGGCACGCCCGCGAGGGGCACGAACGCTTTGGGCTGCCTTGCCCCGAGCCGGGTCCCGGCTCCGGCAGCGACGATGATGACACCGACGCGGCCGTCGTGCAGGTGACCGTTCAGGAGGCGAGGACCTCGTCGAGGATGGTCTCGGCCTTCTCCTCGTTGGTCTTCTCCGCGAGCGCCAGCTCGGAGACGAGGATCTGGCGCGCCTTGGCCAGCATCCGCTTCTCTCCGGCGGACAGACCGCGGTCCTGGTCACGGCGCCACAGGTCGCGGACGACCTCGGCCACCTTGATGACGTCACCGGAGGCGAGCTTCTCGAGGTTCGCCTTGTAGCGGCGGGACCAGTTGGTGGGCTCTTCGGTGTGGGGCGTGCGCAGCACCTCGAACACGCGGTCGAGGCCTTCCTTGCCCACGACGTCGCGGACACCCACGAGGTCGCAGTTCTCGGCTGGCACTTCGATCGTCAGGTCACCCTGAGCGACCTTCAGTTTGAGGTAGAGCTTGTCCTCTCCCTTGATCGTTCGTGTCTTGATCTCTTCGATGAGTGCAGCCCCGTGGTGGGGGTACACGACCGTCTCGCCGACCTTGAAAACCATGTGCTGTTTTCCCCTTTCGCGACCTTAAGATTACCACGATCTCAGGGCCATCGCGATCCGAGCCCGTTGCATCTGTGCAGGTCAGAAGGCCTGTCGGGGACATGACGCCGAAAACTGGACCCTTGACAGATCGCGCATCGCCGTGCTTCGCGCGACCACTCCGTCGGCCCCGGACGACGCGGGTGACGCCCTGCCTCGCCCCGCGTCGACCCCGAGTCACCCCGAGTCACCCCGCGTCATCCCCGGCGCCGACCCGTGACCCGATCGAGTCGGACTCGCCGTTCGCCGTGGGCGGCTCGCCGGTAGGCTGTGGCCCGTGAAGCGTCGATCCCTCGCCCTGCCTGTCCCGTCCGCCGTGCGGCGCACCCTTCCCGCCCTCGCCGCGGGGGTCACGGCCGTCGCGCTGACCGCCGGGTGCCAGGTGTTCTCCCCGGTGCAGACCGACGCCCCCTACGTGGCCGCTGACGGGGTGCCCGTCGAGGTGGGCCAGCTCGCCCTGCGTGACCTCGTCCTCGTCGGTGACGGAACCGGCGAGGTCGTCATGTCGGGCTCGGCCATCAACTTGGGCGGCGACGCCATGACGGTGCAGCTCCAGCCGGAGGCCGACCCGGCCACGGGCGCCGCCGGCACCGGCGTGCAGCTCGAGCTCAAGCCGCGCGAGCAGGTCAACCTCGCCGACCGCCAGCTGCAGTTCGGCGGCGTCACCGCCAAGCCGGGTGCGCTCGTCGGCGTCAAGGTCACGTCGAGCACCGGGGGCACCACGCTGGCCCAGGTGCCACTGCTGCCGCCGGTCAACTACTACTCGACGATCACGCCGACCCCGGTCGCGACCCCGACGGACACGGCCACGACGACCGGCTGACGACCGGCTGACGACCGGCTGACGACCCCGCCGCGTCAGGCCGCCTCGAACTTGTAGCCGAGCCCGCGCACGGTGACGATGTGCACCGGGTTGGCCGGGTCTGGCTCGATCTTGGCCCGCAGCCGCTTCACGTGGACGTCGAGGGTCTTGGTGTCACCGACGTAGTCGCTGCCCCAGACCCGGTCGATGAGCTGCATCCGGGTGAGCACCCGGCCGGCGTTGCGCAGCAGCATCTCGAGCAGCTCGAACTCCTTGAGCGGCAGGGACAGGAGTCGGCCGGAGACGTTGACCGTGTGCCGCTCGACGTCCATCCGCACCGGGCCTGCCTCGAGCGTCGGAGGGGCGAGGTCCTCCGGCTCGGCGAGACGGCGCAGCACCGCCTTGACCCGGGCGAGCAGCTCGCGGCTCGAGTAGGGCTTGGTCACGTAGTCGTCGGCCCCGATCTCGAGCCCGACGACCTTGTCGATCTCGCTGTCCTTGGCGGTGAGCATGATCACCGGCACGGACGAGCGCTGGCGCAGGGCCCGGCAGACGTCGACGCCGGACAGGCCGGGGAGCATGAGGTCGAGCAGCACGAGGTCGGCGCCGTTGGCCTCGAACTCGGCCAGGCCGTCGGGTCCGGTCTCGGCCACGGCCACGTCGTAACCCTCCTTGCGGAGCAGGTAGGACAGCGGGTCGGAGAAGGACACCTCGTCCTCGACGATCAGGATTCGGCTCACGGCTGGCCTTTCAGGGCTGGGGAGGGCGAGTCAGTGACGGTGAGGGGTGCGCCCGCGTCAGGCGGGGCGTCAGGTCCGGCGTCAGGTCGGGGGGTCCGGTGGGCCGGCGCACCGGACCGGGCCGAGGTGGCGCGGGCTGACGGCAGCTCGATGGTGAACGTCGAGCCACGGCCCAGCTCGGACCACACCGACACGTGGCCACCGTGGGTGTCGGCGACGTGCTTGACGATCGCGAGCCCGAGGCCGGTGCCGCCCGTCGCGCGCGACCTGGCGGTGTCCACCCGGTAGAAGCGCTCGAAGATCCGCTCCTGCTCCTCCGCGGCGATACCGCTGCCCTGGTCGGTGACGGAGATGTCGACGAGCGCGGCCGCCGAGGCACGCACCGACACGGCGACACGGGTGTCGGGCTCGGAGTAGGCGACGGCGTTGCCGACGAGGTTGGTGATGGCAGTGGTGATGAGCTCCTGCTCGCCCCACACCTCGCAGCCGCCGTCCTCGTGGGTCACGATCTCGATGCGCCGCTCCTCGGCGAGGAGCCGGCACCGCTCGACCGCGTCGTGGGCGCACTCGCCGACGTCGACGCGGACGGGGTCCTTGATGACGTCGGCCCCCTGGAGGCGGGAGAGCTCGACGATCTCCTTGACGAGGCGGGTCAGGCGGCCGGACTCGACGCTGATGCGCTGGGCGAACCGGGCCACCGCCTCGGGGTCGTCGTGGGCGTCGAGCACCGCCTCCGCGAGCAGCGAGATGCCGCCCACCGGCGTCTTGAGCTCGTGGCTGACGTTGGCGAGGAAGTCACGCCGGATCTCCTCGACCCGCCGGGCCTTGGACCGGTCCTCGACGAGGAGCAGCACGTGGTCGGCGCCGAGCGGCGCGACCCGGGCAGCGACGACGAGGCTGCCCTCGCCGAGCCCCTTGCGCAGCTCGAACTCCGCCTCGCGGATGACCCCGTCGCGGCGCACGACCCGGGCCAGGTGGAGCAGCTCCGGGTGGACGAGGTCGTGCCCGCGGACGAGGCCGTGGGCGACGGCGGCCGGGGAGTTGTTGACGACGCGGTCGGAGGAGTCGACGACGATCCCGCTCTCGCGCAGCACGGCGAGCACCTCGGCGACACCGGGTGGCAGCGACGCCGTCGACGTCCGTGGGTCGTCGTCGCCGCCGGTGGCCCGGTCCGAGAGGCGGACTGCAGCGAGGGCCACGCCGCCCAGGGCGAGGCCCGCGATGCCACCGAGCGTTGCCGCCGTCGTCGGATCCACGCTCATCAGGGTACGCAGTGGTGTGGGAGGCTCGGACCATCCCGCTCCACCGTGCGCGGGGCGTGAACCGAGTGTTCACCTGACGGTCCCCCGTCATTCACGCCGTGCTGGAACTCTCGGCACGACGGCACGAGGTGCCGTGCGGTCGGCGCCGTCCACCAGCTCCCCCGTCGGGGCTCCGGAGACGATCACACGACGACCAGACGACGACCAGACGATGACAATACGACGACCCAGAGCGTGACGACACCACCGATCGACGGGGCCGGCAGCCCGCCGGACCGACGACAAGGCAGCAGACAGGAAGACCATGCGCGACCAGTTCCACGAGGACCTCGACACGATCTCGGACCAGCTCGTCGAGCTGACCCGGCTCGCCGGGTCGGCGATCTCCCGGGCGACCACGGCCCTGCTCGACGCCGACGTCCACCTCGCTGAGTCGGTCATCGAGGCCGACCGCAAGCTCGACGACATCCGGATCGAGCTCGACGACCTCGCGATCAACCTGCTCGCCCGCCAGCAGCCGGTTGCCACCGACCTGCGCATCGTCGTCACCGCCATGCACATGAGCTCGGACCTCGAGCGGATGGGCGACCTCGCCCGCCACGTCGCCAAGGTCGCCCGGCTGCGCACCCCCGAGTCGGCCGTCCCGCCGCAGCTGCGCTCGCACATCCTCCAGATGGGCCAGGTCGCCGAGTCGATCGTCGCCAAGTGCGGCTCGATCATCGCGAGCAAGGACGTCGTCGCGGCCGCCGCCCTCGAGAAGGACGACGACGCGATGGACGACCTCCACCGCGACCTCTTCGCGGCCCTGCTCGACGAGGACACGACGTGGTCGCGCAGCGAGCTGCTCGACCTGACCCTCGTCGGCCGCTACTACGAGCGTTTCGCCGACCACGCCGTCTCCGTGGCCCGACGGGTCATCTACCTCGTCACCGGCGAGTACGACCAGACCCTCGACCACGAGGACGAGGAGGACGAGGAGACCATCGCCACGATGGAGAGCGACGTGCACTGAGCGGCATACCCGCCGTCCACCCCGAGTGGGCCCTCTCCTCGCCTCACGGACGGGGCAAAGGGCCCACTCGACGGGTTTCCGGGGTCAGCGGCCCTGGTTCGCGACGGCCTCCGCGGCGGCGCGGGCGGCCTCGGGGTCGAGGTAGCGCCCTCCCGGCGTGAGCGGGCGGAAGTCGTCGTCGAGCTCGTAGACGAGCGGCATGCCGGTGGGGATGTTGAGGCCGGCGATCTCCTCGTCGGACACCCCGTCGAGGGTCTTGACGAGGGCCCGGAGCGAGTTGCCGTGCGCGGCGACCATGACCACAAGACCGTCGCGCAGGTCCTCCTGGATCGAGGTCTCCCAGTAGGGGACGAGGCGAGCGACGACGTCCTTGAGGCACTCCGTGCGCGGCATCAGCTCGCCGAGACCGGCGTAGCGCGCGTCACCGGCCTGCGAGAACTCGCTGTTCTCCTCGATGGGGGGCGGCGGCACGTCGTAGGAGCGGCGCCACTCCATGAACTTCTCCTCGCCGAACTCCTCGAGGGTCTGCTTCTTGTTCTTGCCCTGGAGCGCGCCGTAGTGCCGCTCGTTGAGCCGCCAGTCGCGCTTGACCGGGATCCAGTGCCGGTCGGCCGCGTCGAGGGAGAGGTTGGCGGTGGTGATGGCGCGGCGCTGGACCGAGGTGTGCACGATGTCGGGCAGGATGCCGGCCTCGCGCAGCTGCTCACCGGAGCGGACCGCCTCGGCCCGCCCCTTCTCGGTGAGGTCGACGTCGACCCACCCGGTGAAGAGGTTCTTGGCGTTCCATTCGCTTTCACCGTGCCGGACGAGGACGAGGGTGTAGGTCATGCCGACCAGCCTAGCGAGCAGCGCTCAGCCGTCCGACCCGTCGTCCAGCAGGTGTCGGAAGGCGTCGAGGTTCCGGGTCGACTCGCCGCGCGAGACCCGCCAGGCCCACTCCTTGCGCATCGACCCGAGGAAGCCGAGCGCGAGCAGCTCGTTGAAGGCCTCGTCGCTCGCACCGAGCACGATGCCGAAGACCTGGTCGAGGTGGTCGGCGTCGAGCGCGGCGGTCGGAACCTCGCCGCGCACGTAGACATCGCCGTCGGTGTCGATGGCGTAGGCGATCCCGTTCATTCGCAGGTTCTTTCGCAGCAGCGCGCGGTAGAACGCCTCGTGGTTCTCGTCGGGGTTGCGGATCACGAAGGTGCTGAGGCTCGTCGTCCGCGGCCGCACGAGCAGCGACACGACGGTCTTGAGCTTCTGCTCCCCCGGGAGCGTGACGATGTACTCCCCCGGCCGCCCGCCGAGCTCCCAGCCCAGCTCGACCGACTCGAGGTATGCCGTGAGCCGGGCTCCCGCCGCCGCCACCGGGTCGCTGGGGTCGGTGCGGTCGGGCGACGCGATCTCCCGCCTGTCTGGTGCTCCGGTGTCGGTCACGGGGTCTCCGGTCGTCGGGGGCTGGTGGTCACCGTCGACGCTAGCCGGGCCGGCCGTCACGGGACGAGGGCGGTCGGCACGCCGACGAGGCGGCGACCGGCGCCGTCCGGCGAGGCGGTCCGGTCTGCGACGGCCTGGCGGTAGACCTCGAGCAGCCGGTCGGTCGTCGCGCCCCAGCCGAACTGGGCCGCGTGCCGCACCGCGCGGTCGCCGAGGGTCGCGAGCCGGGGCCGGTCGGACAGGAGCGAGCCCACGGCGTCGGCCCAGCGCCCGGTGTCGTGCCCGTCGACGAGGACGCCCGCGTCCCCGACGGCCGTCGGCAGCCCGCCGACACGCGCGGCCACGACCGGGGTGCCGCAAGCGAGCGACTCGATCGCGACGAGCCCGAAGGACTCGCTGTGGCTCGGGACGAGGACGAGGTCGGCGGCCCGATACCACTGGGCCAGAGTCGGTCTCGGGGCGGGTCGCACGAAGCGGACGACGTCGCCGATGCCGAGCGAGAGGGCCAGGTCCTCGAGGTCGTGCGGGTGGGCCAGGCCGTTGCCGCTCGGACCGCCCACCACCGCGACGGTGAGGCGCCGCCGCCGGGACGGGTCACGGCGGACCAGCTCGGCGGCGACCCGGAGCAGCAGGTCCGGCGCCTTGAGCGGCTGGATCCGGCCGACGAAGAGGAGCACGTCGCCGTCCACCGGCAGCCCCAGCGCATGCCGAGCCGCGTGCCGGTCGCCGGGGACGAAGGTCGTGAGGTCGACCCCTGGGGGGACGACCGAGACGGTGGCGGGGTCGGCGGCATACAGCTCGACGAGCTCGCGCGCCTCGTCCCGGGTGTTGGCGATGAGCCGGTCGGCGGCCTCGACGACCTGGACCTCGCCGATCTCGCGGCCGAGCGGCTCGGGGGTGTCGTCAGCGGCGAGGTGCCGGTTCTTGACCCGCGCCATCGTGTGCATCGAGTGGACGAGCGCGACGCGCCAGCGGTCGGCGGCGAGCCAGCCGACCTGGCCCGAGAGCCAGTAGTGGGAGTGGACGAGGTCGTAGTGGTCCTCGGGGACCGACAGACCCGCCTGCATCGTCCCGGCCGAGAAGGCGCAGAGCTGGCCGGGGAGGTCCTCCTTGGAGAGGCCCTCGTAGGGGCCGGCCGTCACGTGCCGGACCGTCACGCCGGGCACGAGCTCGACCTCGACGGGGGTGTCACCCGTCGTGCGGCGGGTGAAGATGTCGACCTCGACGCCGCGGGCCGCGAGCTCCTTGGCGGTCTCGGCGACGTAGACGTTGAGGCCACCGGCATCACCGGTGCCGGGCTGCTCGAGCGGAGAGGTGTGGACGCTGATCATTGCCACCCGTCTCGGGTCGCCCGTCATCCGCTCGGCCTGGTCCACTCTGGCGTCAACCACCCCACCGATTCGATGTATTCCGCGGCTCGGCCCGTAGGCTCACCGGGTGGCCAGCCCCCGTCCCGTCGGCAGCATCACCCGCGGCACGACGAACCCGAACCGGCTGCGGCGCTGCGACCGCTGGCTCGCCGGGCCGCAGGCCTGGCGGTTGCGCCGCAGCCCGGGCTCCCCCGTCGTCGTCGACCTCGGCTACGGCGCGTCCCCGATCACGGCGGTCGAGCTGCGCGACCGGCTGGCACGGGTCAGACCCGACGTGCGCGTCGTCGGCATCGAGATCGACCCCGCCCGGGTCGCCGCCGGGTGGCCGCTCGAGCGCGACGGCCTCACCTTCCGGCTCGGCGGCTTCGAGGTGCCGCTCGACCGGGGCGAGCGACCCACCGTCGTGCGGGCCTTCAACGTGCTCCGGCAGTATGCCGAGGACGAGGTCGAGGGTGCGTGGGAGCGGGTCCGGGGCCGCCTCGCCCCCGACGGGCTGCTCGTCGACGGGACGTGCGACGAGGTCGGCCGCCGCGCGACGTGGGTCGCCGTCGAGAGCAGCGGACCGGTGAGCCTGACGATCTCGCTGCGGCTGAGCGGCCTCGTGCGCCCGTCCGACGTGGCCGAGCGGCTGCCCAAGGCACTGATCCACCGCAACGTCCCGGGTGAGCGGGTGCACGCCTACCTGCGCGACCTCGACCACGCGTGGGCCCGGAGCGCCCCGCAGGCCTCCTGGGGGGCCCGGCAGCGTTTCCTCGCCGCCGCGGCCGAGCTCGGCGAGCGCTGGCCGCTGGTCGACGGGCCGTCCCGGTGGCGGCTCGGCGAGATCACCGTCGCCTGGAAGGCCGTCGCTCCCGGGTGACGGCCTCGCCTCCACGCGGCGTGCGGCGGGAAGCAGCGGGTCAGCGGGTGTAGTCGTCCTGGAGTCGCTCGATGTCGCCCTCGTCGAAGTGGCCGAAGGCCACCTCGAGCAGGCGGCCCGGGGCCTCGCCGGAGTTGCCCATCCGGTGGGTGGCGTTGCGCGGCACCCAGATCGTCTCGCCGACCTCGGCGGTCCAGTGACGCTCGCCGACGGTGATGTCGATCGGCACGTCGAGCACGAGCCACATCTCGCCACGGTGGTCGTGCCGCTGGAGGGAGAGCCGGTGCCCCGGCTGGACGGTGATGATCTTGACCGTCACCTGCTCGTTGGACACGAACTGCTGGAACTCCCCCCAGGGGCGCTCCGCGACGAAGATGTCGTGGGTCGGGTTGCGGTCGCCGACGACGTACTCGTCGGTCGAGTGGGTCGGCGCGGGGCCGTGCTCGTCGGGCTCCGGCTCGACGATGACGCCAGCAGAGTGGTGGTCGGACATGGTTCCCCTATCGGTGCGCGAGTGATCAGTCTGCCGCACGCGTCGGGCGGGTCCGACCGGAAACGGCCGGAGGGGTCACCAGCTGTTGCCGGACCGGCCGCCCCGACCGCCGAGGCCGCGCACCTGGCGCAGGGCCGGACGCACGTCGGCGAGGTAGACGGCGGCGCCGACGAAGGCGGCCAG
>JBDSSS010000054.1:0-10166 GCA_039928615.1 Terracoccus sp. | reverse complement strand
ACCGATGAGTCAGCCAGGGGTCAGCGACCGCACCTGCTCCCGGGCGGCCTCGAGCATCTCGGCGAAGGACCCTGTGCTCGTTGCCGCCCACGTCTCGAGCTGGGCCAGGGCGCTGACGATGAACGCGGCGTCGGCCTCGCTGATCCGGGCCACGACCGCAGGCAGCTCCTCGTGCTCCTCCGCGTGGGCGTGGTAGCTGAGCGCCTCCTCGAAGAGGCCGAACTGGAGGCGGAAGGTCGGGGAGTCGATGTCGAGCTCCTCGAGGCGGCCGAGCTGCTGGGCCATGCCGCGCTCCTCCTCGGCCCGTTGCAGCCCCATCTCTCGGTCGTCGAGGATCGGCAGGACCGGGTGGATCAGCTCCTCCTCGACGGCCTCGTGCGCGGCAAGGAGGCTGAGCAGCTCGTGCAGCGCTTCCTCGCGCCGCTCGACGGGCGCGTGCCCCACTCCTGCGACGAGGGCGTCGATCCGGGTGTGCTGGCCGGCGATGGCAGCCGTGAGGTCGCTGTCAACCGGCGCAGCTGAGGTGGCCGGCTCGGCTGCGTCACGCGAGACCGGAGAACCGGTCGGCGCGACCGAGGGGGCGCTGGCGGCCTCGGAACTGAAAGCGGGGTGCTCGCTCGAGACCTTGCGCACGGAGGCGAGGTGGCCGCCGAGATAACCCCCCGCACCGGCGGCGCCGGCGCCCATCAGGGCGAGAGCCGCTCCCACCCGGTGCCGGTCACCCCGACGCGCGAGCCAGGACCCGGCATACAGCCCGATCGCCGCGACGTTGAGGGCCACGTGGGCCACACCCACGCGCTGCGCCGGACGGTCGCTGCGGTGCCACTCGGACCAGCCGCTCGCCGCGGTGGGCGGCACGGCCAGCAGGCCGAGACCGACGAGCCGCTGCGCGGCCGGACGGGCTCCGGGCCCGCCGACGAGGTCGAGGACCGTCGTGGCCGTCCACAGGCCGAGGGGCAGGTCGGTCAGGGCGGGGTGCAGGGCGTGGCCCAGCCACTTCCCGCGCAGCGCGTCGCCCACGGCGCCGTCGGCCAGGGGCGACGTGAGCGCCCCGAGCCGGTCGACCGCAGGGTCGAGACGCGTGTCGTCCTCGAGCGCGACCGCCGCCCGGGCCGGCAGCGGGAGTGACGGGGCGGGCGCGGATCCGTGGGGCGAGGTCATGATCCCTTCATACCCAGCCGTGTGCACCACGTCGAGTGCTGTCGTGCAGCTCGGACCCACAAAGGTGGGGCTGGGTCACCCGCCGAACGGGGGAGGGGCCAAGGGGGCGGGGTTCGTGGGTCGGAGCGGCGGACGGGAGTGGACGGTTAGGGTTGAGGTGACTTTTTGGATCCGGCCGACCTCGCCGCCGCCGCCCGCCCCGTGCCGACCCGCGTGACCCAAGGAGCCTGATGCAGATCTCGTTCGCGACCTCGGCGCAGTCGACGCTCGGCGTGGAGTGGGAGCTCGCCCTCGTCGACGCCGACTCGGCCGAGCTCGTCCCGCACGCGCCCGCCGTGCTGTCCCACATCGACTCGCCGCTCGTGACGGGCGAGTACCTCACCAACACGGTCGAGCTCGTCACCGGGGTATGCCGCACCGTTGCCGACGCCGAGCGTGACCTCCGCACGGCGCTGGGCTCCGTGCGGGGGGTCGCGACCGGCCAGGGTCTCGAGGTCTTCGCCGGGGGGACGCACCCCTTCAGCGGCTGGCGCTCGCAGGACGTGTCGCCCGGGGAGTCCTACCAGGAGATGCTCAACCGCACCCAGTACTGGGGGCGTCAGATGGTCATCTACGGGCTGCACGTCCACGTGGGCATCGACCGCCGGGACAAGGCCCTGCCGATCCTCTCCGCGATGCTCAACTACTACCCGCACCTGCTCGCCCTGTCGGCGAGCTCGCCCTTCTGGGAGGCGGAGGACACGCACTACGCGTCGCAGCGCGCCCTCCTCTTCCAGCAGCTGCCGACGGCCGGGCTGCCCTTCCAGTTCGAGCGGTGGGAGGAGTTCGAGTCGTTCATGGAGGACATGACGACCACGGGGGTCATCGAGGAGATCCGGCACAACCGCTGGGACGTGCGCCCCTCACCGGCCCTGGGGACCCTCGAGCACCGGGTCTGCGACTCCGTCGGGACCATCGCGGAGATCACCGCGCTGACCGCGCTGACCCAGTGCCTCGTCGAGGAGTGCTCCCGGACCCTCGACGCCGGGGGCACCCTGCCCGACCTGCCGCCGTGGCACGTCCAGGAGAACAAGTGGCGGGCCGCCCGCTATGGCCTCGACGCCATCGTCATCACCGGCCGGGACAACGCGGAGCGCCTCGTCACCGAGGACCTCGACCGCATCCTCGACCGCCTGGCACCCGTGGCCGCCGACCTGCACTGCACCACCGAGCTCGAGGGCGTGCGCGGCATCCTCGAGCGCGGCGCCGGCTACCAGCGACAGCGCGCCCTGGCCGAGCGGCACGACGGCGACCTCGTCGCGGTCGTCAAGGAGCTCGTCCGAGAAACTGCCGAGCAGTGACGACACGCCACAACATGTAGGTCCCCGCAACGCGATCGACCCCCAGATAGTGTGCGGAACGCAGCTGGTTCGACGTCCCAACCCAGGGACGTCGTCGTAAGAGGGAACCCGGTGAGAATCCGGGACTGCCCCGCAGCGGTGAGTGGGAACGACCGTCGTCACGACGCACTGGGCCTTCGGGCCTGGGAAGCGACGACCAGTAGGAGGACCCGGGCGCGCACACTCCCGGACCCGACGCCCACGAGTCCGAAGACCTGCCAGCGCACCGCGTGGAACCTCCATGCGGTGGTCCGCGGCCCCGTGGGAGGGCCAGGGGACCCGGTGCCGGCGACCTCGATCGCCGGCCGACGGCGCCTTCTCCTCCCCGTCTCGTGCCGGTCGCGGACCGACCACACGAGCTGCGAGGAGACAGCCAGTGAGCATCACCGTGACCAAGCGCGACGGCACACGGGAGCCGTACGACGCCGACCGCATCAACCGCGCCATCGAGCGCGCCACCGAGGGGCTCCCCGGAGGGCTCGGCCTCACCGTCCAGCTCGCCTCCGAGCTCGAGATCACCCTCTTCGACGGGATCACGACGGAGCAGCTGGACGAGGCCGCGATCCACGTCGCCGTCCAGAACGTCAAGGACGACCCCGACTTCGACGTCGTCGCCTCGCGTCTGTTGCTGAAGACGATCTACAAGCGCGTGCTCGGCAGCTACGAGACGCGTAGCGAGCTCGACCTGCTCCACCGGGCCCGGTTCCCCGGCTTCGTGCGTGACGCGGTCGACGACGGCCTGCTCGACCCGAGACTGGGCACCGACTTCGACCTCGAGCACCTCGCGGCGGCGATCGACCCCGACCGGGACGAGCTGCTGCGCTACATCGGCATCGTCACGATGCGCGGTCGCTACCTCCGCGACGGGCCACGTGGTCACGAGGTCGAGGTGCCCCAGTACTTCTGGATGCGCGTCGCCATGGGTCTCGCGCTGGGGGAGGAGGATCCGACCACGACCGCGATCGCCTTCTACGGCAAGATGTCCCGGCTCGAGTACCTCGCAGCGGGCTCGACCCTCGTCAACGCGGGGACGCCGCGGCCGCAGCTGTCCAACTGCTTCGTCATGCAGATGGACGACGACATCGACCACATCGCCAAGAGCGTGCGGGACGTCATGTGGATCACCAAGGGCACCGGGGGCATCGGGCTGTCGGTGACCAAGCTGCGCGCCGAGGGTTCCCCGATCCGCAGCAACAACACCACCTCGACCGGGCCCATCCCCTTCATGCACACGATCGACTCGACGTTGCGGGCGATCTCCCGCGGCGGCAAGAAGTTCGGCGCACTGTGCTTCTACATGGAGAACTGGCACCTCGACTTCCCGCAGTTCCTCGACCTTCGCCAGCAGGCCGGTGACCCCTACCGCCGCACCCGGACCGCGAACACCGCCGTCTGGATCAGCGACGAGTTCATGAAGCGGGTCGCCGCCGACGAGCCGTGGTACCTCTTCGACCCGCTCGAGGTGCCCGACCTCGTCGAGCTCGTCGGGGCGGAGTTCAGCCGCCGGTATGCCGCCTACGTCGAGCTCGCCGAGGCGGGGAAGATGCGTGCCTTCACGCGGATCCGGGCGCGCGAGCAGTTCACCTCCATCCTGCTCGCGCTCCAGGCTGCCTCCCACCCGTGGCTGACGTGGAAGGACTCGGTCAACCTCCGGGCCCTCAACGACAACACCGGGACGATCCACCTGTCCAACCTCTGCACCGAGATCACGCTCCCGCAGGACCGCGAGAACACGGCCGTCTGCAACCTCGCCTCGATCAACCTCTCGCGGCACCTCGCCGACGACGGGCAGGTCGACTGGGCCCTGCTCGAGGAGAGTGCGCGTCTCGCCGTCCGACAGCTCGACAACCTCGTCGACATCACCCTGTCGTCGGTCGCGGAGTCCGAGGCGTCCAACGAGGCCAACCGCGCGGTCGGCCTCGGGCTGATGGGCTTCACCGACGTCGTCGAGCGCCTCGGCCTGTCCTACGCCAGCCCCGAGGCGGCCGACCTCATCGACCGGGTCACCGAGTTCATCTCGTGGCACGCCATCAACGAGAGCGCCGACCTCGCCGCGGTCCGGGGCAGCTATCCCAACTTCATCGGCTCGGGCTGGTCGAAGGGCAAGGTCCCCCTCGACACGATCGCGGCGATGGAGAGCGACCGGGGTGTCCCGGTCGAGGTGGACCGGTCCTCGACGATGGACTGGGAGCTCCTGCGCCAGAAGGTGGCCCAGGGGATGCGCAACGCGACGCTGATGGCCATCGCCCCGACGGCGTCCATCGGCCTCGTGGCCGGGACGACCCCCGGACTCGACCCGCAGTTCTCCCAGCTCTTCAGCCGCACGACGAGCTCGGGCAAGTTTCTCGAGGTCAACCGCAACCTCGTGCGCGAGCTGCAGGACCGTGGGCTGTGGGAGCAGGTGCGGGAGGACCTGCTGCGGGCCCAGGGCGACGTCCAGGGCATCGACGCCGTCCCCGACGAGGTGAAGGCCGTCTACCAGACCTCCTTCCAGCTCTCGCCCCACGCGTTCCTCGAAGTGGCGGCCCGGGCCCAGAAGTGGATCGACCAGGCGATCAGCCGCAACCTCTACCTCGAGACGCGGGACGTCGCCGAGATGGCCGAGATCTACTCGAGCGCGTGGCGACGTGGGGTCAAGACGACCTACTACCTGCACGTCAAACCGCGGCACACCGCCGAGCAGTCGACGGTGCGCGTCAACAAGGCCGAGTCCGGTGGACAGCGCCGCGCCGGCTTCGGAGCCGCGCGAGCCGTCCAGCCCACGCCGCCCAGGACGCCCACGCGCACCGAGGTGCTCGAGGTGGTCACGGTGAGCGACGCCGCGGAGACCTGCCCGACCGATCCCCAGGAACGACTGAACTGCGAGGCCTGCCAGTGAACCCCCACCACACCACCCCGCCCAGCGGCATCCTCGGAGCCGGTATCTCGGAAGGACTGCTGCTCAAGCCGATCCGCTACCAGTGGGCTTACGACCTCTACGAGCAGGCCGTCGCCAACACGTGGTTCCCGCACGAGGTCCAGCTCGGCGAGGACCTCGGCGACTTCGGTCGGATGACGGCGGAGGAGAAGCACGCGGTCACCTTCCTGATGAGCTACTTCAACCCCAACGAGCTGCTCGTCAACAAGGCCCTGGCCTTCGGCGTCTACCCCTACGTCAACGCGCCCGAGGCCCACCTGTACCTCGCGAAGCAGATGTGGGAGGAGGCCAACCACTGCGTCGCCTTCGAGTACGTCCTCGAGACCTTCCCGATCGACCGGGAGGAGGCGTATGCCGCGCACGTGACCACGGCCTCGATGGCGGCCAAGGAGGCCTTCGAGGTGCGCTACCTGTCCCGGATGACGGAGCGGACGCTCGACATCGGGACGCTGGAGGGCAAGCGCGACTTCGTGCGCAACCTCGTGGCCTACAACGTCATCCTCGAGGGCATCTGGTTCTACAGCGGGTTCATGGTCGCGCTGAGCTTCCGGCAGCGGAACCTGCTGCGGAACTTCGGCTCGCTCATCGACTGGGTCGTGCGGGACGAGAGCCTGCACCTGAAGTTCGGGATCAACCTCGTGCTCACCGTTCTCGACGAGAACCCGGAGCTCCAGACGCCGGAGTTCGCCGACGAGATCCGGCAGATGATCCTCGACGGGGTGGAGATGGAGGAGCGCTACAACCACGACCTGCTCCCGCACGGGATCCTCGGTCTCAACGCGACCTACGTCAACACCTACGTGCGCTACCTCGCGGACCGGCGGCTCGAGGAGCTCGGCTTCGAGCCGCACTTCGGGGTGGCCAACCCGGCCAAGTGGATGGCGACCGCCAACGACACCCTCCAGCTCGTCAACTTCTTCGAGGCGACGAACACCAGCTACGAGGTCGGTGGCCGAGCCAGCTGATCGCACGAACCCGTCCAGGGGCGCCGTCCCTCCAAGGGTCCGGCGCCCCGGGGCTAGGGTCGCTCCATGGTGGGTACACAGGACGAGACACGGGACCAGGCGGAGGCCGACGTGCTCGTCGCCTTCGGGATGACGGGTGACCTCGCGCGGAAGATGACCTTCGCCGCGCTCTACGGCCTCGAGCACAGCGGCCGCCTCAGCTGCCCTGTCGTCGGTGTCGCCGCCGAGGACTGGAGCGACGACGACCTGCGCACCCGTGCCCGGGAGTCGATCGCCGACTCCGTCAAGGGCGCGGACCCGGCAGTTGTCGACCAGCTCGTCGCCCGGATGCGTTACGTCGGAGGCGATTTCGCTGACGCTGACACCTATGAGCGTCTCGCCAAGACCCTCGGTGACGCCAAGCAGCCGGTCTTCTACCTCGAGATTCCACCCTTCCTCTTCGAGACCGTCGTCAAAGGTCTCGCCGCGGCTGACCTCACCGCTCACGCGCGGGTCGTCGTGGAGAAGCCCTTCGGCCGCGACCTCGCCTCGGCCCAGGCCCTCAACGAGTCGCTCCGGGCGATGCTGCGTGAGTCGCAGCTCTACCGGATCGACCACTTCCTCGGGAAGCTGTCGGTGCAGCAGATCCTCAGGCTCCGCTTCGCCAACACGATCCTCGAGCCGCTCTGGAACCGGCAGTACGTCGAGTCCGTGCAGATCACGATGGCCGAGGACTTCGACGTGTCGACGCGAGGATCCTTCTACGACAAGGTCGGTGCCCTGCGCGACGTGGTGCAGAACCACATCATGCAGGTCCTGGCGATGGTCGCGATGGAGCCACCCGCACGGGGTGGTCTCGATGCTCTCTCCGACCGCAAGCGTGACGTCTTCGCCGCGATGCCGACGGCCGACCCGGCTGCGTACGTGCGGGGCCAGTACGAGGGCTACGAGGCCACGAAGGGGGTCGCGGAGGGGTCTACGACGGAGACGTATGCCGCGCTCCGCCTCAGCATCGATAACTGGCGCTGGTCGGGGGTGCCCTTCCTCATCAGGGCAGGCAAGAACCTGCCGGTGAGCACGACCGAGGTGCGGCTCGTGCTCCAGGCTCCGCCGCCGCTCGGCTTCACCGACGACGACGGCGTGCGTGACCCCGACCAGATCGTGCTCCGGGTCGACCCCGAGGCCGGCGCCCGGATCGTCATGCAGGCCCAGAGCCGCACGCGCGACACGCTGCGCACCATCGACCTCGACGTCGACCTCGGTGGGGACGACGTCCCGACGCCCTACGAGGAGCTGCTGCACGCGGCCATCGTCGGCGACGCCACGCGCTTCACCCGCGAGGACGTCGTCGAGGAGACGTGGCGGGTGCTCGAGCCGCTGCTCGACCTGCCCACCGCGCCGGGCACCTACGCCCCCGGGTCCTGGGGCCCCGAGGCCGCGGCGGAGCTCGCCGCCGGTGTCGGCGGTTGGCGTGACCCCTGGGTGGAGTGAGCCGGGAGCCGGTGCCCGGCCGTCAAGCCCCCCCTCCTCGACGAACGCTCAGGTGGGCGGCATACGGTTGAAGGATGGAATTCAGATACCTCGGTAACAGCGGACTCAAGATCTCGGAGATCACGTACGGCAACTGGTTGACCCACGGGTCCCAGGTCGAGAACGACGTCGCGACGAAGTGCGTGCAGGCAGCCCTCGAGGCAGGCATCAGCACCTTCGACACCGCCGACGTCTACGCGAACACGAAGGCGGAGACCGTCCTCGGTGACGCCCTCAAGGGTGAGCGCCGCGAGAGCCTCGAGATCTTCACGAAGGTCTACTGGCCCACCGGGCCGGGCGGCAAGAACGACACGGGCCTGTCCCGCAAGCACATCATGGAGTCGATCAACGGCTCGCTCGAGCGCCTCCAGACCGACTACGTCGACCTCTACCAGGCGCACCGCTACGACACGGAGACGCCGCTCGAGGAGACGATGCAGGCCTTCGCCGACGTCGTCCGCCAGGGCAAGGCGCTCTACATCGGCGTCAGCGAGTGGACCGCCGACCAGATCCGCGAGGGCGTCAAGCTCTCCAAGGAGCTCGGCTTCCAGCTCATCTCGAGCCAGCCGCAGTACTCGATGCTGTGGCGCGTCATCGAGGACGAGGTCGTCCCGACCTCGGAGGAGCTCGGTGTCAGCCAGATCGTGTGGAGCCCGATCGCGCAGGGCGTGCTGACCGGCAAGTACAAGCCGGGCCAGACCCCGCCCGAGGGCTCGCGGGCCGCGGACGAGAAGGGCGGTGCCGACATGATCAAGCGCTTCATGAACGACGACGTCCTCACCCGCGTCCAGAAGCTGCAGCCGATCGCCGACGACGCCGGCCTGTCGATGGCGCAGCTCGCCGTCGCCTGGGTGCTGCAGAACCCCAACGTCGCGGCCGCCCTCGTGGGTGCCTCGCGTCCGGAGCAGGTCGGCGAGAATGTCAAGGCCGCCGGCGTGAAGCTCGAGCCGGAGCTGATGACGCGGATCGACGAGGCGCTCGGCGACATCGTCGAGAAGGACCCCGGCAAGACGAAGGAGACCGCGCCCCAGACGCGCGTCGCCTGACCCGTCCTGTCCCCACCTCGCCCGCCGTGACCTCGTCACGGCGGGCGTCGTGCGTTCCAGGGCTCGGGGCGGGTGCGCCACCTCGTGCGGGATCCCTCGGTGAGCCTCGCGGCGGTGGGCAGGACGTCGTCGATCCAGTCGCGCGGATCGGTGAAAATCGCTTGCAGCACAGTGGTATCCGACTCCTGCGCAACCCTCCTGTCTAGGTCGTCACACTTCATCCGCTCGGCGTGCTGAGGGAGGGAGAATGGACGTGGGCCGGGACACGAGGCCCCGTCCTCCTCAGGAAGGTTGTGTGTGATGACTGCCACCACGGACAAGGAAGGCCGCACCGGTTCGATCCTCGTCGGCTACGACGGCTCGATGGGCTCCAGGGTGGCCCTCGACTGGGCGATCGAGGTCGCCAAGCGGCTCGACACCTCCGTGACCCTGCTCCACTGCGTCACCCTCGCGTCGGTCCCCGCCTTCCCCGGCTACGAGCCCGCCGAGATCATCGACTCCCTCGAAGGGGTCTCCCGCAGCGTCCTCGCCGTCGGCTTCGAGCGAGCGACGAAGGCGCTCGGGGAGGACCGCGTCGAGCGGATCAACGCGATCGGCAGCGCCCCCGCCCAGCTCGTCGACAGCAGCAAGGACGCCGACTTCGTCGTGATGGGCTCTCGCGGCCGCGGCCGGGTGCTCGGCGGCGTGCTCGGCTCGACGGCCTACACCGTCACCGCACACGCGCACTGCCCAGTCATCGTCATCCGCACCGACCGTGAAGACGGGTCGGTCGTCACACCGCTTCCCGGTCCGGGACGACGGGTCGTCCTCGGCGTCGACGGCTCCGAGGAGTCCTACCACGCGATCGAGTCCGCGGCCCGGTTCGCGCAGACCTTCGGCGCCCCGCTCCACATCGTCCGGGTGGCGGAGTCGATCTCGATGGAGGCCTGGGCCTACGCCGAGACCGCACGGGCGGGCACGGAGTCCGCCCACGCGGCCCACGACCAGGCATCCGACACCGTCGATCAGGCGCGCGATCACGTGCTCGCCGCCTACCCGGGGGTCGAGGTGGAGACCGAGGTCCTCTACGGCGACCCCGGCCGGACCATCGCCGAGCTCGCCACGACCGCGGGCCTCGTGGTGATCGGCTCGCGCGGGCGCGGCGGCTTCGCCGGCCTGCTCCTCGGCTCGGTCAGCCACACGATCATCC
>JBDSSS010000053.1:0-3140 GCA_039928615.1 Terracoccus sp. | reverse complement strand
TCCCACAGCGAGACGGAGACAGCATGAGAGACGGCGCCCCCACCCTGACGATCGACGGCACCGGGCTGCGGGTGGCCGTCGTCGCGGCCTCCTGGCACGAGCAGGTCATGGACGGCCTGCTCGACGGCGCCCGGCGCGGGCTGGCCGACGCCGGCGTGACCGACGTCGAGATCGTCCGCGTCCCCGGCACGTTCGAGCTCGGCGTCGCCTGCGCGACACTGGCCGACCGTTTCGACGCTCTCGTGGCGCTCGGGGTCGTCATCCGTGGCGGCACACCGCACTTCGACTACGTCTGCCAAGCAGCCACCTCCGCGGTCACCGACGTGTCGCTGCGCACCTTGACCCCGATCGGCTTCGGGGTGCTCACCTGTGACGACGAGGCCCAGGCCGTCGACCGGGCCGGCCTGCCCGGGTCCGCCGAGGACAAGGGCCACGAGGCCGCGACGGCCGCGGTCGCGACCGTCCTCTCGCTGCGCGAGGTGGCCGCGGGGTGAGCGGCGGTCCGAGCACGACGGCCCGGACCGTAGGCTTGCTCCCTGTGAAGAGTTTTGAGCAGCTGTATACCGAGCTCGCCGAGAAGGCGCAGACCCGACCCGAGGGCTCCGGCACCGTCGCCGAGCTCGACGCCGGGGTGCACGCCATCGGCAAGAAGATCGTCGAGGAGGCCGCCGAGGTGTGGATGGCCGCGGAGTACGAGTCGAACGGCGAGGCGGCCGAGGAGATCAGCCAGCTGCTCTACCACCTGCAGGTCCTGATGCTCGCCAAGGGCATCACGCTCGACGACGTCTACGCCCACCTCTGAGGATCGCCGAGACCATGCTGCGCATCGCCGTGCCCAACAAGGGCGCCCTGTCCGAGTCCACCGTCGAGATGCTCCGCGAGGCCGGCTACCGGACCCGCCGCGACACCAAGGAGCTCGTCGTCACCGACGCCGAGAACGACGTCGAGTTCTTCTATCTTCGCCCTCGCGACATCGCCGTCTACGTCGGGTCGGGCACCGTCGACGCCGGGGTCACCGGCCGCGACCTGCTGCTCGACTCGGGCTCGACCGCCGTCGAGGTGATGGAGCTCGGTTTCGGTGGCTCGACCTTCCGGTATGCCGGTCGCCCCGGTGACGTCTCCACCGTCGAGGACATCGCGGGCAAGCGCGTCGCGACGTCGTATGCCGGTCTCGTCGAGGCCGACCTCACCGCTCGCGGCCTCTCGGCCGAGGTCGTGCGCCTCGACGGGGCCGTCGAGACGGCGATCACCCTCGGCGTCGCCGACTGCATCGCCGACGTCGTCGAGACCGGGACGACGCTGCGCCAGCAGGGCCTGGCCGTCTTCGGGGACCCGATCCTGCGCTCCGAGGCCGTCCTCATCCGGGGTGACCGGCCGGGGGAGAGCCAGGCTGTCTCTGTGCTCCAGCGCCGCCTGGCCGGTGTGATCACGGCCCGCACCTACGTCATGGTCGACTACGACTGCCCGAAGGAGCTCGTCGAGCGGGCCTGCGAGCTGACCCCGGGCCTCGAGTCGCCGACGGTCTCGCCGCTGCAGGACGACGCTTGGGTCGCGGTCCGTGCGATGGTGCCGCGGCTGGGCCGCAACCGCCTCATGGACGAGCTCTACGACCTCGGGGCGCGGGCCATCCTCGTCACCGACATCGCCGCGTGTCGGCTCTGATCCCGTGACCGAGCAGGGCGCGGCTGCGCCGAGCGACGCCCTCGCCCCGTTCCGGCCGAAGCGCGGACGAGTCGTCGCGCTCGTCGTGACCTGGGCCGCACTGCTCGTCTTCGGCGCCATCGCGATCGCGATGCCGGCCGACTCGGGTCCGCGCTGGGGGGTCGGCGACCGCGTCATGTTCTTCGGTCTCGGCGCTTCCGTCGCGCTGCTCGCGTGGCGCTACGCCTCGATCATCGCCCGGCCGAGCCGCGAGGGCCTCGTCGTGCGCAACCTGCTCCTCACCCGCCACCTCGAGTGGAGCGAGGTCGTCCGGATCCAGTTCGGTGGCGGCGAGCCGTGGGTGACGCTGGACCTGTCGGACTCCGACACCGTCGCCGTGATGGCGATCCAGAAGGCTGACGGCGAGGTCTCAGGTCGCGAGGCGTCCCGGCTGGCCGCGCTCATCGAGGCCTTTGGCGAGGGTGAGCCGCCGGTCGATGAGGGTGACCGGCTGTGACCGTGCCGAACCCGGACCGGATGCGCCACGCCCTGGGACACTTCGCGACCGGGGTCACGGTCGTGACCGGCCTCGACGCCCATGGCGGGCCGGTGGGCTTCGCCTGCCAGTCGTTCGCATCGGTCTCGCTCGACCCGCCGCTCGTCCTCTTCTGCGCCGACCACCGGGGCCGGTCGTGGCCGCGGATGCGCGAGCAGGGCCGGGTCACCGTCAACGTGCTCGGCCACGCCCAGCGTGATCTCATCGAGCGCTTCGGATCATCCGCCGGCCGCCGCTTCGAGGACCTCGACTGGACCCCGTCCGAGTCCGGCGGGCCGAGCCTGCCCGGGGTGCTCATGCGGATCCACTGCGAGCTCGAGCAGGTGCACGTCGCCGGCGACCACGACGTCGTCATCGCCCGCGTGCTCGACCTCGAGGACGGGGAGTCGGGTCGGCCGATGCTCTTCTACCGAGGACGTCTCAGCGTGACCGAGCGCCGCACGAGCTCCGCCCGCGACGACGCACCCGAGTCGATCGACGACTACTGGGGCTGACCCTCTGACGACCCGTCGAGTGGGCACTTCCCTCCCCACTCGACTGGGGCGGTCGTCGAGTGCTCAGTTCCCCACCGGGGCCCGCGGTGGCTCGCGTTGCCTCGGCCCGTCCCGGGACCTCGCCGGCGTGTGAAAGTGCCCACTCGACTGGGGTTGCGGTCGAGTGCTCAGTTCCCCACCGGGGCCCGCGGTGGCTCGCGTTGCCTCGGCCCGTCCGGGGACCTCGCCGGCGTGGGAAAGTGCCCACTCGACTGGGGTTGCGGTCGAGTGCCCAGTTCCCACCGGGCCCGTGGCCCCTCGCGGCGCGCCGGCCCGCGACCCCGGACCTCGCTGGCGTGGGAAAGTGCCCACTCGACTGGGGTTGCGGTCGAGTGCCCAGTTCCCACCGGGCCCGTGGCCCCTCGCGTTGCGCCGGCCCGTGACCCGGGACCTCGCTGGCGTGGGAAAGT
>JBDSSS010000052.1:0-6921 GCA_039928615.1 Terracoccus sp. | reverse complement strand
AGCGGCGGCTGGGCGACGAACTTCGCCCCGGACATGTTCAAGAACCAGGGTGACTGCGTCAGCTTCCACGCCTCCAACGGCAAGACGCACCCGAAGGGCTGAGCCCAAGCCAAACCTCCCGTCATCGACGCCGTCGGCCACCCCGGCGGCGTCGATGACGTACGGGGAGCTGTCCCACCGCGGCTAGGTTGAGGTTCCCACGCCCCAGCCGCACAGAGGACCGCCTCCCCATGACGTTCAGCTATCCCGTCGCCGTCAAGTTCTCGGAGATCGACCTCGCCGGCGTCGTCTTCAACTCGCACTACCTGACCTGGTGCGAGGACGCCAAGATGGCCTTCCTCGCCGAGCTCGGCTTCGGCCCCTACTGGTTCGCCGAGCACGAGCACCTCGCCCTCGTCCGGCACGCCGAGATCGACTGGGTCGCCAGCCTCAAGCCGCTGGACCGGGCCGACATCCGGGTCAGCGTGGAGCGGATCGGGACCAGCTCGTTCACCCTCCGGCACGAGATCTGGCGCTCGGGTGACGACCCGATCCGCACGGCTACCTGCGTCATCTCCTACGTATGGTTCGACCGGGTCCGCGGCGACAAGGCACCGCTCGACGGGGCCTTCCGCGACGGCCTCGCACGGGAGCAGTGACCGGAGTACTGACCGGAGTACTGACCGGAGCACTGACCAGTACCGACCGGCGTCGGAACGGGTCGGACCACGACGGGCCGGGTATGGACGGAGGGCTGACAACGGGAGGGTCCTGTGGTTAGATATCTTGACATCAAGATAGTTTGACCGCTCAGTCGAGAGCACAGCTGCTGGAAGGAGCCCGTCGTGGGCAGTGTTGACAGCTTCAAGGCCAAGGGGACCCTCGAGGTCGAGGGAGAGTCCTACGAGATCTACCGTCTCGCGGGGGTGGAGGGCCAGGAGAGCCTGCCCTACAGCCTCAAGGTGCTCCTCGAGAACCTGCTGCGGACGGAGGACGGCGCCAACATCACCGCCGACCACATCCGCGCCATCGGCTCCTGGGACGAGAACGCCCAGCCGGACACCGAGATCCAGTTCACGCCCGCCCGCGTCATCATGCAGGACTTCACCGGGGTGCCCTGCGTCGTCGACCTCGCCACGATGCGCGAGGCCGTCGCCGACCTCGGCGGCGACGCCGCCAAGATCAACCCGCTCGCCCCGGCCGAGCTCGTCATCGACCACTCGGTCATCATCGACGTCTTCGGCCGCGCCGACGCCTTCGAGCGCAACGTCGAGATCGAGTACCAGCGCAACCACGAGCGCTACCAGTTCCTGCGCTGGGGCCAGACCGCCTTCGACGACTTCAAGGTCGTCCCCCCGGGCACGGGCATCGTCCACCAGGTCAACATCGAGCACCTCGCCCGCACCGTCATGGTCCGCGAGATCGACGGCGAGCGCGTCGCCTACCCCGACACCTGCGTCGGCACCGACTCGCACACGACGATGGTCAACGGCCTCGGTGTCCTCGGCTGGGGCGTCGGCGGCATCGAGGCCGAGGCGGCCATGCTCGGCCAGCCCGTCTCCATGCTCATCCCGCGCGTCGTCGGCTTCAAGCTCTCCGGGGCCATCCCCGCCGGCGCCACCGCGACCGACGTCGTCCTCACGATCACCGAGATGCTCCGCAAGCACGGCGTCGTCGGCAAGTTCGTCGAGTTCTACGGCGAGGGCGTGGCCCAGGTGCCGCTCGCCAACCGGGCGACGATCGGCAACATGAGCCCGGAGTTCGGGTCCACCTGCGCGATCTTCCCGATCGACGACGTCACCCTCGACTACCTGCGCCTCACCGGCCGCTCGACCGAGAGCGTCGCCCTCATCGAGGCCTACGCCAAGGAGCAGGGGATGTGGCTCGACGCCGGTCCCGGCCAGCCCGAGGCCCGCTACTCCGAGTACCTCGAGCTCGACCTGTCGACGGTCGTCCCCTCGATCGCCGGCCCGAAGCGTCCCCAGGACCGCATCTCCCTCTCCGACGCCAAGGACGCCTTCCGCAAGGTGCTGCCGACCTACGTGGCCCACGAGGAGGGGGACAGCGGCGACGCCTCGTCCTTCCCCGCGTCCGACCCGAGCCCGCAGGGCTCGGCCGACGGCAACAACGGCGGGAGCCGCCCCGACGACACCGGCGGCGCCGCCAGCCGACCCCACAAGAAGGTCAGCGTCACCGACGAGAGCGGCCGCGAGTTCGAGATCGACCACGGCATCGTGTCGATCGCGTCGATCACGAGCTGCACCAACACGTCCAACCCGTCGGTGATGATGTCGGCGGCGATGCTCGCCAAGAACGCCGTCGAGAAGGGCCTCACGGTCGCCCCCTGGGTCAAGACGTCGATGGCGCCGGGCTCCAAGGTCGTGTCCAACTACTACGAGAAGGCCGGCATGTGGCCCTACCTGGAGAAGCTCGGCTTCTACCTCGTGGGCTACGGCTGCACGACCTGCATCGGCAACTCCGGTCCCCTCAACGAGGAGATCAGCAAGGCGATCAACGACAACGACCTCGCGGTCACCTCGGTGCTCTCGGGCAACCGCAACTTCGAGGGCCGGATCAACCCGGACGTGAAGATGAACTACCTCGCGTCGCCGCCCCTCGTCATCGCCTACGCGCTCGCCGGCACGATGGACTTCGACTTCGACACCCAGCCGCTCGGCCAGGACACGGAGGGCAACGACGTCTTCCTCCGCGACATCTGGGCCGCGCCGGCCGACGTCGAGCGCACCATCGCCGAGAGCATCAGCCAGGACATGTTCACCAAGGACTACGCCGACGTCTTCGCGGGCGACGAGCGCTGGCAGTCGCTCCCGACGCCCGAGGGTGACACCTTCGCGTGGGCCGACGACTCGACCTACGTGCGCAAGCCCCCGTACTTCGACGGCATGACGATGGAGACGACCGACGTCACCGACATCGAGGGTGCGCGCGTGCTGGCCAAGCTCGGTGACTCGGTGACGACCGACCACATCAGCCCCGCTGGCGCCATCAAGACCGACAGCCCGGCGGGCCAGTACCTCGCCGAGCACTGCGTGGCCCGCAAGGACTTCAACTCCTACGGCTCGCGTCGCGGCAACCACGAGGTGATGATCCGCGGGACGTTCGCCAACATCCGCTTGCGCAACCTGCTGCTCGACGGCGTCGAGGGCGGCTTCACCCGCAACTTCCTCGACGGCGGTGAGCAGGCGTCGATCTACGACGCGTCGCAGGCCTACCAAGAGGCCGGCATCCCGCTCGTCATCCTGTCGGGCAAGGAGTACGGCTCCGGCAGCTCGCGTGACTGGGCGGCCAAGGGCACCAGCCTCCTCGGCGTCCGGGCGGTCATCGCCGAGAGCTACGAGCGGATCCACCGCTCCAACCTCATCGGCATGGGCGTCATCCCGCTCCAGTACCCCGAGGGTGAGAACGCCGACTCGCTCGGGCTCGACGGCACCGAGACCTTCTCGATCTCCGGCATCACGGCCCTCAACGAGGGCTCGACGCCCCGGACCGTCTCGGTCACGGCGACGAAGGACAGCGGGGACGGCGTCAGCTTTGACGCGGTCGTCCGCATCGACACCCCCGGAGAGGCCGACTACTACCGCAACGGCGGCATCCTCCAGTACGTGCTGCGCTCGCTCGTGAACAGCTGACCCCAGCCGCTGACCACGACTCACCACGACTCACCGACGGGTCCCGTATGCCGCTCACCGCGGTGTGCGGGACCCGTTGCCGTCGGTGCCGGGCGGGCTGGCATGCTCGGGAGCGTGACCGACCGACACATGACGCTGACCCGCTGGACGGACGACCTCGTGTGGAGCGCCGTCGAGTCCGTCGAACCCACCGATGACGGAGCGGGTCGGGCACGGCGCTGGAAGTCACCCGTGGTCGAGTCGTCCTTTCCTGCAACGGACCTCACGCCCTCGTGGAACGCACTGACCCCGGCTGGGACCTGGCTCGAGGTCGAGGGGCGGGTCGAGTCCGACCTCGGCTGGACGCCGTGGCTCGTGTTCGCCCGGTGGACCTCGGTCGGGCAGCACCAGGACGCCCCCGTCGTCCGCACGACCGTCAACGACCAGCGCGGCGAATGGGGCGACGTGGCGACGGACACCCTCGTCGCCGCCGATGCCCATCCCTTCTCGCGCTGGCAGCTCCGGCTCACCGGTCTCCGGACCGACGCCGCCGCCACCGACGATGACGCGTGGCCGGAGGTCTCGCTCGTCGCCGCATCGGTCGCCGCGGCCACGGCCGGCTCGGCAGCCGAGGCGACGAGTGTGCCCGGCGACGCGACAGGGCTCGAGCTGGCCGTGCCACCGCTCTCGCAGCGGCTGCACGTCGACACCTTCCCGGAGTGGGACAACGGCGGACGGTCCTGGTGCTCGCCGACGTCCGTGACGATGCTTCTGCGCTACTGGGGCCTCGAGCCGACCACTGAGGAGACGTCGTGGGTCGGCCACGACGTGGACCCGGACGTCGTGCACGCCGTGCGCGGTGTCTACGACCCGGCCTACCGCGGCGCCGGCAACTGGGCGTTCAACGTCGCCCACGTCGCCACCCGGGGGCTGCGTGCCTTCGTCACCCGCCTGCGGGACCTCACGGAGGCCGAGGCCTTCGTCGCGGCGGGCATCCCGCTCGTCGTCTCCGTGTCGTTCGAGGCGGACCAGCTCGACGGGGCCGGCTACTCGACCCGCGGCCACCTGCTGACCGTCACCGGCTTCACCGCCGAGGGCGACGTCATCAGCAACGACCCCAACAGCCACCGCGTCCCGAGCAACGACGAGGTGCGCGTCGTCTACCGCCGGGACCAGTTCGAGCGGGTCTGGCTGGGCCGGACCGGCGGCCTGACCTACGTCATCCACCCCGCCGACCACCCGCTCCCGCCCGCTCCCACCTCCGAGCCCAACTGGTGAGCTCCCCCGACGGGGCGTCAGGCACACTGGGGCGATGAGCGCGCACACCCCACCCGGCTGGCCGGTCGGGGTCCCGCCCGCCCACAGCCCCGGGTGGGAGGACCGTGCCGTGCTCTGGCTGCTCGACCAGTGCCCGCCCGACTACCGGGCGTATGCCGGCTGGCGCAAGCACCCGATCGCGCTGGCCTGGCTCGCCGGGCGCCACCTCGACGGGCAGGTCGTCGCGATGCGGGACGCCTGGCGAGAGGCCCGGGTCGCGATCGGTCCGCACGTGCCCGCCGAGGCGCTCACCGAGATCCTCGGCCAGATCGAGGCGGAGGGGATCCGGTTGCTCGCCGCCTCCCGCGCCACCCGGCTGCTCCACGAGGCGCTCCAGGGCAAGGTCTTCGCACCCCGACTGTGAGGGAGCCCACCGGCCGCGTCGCGACGCGCGGTTCCACTCTGCACGGCGCCGCCACGTAGACTCGGGCGACCGACGAACGCGAGAGGACGAGGCACGCGTGGCCCTGCTGGAGAAGATCACGAGCCCGGCGAAGCTGCGGGAGCTCCCGATGACGGAGCTGCCCGCCCTCGCCGAGGAGATCCGGTCGTTCCTCGTCACCGAGGTGTCCAAGACCGGCGGCCACCTCGGACCCAACCTCGGCGTCGTCGAGCTGACGATCGCGCTGCACCGGGTCTTCGACAGCCCGCGTGACGCGATCATCTTCGACACCGGTCACCAGTCCTACGTCCACAAGCTGCTGACCGGCCGACAGGACTTCTCCGCGCTGAAGAAGCGCGGGGGGCTCTCCGGCTACCCGAGCCGGGCCGAGTCAGAGCACGACGTCGTGGAGAACTCCCACGCGTCCACGGCCCTGTCCTGGGCCGACGGCATCGCCAAGGGCCGGCGCCTGCGGGAGGGCCGTGGGCGGCATACCGTCGCGGTCATCGGCGACGGGGCGCTCACCGGCGGCATGGCTTGGGAGGCGATCAACAACATCGCCGTCGACACGGACCTGCCCCTCGTCATCGTCGTCAACGACAACGAGCGCTCCTACGCCCCGACGATCGGCGGCCTCGCCGCCCACCTCGCGACGCTGCGCACGACCCGGGGCTACGAGCGATTCCTCGACTGGGGCAAGCGCTCCCTGGTGCGCACTCCCGTCGTCGGCGGGGCGATGTTCGAGACGCTCCACGGAGTCAAGAAGGGGATCAAGGACATCGTCGCGCCGCAGGGCCTCTTCGAGGACCTCGGCCTCAAGTACGTCGGGCCGGTCGACGGGCACGACGAGCAGTCGCTCGAGCGGGCGCTGCGCTCCGCCAAGGAGTTCGGCGGACCCGTCATCGTCCACGTGATCACCCAGAAGGGCCGGGGCTACCAGCCGGCCATCGACGACACGGCCGACCAGTTCCACAGCGTCGGCAAGATCAACCCCGAGACCGGTCTCCCGTTCGAGGTCGGCGGACGGATCTGGACCGACGAGTTCAACGACGAGATGGTCGCCATCGGGGCTGACCGACCGGACGTCGTCGCGATCACCGCCGCGATGCTCATCCCCGTGGGCCTCAACGGGTTCGCGGCCGCCCACCCCGACCGCGTCTTCGACGTCGGCATCGCCGAGCAGCACGCGGTGACGATGGCGTCCGGGCTCGCGTATGCCGGCCTGCACCCCGTCGTCGCCATCTACGCCACCTTCCTCAACCGGGCCTTCGACCAGCTGCTGATGGACTGCGCACTGCACCGGGCGGGCGTGACCTTCGTGCTCGACCGGGCCGGCGTGACCGGCAGCGACGGCGCGTCGCACAACGGCATGTGGGACATGACGCTCACCTCGATCGTGCCCGGGCTGCGACTCGCCGCACCGCGCGACGGTGACCAGGTTAGGCGCCAGCTGCGCGAGGCTGTCGACGTGACCGACGGGCCCACGGTGCTCCGGTTCCCGAAGGGGGACGTCGGTGACCCGGTCCTCGCGGTGCGCACCATCGGCGAGGTCGATGTGCTCTTCGAGAACGCCGGGGACGACGTCGACCTGCTCCTGGTCGGGGTGGGAGCCTT
>JBDSSS010000051.1:0-19953 GCA_039928615.1 Terracoccus sp. | reverse complement strand
GGCTCTTCCGGAGCTCCGGAAGAGCCGGGAATGACGGGGTGCGCCTCAGCCTTGGACCTCGTAGAGACCCACCCGCACCGACCCGAGGAGATCCGGATGTCCGACAGCACCACCGAGACCATGCGCGCCATGACCTACGAGACCTACGGGGGCACCGACGTGCTCTCGCTCACCGAGCAGCCCCAGCCCAAGGTGGGCCCCAGCGAGGTGCTCGTCCGGGTGCGCTCCGCCTCGGTCAACCCGGTCGACTGGAAGCTCATGTCCGGTGGGCTCGACGCGGTCATGCACGCCGTCTTCCCCGTCGTGCCCGGCTGGGACGTGAGCGGGGTCGTCGAGGCCGTCGGCTTCGACACGTCGGAGTTCGCCGTCGGCGACGAGGTCATGGCCTACAACCGCAAGGACTACCTGCACGGTGGCACGTTCGCCGAGCTGACCACGGTCCCGGTGCGTTCCCTCGCCAAGAAGCCCGCCTCGCTCTCGTGGGACGAGGCGGCCGGCCTGCCGCTCGCCGGCCTCACCGCCTGGCAGCTGCTCACCCGCCTCGGGGTCGGCGAGGGTGACACCGTGCTCATCCACGCGGCCGCCGGCGGCGTTGGCTCGCTCGGCGTCCAGATCGCCAAGGCCCTCGGCGCCCGCGTCATCGGCACCGCCTCGGCCGGCAACCACGACCGCCTCCGCGAGCTCGGTGCCGAGCCGGTCGAGTACGGCGACGGCGTCGTCGACCGGGTCCGCGCCCTCGCCCCCGACGGCGTCGACGTCGTCGCCGACTTCGTCGGTGGCGTGCTCGAGACCACGCAGGCGGTCCTCGCCGACGGCGGTCGGCACGCCTCCGTCGCCGACAACACCGTCACCGAAGCCGGCGGCACGTGGGTCTGGGTCCGCCCGAGCGGGCCGGACCTCGACCGCCTCGCCGAGCTCGTCGAGCAGGGCGCGCTGCGCGTGCCGGTCGCCGCGACCTTCCCCCTCGAGGAGCTCGCCGACGCCTTCGCGCTGAGCCAGGACGGCCACACCGCTGGCAAGATCGCCGTCACCGTCTCGACCGACTGAGCGGCCCCTCCGCGGCCGACGGGGTCACGATCACAGCCAGGCCGTGCGTATGCCGTGTGATCGTGGCCCCTTGTCGGGGCGGCACCTGCGATCGTGACCCCTGGTCAGGGTCGAGCGGCGTCAGCAGGCCTTCCCGTCCTGCGGCACCGCGCCCTTCATCAGGTAGCGGTCGACGATCGCGTCGACGCAGGAGTTGCCGGCGAGGTAGGTGCCGTGGCCGTCGTGGTCGGAGGTGACCAGCACCCCCGAGTCGAGGTCCTTGGCCAGCTGCTTGGTCCCGCCGATCGGGGTGGCCGGGTCGCGGAGGTTGCCGATCACGAGGATCGGCGCGGCCCCGACCGCGAGCGTGGAGCCCTTGAGCGGCCGGCCGGCATCCGGCCAGGCCTCGCAGTTGTCGTAGAGCTCACCGGTCATCCGGGCCCACAGCGGGTGGTCGGCCTGCGCCTTGGCCTGCGCGGCCTTGACCGCAGGCGTCTCCGGGCTGCGGGGCCAGTCCTCGCACCGCACCGGGATCATCGCCTGCAGGTAGGTCGTGTCGGCATACCGACCTGAGGTCGACCGCTCGACCACCGACATCGCCTTGGCGAGCAGGACGTCACCGCGACCGGTGAAGGCCTGGGCGAGCCCCTTGTTGAGGGTCGGCCACGACGTCTCGGAGTAGAGGCACATGAAGATCGCGAAGCTGGTCCAGCCCTCGCCGACCTTCTCGAGGCCGGGGATGGAGGTCTTCAGCTCCTTCGCCTCGACCGTGTCGAGCAGGGTGACGATCTTGCCCCGGGCCGCGGCCTCGTCGGAGCCGAGCGCACAGTCGGGGCGGGCCACGCACCAGCTGATGAAGGCGTCGATCGAGGACTCGAAGCCCTGGATGTCGTAGGTCATCTCCTGCGCGTCGGTCTGGTTGGGCGAGATCGCCGAGTCGAGCACGAAGCGGCCGACGTTCTTCGGGAAGAGGTCGGCGTAGAGGGCCCCGAGGAAGGTCCCGTAGGAGACGCCGAAGTAGTTGAGCTTCGGGTCGCCGAGCAGGACCCGCATGACGTCCATGTCGCGGGCCACCTCGGTCGTGCCCATGTGCCGGGCTCGCTCGCCGCCGGTGGCCGCGCAGCTCTTCGTGATCCGGTCCGCGTCGTCGATGAGCGTGCGCCGCTCGGCCGCGGTGTCGGGGGTGGGGTCGTCCCCGAAGAGGGTGTCCATCTGCGTGTCGGTGAGGCAGGTGACGGCATCGGAGGCGCCGATGCCGCGCGGGTCGAAGCCGACGATGTCGTAGACCGAGCGCAGCTGCTTGCTGAAGACGTACTGGGCGTAGGTGGCGTACTCCACGCCGGAGCCGCCCGGGCCGCCCGGGTTGATCACGAGCGACCCGACCCGCTGGCCCGGGTCGAGCGCGGGCGCCTTGCGCAGGGCGAGGGTGAACCGGTCGCCGGTGGGTTTCGTGTAGTCGACCGGCACCTCCATGTTCGAGCACTGCTGCGTCGGGTCGTCGGCGCAGGCCGTCCACGACAGGCTCTGGGTGTAGAACGCCGCCAGCTCCTTCGGATAGCTCGCGGCCCCCGGCGCCGGGGTCGGCGAGGTCGACGGAGACGAGGCGGAGGGTGACGGGGTCGGGCTCGTCGTGGGACCGGGCGAGGTCGTCCGGGTCGTCGGGATCGCGACCGGGGTGTCCGACAGCGGTCCCAGGCGCCAGACCGCGAGGGCGGCGACGGCGAGCAGCACGGCCACGACGGCGACCGCGACGATCGCTCGGGGTGACGGCTGTGCCGAGGACCCGCCACCAGCGGCGGGCTCGCGCGGGACCGACGGGGGGACAGCGGCATACGGTCGCTTCGGGGCGTCGGGGAGGTCCTCGGGGGCGGGTGGGTCGTTCAGCATCTCAGTCCGTCCTTCGGGGTGACGCCCTGCACGTAGTAGCGGTCGATCGCGTCGTCGACGCAG
The DNA here is from genome assembly GCA_039928615.1 of Terracoccus sp. GTDB lineage: Bacteria > Actinomycetota > Actinomycetes > Actinomycetales > Dermatophilaceae > JBDSSS01. The sequence continues at coordinate 16,977 of JBDSSS010000051.1, read as the reverse complement.
GAGTTGCTGCGGGTGTATGCCGTGTGCCCGTCTCCGTCGTAGGAGACGAGTGCCGCGTTGGCGAGCTGCTTGCGCAACCGGACGGCCCACTCGTAGATGGTGGCCGGGTCGCGGGTCGTGCCGACGACGACGATCGGGTTGCTGCCCTCCGCCGAGACGGTGTGCGGCGGCGTGCCCCCGGTGACCGGCCAGACCCCGCACGGCAGCGAACCCCAGGCGAGGAAGCGGCCCCACGTGGGGGCGACTGCGGTGAAGGCCTTCGCGTTCGCCTCGTAGGTGGCGAGGTCGGGGCTGTCGGGGCGGTCGAGGCAGTTGACGGCGAAGATCGCCTCCATGATGTTGCCGGTGTAGCCGCCGCCGGCCTTGCGGTCGGCGTAGCTGTCGGCGAGGGCCATCAGGGTGCGGCCGCTGCCGCCGGCGGCCTCCTCGAGCGCCTGCGTGAGGATGCCCCAGGAGCCCTGGTCGTAGAGGGCCGCGCCGAGGCCGAGCGACGCCCAGGCCTCGTTGAGGGCCGGGACGGACGGGTCGCCGCTCGGCAGCGGGCGCGCGTCGAGCCGGGTGAGGAAGTCACGCAGCCACTGCATGCCCTGGTCGACCGTCGTGCCGAGCAGGCAGTCTCCGCCGGACACGCAGTCCTGCACGTAGGCCCGCGTCGCGAGCTCGAAACCGCGGGCCTGCCCCTCGGCCAGCTCGGCGCTCGTGAGGTCGGGTGGGACGACGCCGTCGAGGACGAAGCGCCCGACCCGCTGGGGGAAGAGGTCGGCGTAGGTTGCCCCGAGGAAGGTCCCGTAGGACTTGCCGAGGTAGTTCAGCTGCGTGTCGCCGAGCGCGGCCCGCAGCACGTCCATGTCCTTGGCGGCGTCGACGGTCGAGACGTGGGGCAGCAGCAGCGGGTTGCGCTGCTCGCACCCGGCGGCCATGGCGTTGGCCTCGGTGAGCAGGTCCTGCTCCTCCCCCCCGGTGTCGGGGGTGGGGTCGGTGCCGAGGAAGGCGTCGAGCTGGCTGTCGGTGAGGCAGTCGATCGGGGACGAACGCACGACCCCGCGCGGGTCGAAGCCGACGACGTCGAAATAGCTGCGGACCGGCGCGCCGACGATGAGGTCGGCGCTGCGGGCATAGTCGACCCCGGACGCGCCGGGTCCGCCGGGATTGACGACGAGGGAGCCGATCCGCTTGCCCTGGTTGCGCGCCTTGACCCGGAGCACGGCGATCTCGAGGTCCCCGGCTGACGGGTGGGCGTAGTCGCGCGGGACCCGCAGCTGCGCGCAGTCCCCGCCGGAGCACGAGGACCACGCCAGGGTCTGGCTGTAGTAGCCGGCGAGGTCGTCGGCGGGCGCGACCGAGGGCGCGGGCACCCCGCTCGTCGCCGTCACCGGCGTCGGGGTGAGCGAGGCACCGGACTCCGTGCACGCGGACGAGCCGAGCACGAGGCCCGTCGCCGTCGCCGCGGCGACGAGCGCGCGGACGAGGCGGTGACTCATGCGGCAAAATGTAACCCGGCGACCCGTCAACTGCCGGGTCGGGCGGGCGGTCGTGACCGTACCGTCTCCGGCGGTGCGCCGGAGGTCGCCGCCGCTCAGACGCCGAGGTCGCGCGGCACGCGCAGCTGGAGCGCCATCGCCTCGAGCGCGAGCAGTGGTTGCACGTTGGCGTTGATCCGGTCGCGAGCCTCGTTGATCGCGTCCATCGCCTGGAGCAGCTGCTCGGCCGAGAACACGCCCGCGAGAGCCCGGACCTTCTCGAGGGCGTCGGGGTTGACGAGGGCCACGCCCGAGCCGAGCGAGACGACGAGGGCGTCACGGTAGACCGAGGAGAGGTCGACGAGCGACCGGTCGATCATGTCGCGCTCGTGGCGCTTGGCGCGCGTCTTCTGCTCACGCTCGAGCGCCGCGACCTGCGAGCGGATGTGCGGCGGCTGGGCCCGGGCGCCGGGATCGGCACCGAGGGTCTCGAGCAGCTGCGCCTTCTCGGCGGCGTCGCGCTCGGCGCTGCTGGCGCTCGACTCCTCGTCGGCGATCTGGGCGAGGTCGGCGGCCGCCCCGATCGCGTCACCCACCCCGAGGATCTTCGTCGCCATGGCGATGACGTCCCGGCGCCGGATCCGGGCCCCCTCGTCGCGGGCCAGCCGACGCGCGAGGCCGACGTGCGACTGGGCGGCGCGAGCGGCATACAGCGCCATGGCGGGGTCGACCCCGTCGCGTCGCTCGAGCAGGGCGGCGACGGCCTCGACGGGCGGGGTGCGCAGGCGGACGTGGCGCGAGCGCGAGCGGATCGTGATGATGACGTCCTCGAGGCTGGGGGCGCAGAGCATCCAGACGGTTCGCGGCGTCGGCTCCTCGAGCGCCTTGAGCAGGGCGTCGGCCGCGCGCTCGGTGAGGCGGTCGGCGTCCTCGATGATGATGACGCGCCACCGCCCGACCGACGGCCGCAGCGCCGACTCCTGCACGAGTGCCCGGGTGTCCTCGACCTTGATCGACAGGCCCCGGGTCGCGACCACCTTGACGTCGGCGTGGTTGCCCTCGACGGCCGTGCGGCACTCGTGGCACTCCCCGCAGCCCCCGCGCGGGCACTGGAGGGCGGCCGCGAAGGCCCGGGCCGCGGTCGACCGGCCGGAGCCCGGCGGCCCGGTGAAGAGCCAGGCGTGGGTCATCGAGGCCTCGTCACGGACCGCGCGCGACAGGGTCTCGATGGTGGGCTCCTGCCCGATGACGTCGCGCCAGACGGTCATCCGCGGTCACCGAGGACGGCGTCGAGCCGGGCGAGGACCGTCGCGTGGATCGTCGCGGCCGGCAGCGCTGCGTCGATGACGACGTAGCGGTCGGGCTCGCGGGCGGCGAGGTCGAGGAAGCCCTGCCGCACCGCTGCGTGGAAGCCGTCACCCTCGGACTCGAGGCGGTCGTGGACGTCGCCGCGCCGCTGCCGACCGACCGCGGGGGTCACGTCGAGCACGACCGTGAGGTCGGGGAACAGGCCCCCGACGGCCCAGTGCTGCAGCTCGCGGATCTCGTCGGCCCCGAGGTCGCGGCCGGCGCCCTGGTAGGCGATCGAGCTGTCGGTGTAGCGGTCGGTGATGACGACCTTGCCGGCGGCGAGCGCGGGCGCGATGAGCTCCTCGACGTGGTGCGCCTTGTCGGCCGCGAAGAGCAGCGCCTCGGCACGGGGTGCGACGTGCTCGCCGTGCAGGACGAGGTCACGCACCTGCGACCCGAGGGCGGTGCCGCCGGGCTGGCGGGTGACGACAACGTCGCGGCCCCTGGCCTCGAGCACGTCGGTGAGCAGCCGCACCTGGGTGCTCTTGCCGGCGCCGTCGCCCCCCTCGAAGCAGAGGAAGAGGCCCGGCGCGGTGCTCACGCGGGTGTCGCGTGCCGCGGGGACGGCGGCCGGTTGGGTCACGCCCCGAGCCTAGGGGACGCCCCCGTCAGTCCCGACCGAGCCGGTGCCGCTCAGCGGGCCCGGAGCCACGCCTCCGCGATCTGGACCGCGTTGAGGGCAGCGCCCTTGCGCAGGTTGTCGCCGACGACGAAGAGCACGAGGCCCTTGCCCTCCGGCGCCGCCTGGTCGGCCCGGACCCGGCCGACGAAGACCTCGTCGCGCCCGGCCGCCTCGAGCGGGTTGGGCACGTCGGTGACCACGACGCCGGGCGCCTTCTCGAGGAGGTCGAGCGCCTCCGCGGGCGAGATGTCGCGCTCGAACTCGGCGTGGATCGCGAGGCTGTGGCCGGTGAAGACGGGGACCCGCACGCAGGTCCCGGAGACCCGCAGGTCGGGCAGGTGCAGGATCTTGCGCGACTCGTTGCGCAGCTTCTGCTCCTCGTCGGTCTCGAGCGAGCCGTCGTCGACGATCGAGCCGGCGAGGGGGACGACGTTGAACCCGACGGACACGGCATACACGTTGGGCGGGGGCACGGCGACCGCGCGCCCGTCGAGGGCGAGGCCGGTGGGGTCGCCGGCGGCATACGCACCGCGCAGCTGGGTGTCGAGCTCCTGGACGCCCTTGCCGCCGGAGCCGCTGACGGCCTGGTAGCTGCTCACGTGGAGGCGCACGAGGCCGGCGCGCTCGTGGAGCGGGCCGAGGACGGGCATCGCGGCCATCGTCGTGCAGTTCGGATTGGCGACGATGCCCTTGGGGACGTCGGCGAGGTCACCCGGGTTGACCTCGGAGACGACGAGCGGGACCTCGGGGTCCTTGCGCCAGGCGCTCGAGTTGTCGATGACGATCGCGCCGGCGGCGGCGACCTTGGGCGCCAGCTCCTTCGACGCCGTGCCTCCGTTGCTGAACAGGGCGATGTCGATGCCGGCGAAGTCAGCGGTTGCCGAGTCCTCGACGGTGACGTCCTCGCCCTTGAAGGGCAGCGTCGTGCCGGCCGACCGTGCCGAGGCGAAGAAGCGCACCTCGTCGAGCGGGAAGCCCCGCTCCTCGAGGAGGGTCCGCATGACCCCGCCGACCTGACCCGTTGCTCCGAAGACTCCGACTCTCATGCACCAAGGCTAGGGCTCGCGCCGCTCCGGTCCGGGCCGGCGTTCACTCCTCGGTCAGGGGCGCAGGCGTCCGACGACCGCCTCGCCGAGCTCGAGACCGGAGAGGTATGCCGCCTCGACGCGCGGGCGCTCGGCCCACGCATCGCCACACAGGCCGATGCCGTCGGCGCCGAGGTGGTGGGTGCGCGTCCGGGTGCCCGCCGGGTGGGCGAACGACCAGCGGTGCACGTGGGTCCAGCGCGGCGGGGTGTCGATCCGGAGCAGGCGGGTCAGGGCCGCGAGCATCCCCGGGCCGGCGCCCGCCGGGTCGTCGAGGTGGGCACGGGCGAGGTCCGCCGTCGAGTGCGCGACGAGCACTGCGGCCCCGTCGCCCCGGCGCCGTCCGTCGTCGGCGACCCAGGTGAGGGCGTCGTCGCCGTTGACGAAAGCACCGTCGAAGGTCGCGTCGAAGGCTCCGCCCGGGCCGGCCCACGACCTCTCGTCCCAGCCGGCGAGCAGGGCCAGGGTCGGGGCGAAGTCGTCGTCCAACTCTGCCCGCGAGGGCAGCCCGTCGTCGAGCAGCCGCCGGGCCTGCGGGTCCGGCATCGCGAGGACGACGGCCGCGGCCGGTCTCCCGTCGACCTCCAGCCGGTCGCCCGACCGGGTGACCCTCTCGACGGTCGCCTGCTCGGTCGTCAGGCCGGTGGCGAGGTCCTCGACGAGGCCGCGCAGTCCGCCGGGCGCGGCCCAGCGCGTCGAGCCGGTCTTGGCCTCGGCCGGGCTCCCGCCCTCGATGACGGAGAAGGTGTCGGTCCACGGTCGGGCGAGCCCGCGCGCCCTCCAGTCGCCGACGACCCGCTCGAAGCGCTCGTCGCTGACGGTGAAGTAGGAGGCGCCGGTGTCGACGGCCCGGTCCTCGACGGTCCGGACGGCCATCCGCCCGCCGAGGCGGCGCCCCCGGTCGAGGACGACGACCTCGAGCCCCGCCTCCGCCACGGACCGCGCGCACGCGATCCCCGAGATGCCTCCACCGACGACGACCACGGGATCCATCCGGCCATCATCACAGCCGGGACGGCTCGCGCGTCGGGCGGTGGTCAGCCGGAGTGCCTCTCGGCGTGCCGGTCGGCGTGCCGGTCGGCGTGCCGGTCGGCGTTCGCGTGGATCGCGTCGCGGACGTACCGCGCGAGCCCCGGCGCGACGTCCTCGTAGGTCCTGGTGAACCTCGGGTCGCTGACATACATCTCCCCGAGCCCGCGGTGGAACTCGTGGGTGAGGTCGTAGAAGCGCGTCTCGATGTGACGCCGGTGCGACTCAGCGGCATCCATCGCCTCGGGACTCGTCGCCGCCAGCCCGGCGCGCAACGCCGCGGCGAGCGCGCCGTTCACCTCGTCCATCTCCGCCTTGACCTGAGCCCAGTCGGCCGTGGTGTAGCCGGCGGTGCGCGCCTCCGACTGCCGCCACGCCTCGCTCTCGCCCCAGCGCTCCTGCGCCTCCTGCTCGTAGTCGTCCTCGAAGCCGTCCCCGAAGAGCTCCTTCATCTCCTCGCGGGTCGCCGGTCGCTCGTCCATCTCTCTCTCCAGTGCTCGGTCGATGGCCGCGACGAGCTCAGCGAGCTCGCCCAGCCGGGTCGTGACCGCGTCGCGCTGCCGCCGCAGGTGTGACACCGGGTCGGCGTCGTCCTGGAGCAGCACCGCGATCTCGTCGAGCGGCAGCTCGAGCCGCCGATAGACGACGACCTGCTGCAGCCGGGTCAGGTCCGCCTCGGTGTAGAGCCGGTAGCCCGCCGCCGAGCGCTCGCTCGGCACGAGCAGCCCGATCTCGTCGTAGTGGTGCAGCGTCCGCACCGTCACGCCGAACACCTCGGCCACCCGGCCCACCGTCCAGGTGGCCCGCTCCTGCATCGTCGTCCGTCCCGTCGTGGTCATGTCACCGAGCGTGGCGCCTCACGCGGCGTCAGGGTCAAGTCCCCGCCCTGTCCCGCCCGGGGCCGTACCGTCATGCCACCGTATGCCGCTCGCACTCCCCGCTCCCCCGACCGTGGCCCTAGGGTCGGGACGTGCACCGTCGCCTCGCGCTCGTTCGCCGTCCGTCACCCCGCCTCGCGGACGGGATCGTCACCCACATCGAGCGTTCCGGGTCCGTCGACGTCGAGCTCGCCCTGCGCCAGTGGGAGGAGTACGTCGCGGTGCTCCACCGGTCGGGCTGGCACACGGTCGAGGCACCGCCGGTCGACGACTGCCCCGACGGGGTCTTCGTCGAGGACCAGGTCGTCGTCCACGGCGACGTCGCGGTGCTGTGCCGCTCGGGCGCCCCGGAGCGGCGACCGGAGCAGGCCGGGCTGCGCGATGTGCTGGAGCCCCTCGGCTACCGCGTCGTGGAGATGACCGACCCGGCGACCCTCGACGGCGGTGACGTCCTCAAGCACGGACGCAACGTCTGGGTCGGGCTCGGCGGCCGCAGCAACGAGGCCGGAGTCGCCCAGCTCGCGGCGGCGTTCGCCGGTCACCGTGTCACCGTGTCGGGTGTCCCCGTCACGAAGGTGCTGCACCTGAAGTCGGCCGTCACGGCTCTTCCTGACGGTTCCGTCATCGGCTACCCGCCCCTCGTCGACGAGCCCGCTCGCTGGCCCCGGTTCCTCCCCGTCCCGGAGGAGGCGGGCGCGCACGTCGTGCTCCTGGGCGGGACCGCGGTGCTCATGTCGGCAGCCGCCCCGCGCACGGCCCGGCTGCTGCGCGAGACCGGCCACGACGTCACCCTCGTCGACATCTCCGAGTTCGAGAAGCTCGAGGGCTGCGTCACCTGCCTGTCGGTACGCCTGCGCGGCTGACTTCTTCGCCGGACTCGACGACTTGCTAACTTGGCTGGCGAGCAGTCCGACCTCGCCGAGCCCCAGGAGCACTCCGATGCACCACCTCGACCGCACCGACCAGATCCGCCGGGTGGTGGTGGTGGCCGCCGAGATCTTCTGCGTCGTCGGCACTCTCTTCGGTGTGGGCGTCCTCGGCACCCGCGTCGAGGAGTCCTCCGGAGGTGCGCTCGCGGCCGACGCGACCCTCATCGCCCCAGCCGGACCTGCCTTCTCGATCTGGACCCCGATCTATCTCGGCCTGCTCGGCTACACCGTCTGGCAGTTCCTCCCCCGCAATGCCACGAGCGAGCGCACCCGCGCGACCGGCTGGCTCGCAGCCGTGACGATGGTGCTCAACGCCGGGTGGCTCCTCGTGACCCAGCAGGGCTGGATCTGGGTCAGCGTCGTCGTCATCCTCGCTCTCGCGCTCACCCTCGGGGTGATGCTCACCCGGCTGCAGGCCGTCCGGGCCGCCAGCACGGTGGAGCGGGTCCTCGTCGACGTCACCTTCGGTCTCTACCTCGGCTGGGTCGCGGTCGCGAGCTGCGCCAACGTCACCGCGGCCCTCGTCGAGTCGGGCGCGGACCTCGGCGCGGTCGGCAACCAGGTCGCCGCAGTCGTCGTCGTGGTCGTCGCGGCCGCTCTCGGCGTCGTCTTCGCCGCAAGGCTCGGCGGTCGCTGGTCGGTCGCCGGCGCGATGGCCTGGGGACTCGGCTGGATCACCGTCGGTCGCCTCACGGACGAGCCGCGCTCAGTCGCCGTTGCCGTCGCCGCGGCCCTCGCAGCCGTCGTCGTGCTCGCCGCAGCGGCCCGCTGGCGGTCACGCACCGACCGTCCGGCCGCACCGACGCTCGCACCCGGACGCCGCGACGCCGACCAGCTCGCCTGACCGGTCCCCCACTCCCCCGCGCGCCCGACCTCCCCACTGGCGCCAGGCGTATGCCGCCCACCGACGTCGGAGGTCAGGTGCGGTCCCGAGGTGGTGAGCGGCATACCCCGGTGTCGGGGTGGGCACAAGAGCGACGGCCCGGCGGGGGCGTGCCGCCCGACGTAGGCTCGGGTCGTTGCGAGGACCGACGACGCGAGGAGCTGGGGTGGACGAGCCGGACACCGACGTCGTCGTCGTCGGCGCGGGCCTGGCCGGCCTGCGGTGCGCCCGGCACCTCCTCGACCAAGGCCTCGACGTCGTCGTGCTCGAGGCGGGTGACGCCGTGGGCGGGCGGGTCCGCACCGACGTCGTGGACGGCTACCGCTGCGACCGCGGCTTCCAGGTGCTCAACCCCGCCTACCCGGCCGTGCGCCGCTGGGTCGACGTCGGCGCCCTCGAGATGCGGCCCTTCGGCGCTGGCGTCCTCGTGCGGCGCGACGACCGGCTCGCGGTGCTCGGCGACCCACGGCGGGAGCCCGGCCTGCTCGGGCCGACGCTGCGCAGCGGCCTGCTCGACGTGCGCGACGTCGCGGGCCTCGGCAGGTGGGTGGCCCGCGTCATCGTCGACCCGAAGGGCGTCATCCGCGGCAGCGACGAGAGCCTCGGCCGGTCGCTCGACGCCGCCGGGGTGACGGGCCGGCTGCGCACCGAGGTGCTCGAGCCCTTCCTCGCGGGAGTGCTCATCGAGAGCCGCACCGAGACCTCGGCGAGCTTTGCCAGGCTGCTCGTGCGGATGTTCCTGCTCGGGACGCCGGGCGTGCCGACGGACGGGATGCAGGCCCTCCCCGACCAGCTCGCGGCCACGCTCGGGGCGCGGCTGCACCTCGGGACGCGGGTCGACAGGGTCGAGGGCGACGGCGACGGCAGGGCCGTGGGTCGGGCGACGGCTGCCGGCGGCGCCACCCGTCGGTCGACGTCGGTGCGGGTGCGGACCGAGGCTCGGACGTGGCGGGCCCGGGCGGCCGTCGTCGCGACCGACGTCGGCTCGGCGACCGGCCTGACCGACCTGCCGGACGTGCCGACGCGGGGGTTGGTGACGTGGTGGCTCGACGCGCCGCAGCCGCCGACCGACCTGACCCTGCTCGCCGTCGACGGCCGACGATCCGGCGGCCGGGTGCCCGGCCCGGTGTGGAACACCGCCGTCATGACGAATGCCGCGCCGAGCTACGCCCCGCCCGGGCGCCACCTCGTCGAGGCGACCTGCCTGCTCGACCGGCCCGACGGTGACGCCTCCGAGGAGGAGGTTCGCCGTCACCTCGGCGAGATCTGGGGCTGCGACACGTCGCGGTGGTCGGTCGTCACCCGGCACCGCATCGCCCACGCCGTGCCAGCCACCCCTGCGCCGCTGCACGTCACGTCGTCGGTGACGCTCGGACGCGGCGTGTTCGTCTGCGGAGACCACCGCGACACGGCCTCGCTCCAGGGTGCCCTCGTGTCGGGCCAGCGGGCAGCCGAGGCCGTGCTCGCCGCCCTGGCCTGACCGACACGCTGCCCGGACGACACCCGGCGCAGACTGATCCGCAGACAGATCGCCGTCCCGGATCAATCTGCAGATCGGTCTGCGTCTGCTGCTGCCTGGGCGACACCGGACGCCGACTGATCCGCAGACAGATCGCCCCGACGACCGCTGGGCCGGACCTCGCGGCTCCTCGGGAGAAGAAAGTTGCGGACAGGTGCATCCCCGGAGCCGGTTGCGGCGGAAGTAAGGGCAAGGACGGTCACCGCGCGGCTCCTCGCCGGTGTCGCGGATCGTCCGATCAGGACCCCTCGAACACCGCTGCGTCACCACGAAAGGTCAACTCACATGAAGTCGCTCCGCATCCCCGCCGTCCTCGCCCTCGCTCTCGCCCCGGCTGCCTTCGCGCTGCCGGCGCAGGCCGCCGACGACGCCACCGTCTCGATCCTGCACGGCGTCCCGGGCGCCACGGTCGACGTCTACGCCAACGGTGACCCGCTCCTCACGGACTTCAAGCCCGGCACGCTCACCGACCCGGTCATGCTGCCGGGCGGCACCTACGACCTGAAGGTCACCGCGGCCGGCGCCGGGGCAGACGGCGCAGCGGTCATCGAGGCCAACGGCGTGACTGTCCCGGCCGGCGCGAACATCACCGTCGTCGCGCACCTGTCCGCCGACGGCAGCCCCGTCCTGACCCCCTACGTCAACGACACCTCCGCGGTCGCCGCGGGCAAGGCCCGGCTCACCGTCCGGCACACGGCGGCCGCCCCCGCGGTCGACGTCCGCGCGAACGGCGCCGTCGCCCTCAAGGGCCTGACCAACCCCAACGAGGCCAAGGCGACCGTCGGGGCCGGGACCATCTCTGCCGACGTCGTCCTCGCCGGCACCGACACCGTCGCGATCGGCCCGGCCGACCTCACCCTCAAGGAGGGCACGAACACCATCGTCTACGCCTGGGGCAGCGCGGCCGACAACAACCTCAAGCTCGCGGTGCAGACCATCGACGGGATGCACTCGGCCCCCGGTGGCGTGCCCGCCGGTGGCGGTCCCGAGGCCGCCGGCTCGGACGCCGCTCGCTACGTCCTCATCGCTGGTGGCGCCGCCCTCGCTGGTGGCCTGGTGCTGACCGGCCGGCGCCGGGCGACCGAGCGCGCCTGAGCATGACGATCCGGCGCTCGCGCGGGAGGGTGGCGGCCGCTGTGGTCGCCGCTCTCCTCGCGGGCGTCCTGCTGGCGTGGCTCACGCGCCCGTCCGCCGCTGCGCACCCCCCGGCCGCGGCGGACCGGGTCCCGACGACCGTGACCACGCCTGCCCCCGACGGCCCGGTCCCCGACCCGGCCGGGCCGTCGGGCCGGCGAACGGCGAGCGCCCCTGACGGCACTGGGTCGCCCGCTGCACCGCCCGCTGCACCGCCCGCTGCCTCGGGTGCTACCTCCGGGCAGCGCCCGGCGGTAGCCGCGACACCCCCCTCCACACCCACCTCCGCAGCCGTCGTCGCTCCCGCGCCGACCCGCCTCGAGATCCCGCGCCTGAAGGTCGGGATGACCATCCAGCCCGTCGGCGTGGCCAGCGACGGCGAGATGGCCCTTCCCGGCGACCCGGCCGACCTCGGCTGGTACGCCTACGGCTCGCGGCCCGGGGATGCCGCCGGAGCGACCGTCCTGGCCGCCCACCTCGACTACCCGGGCTACGGTCGCGGACCGCTCGCGGCAGCCGAGGAGCTGCGCCCCGGGGACACCCTCTCCGTGCGCTCCGGCTCGACCGTCCGCCGGTATGCCGTCACCGCCGTGCGGCACGTCGCGAAGAAGAGCCTCGACCTCGAGGCCCTCTTTGCCAGGGACGGTCCGGCCCGGATCCACCTCGTCACCTGCGGCGGGGACTTCGACCGGAGCACCCGCAGCTATGACGAGAACGTCGTGGTGGTGGCCACGCCCGTCGCGTGAACCGCCCGAGGATAGGGTGGGCGCGTGCACCTGCACGATGACACCGAGGTCGAGATCACCGCGCTGGCAGGCGAGCTGGCGGCGGGGTCGTCCGAGGCCATGTCCGAGGTCTACCGCCGCTGGTCGACCCTCGTGCACACGATCGCCCTCCGCGCGCTCGGCAACACCGCCGACGCCGAGGACGTGACCCAGCAGGTCTTCGTCTCCGCCTGGCAGGCCCGCCGCACGCTCCGACCCGACCAAGGGTCGTTGGCCGGCTGGCTCGTGGGGATCACGAAGCACCGGATCGCCGACCTGCGCACCCAGCGCTACCGGAGCCACCGCAACCTCGCGGCGGTGGCCGCCGAGAGCATGACGGAGACGACGATGACGGACGACGACTGGGCCAACCGCCTGCTCCTCGTCCACGAGATGGAGAGAATGGGCGATCCAAGATCGTCCGTGCTCCGAATGGCTTTCATGGAGGATCGCCCGCACGCCGACATCGCGGACGCCCTGGGGCTGCCGCTCGGCACGGTGAAGAGCCACGTGCGGCGTGGACTGATCGAGCTGCGCAACCGACTGGAGGAGGTGGAGGGTGACACACCCTGACGACGACACGCTCGTCGACCTCGCCCTCGGCGACCCCCAGGGCTCCGAGCCCTCCTCTGCACGCGACCACGTCGCTGCGTGCGTCACCTGCCAGCACGACGTCGCCCAGTTCCGCCGCGCCTACGGCCTGCTGTCCCCCGTCGACGCTGTCCCCGCTGCGGTGACGGCCGGCGAGGGAGGCGGAGCGGTGTCGTCCGGGTGGTCGCCTCCCCCACCCCAGCTCTGGTCGAGGATCAGTGAGGCGATCGCGGAGCAGCCCGGGGCCGAAGACGGGGACGCCTCCGTCCCGGCGCCGCTGCGCGCTGTCGGCGCCAGTGCTCACGACGGGGCCGGCAGCACTCCTGACCTCCCCCACGACGGCGGACGGCACGGTCCGGCGTCCGTGACGGACACCGATGACGTCGACGCCGCGCGAGACCGACGCCGCCGCAGCCACCGCGTGCTGCCCTGGGCCACCGGCATGGCCGCCGCCGGACTCGTCATCGGTCTGCTCACCGGCCGAGTCCTGTGGACCGAGCCGATGCCGACGACGGTCGCCCAGGTCGCGCTCGACACCCTCGGCACGAAGCAGCAGCGCGGGGAGGCCTCCCTCGTCAACATGGGGGGTGGGATGGGCCTCAAGGTGTCGACGACCACGCCGCTCTCACCCGGTGACGGCTTCCTCGAGGTGTGGCTGATCAACAGCGACGGCAAGCGGATGGTGGCCGTCGGCGTCCTGCGCGGGGACGGCCCGGACGTCTTCCCGATCAGCCGGGCGCTCATCAGTGAGGGCTACGTCGTCGTCGACATCTCCCAGGAGCAGTTCGACGACCAGCCGCAGCACTCCGGGGACAGCCTCCTCCGCGGCACCCTCCCTGCCTGACCCGCCACGCGGACCGCCAACGCGGCCGCATCCGGCATGCAACCAGCGAGATCATCGCGCCCGAGGAGGCGCAGCGCCGGTGGTCGCGCCCAGGCACGGCTCACCTGGTGGGACCCACAAGCCCTGTCCACAGGTATGGACAAACGCTTGACAAGCGCGGCACGGAAACCGCAAAATCGGGGAGAAGAGACTGGACAAACGTTGGACGAGTCACATGTCCGACTCCATCCGACCCCCTCCCGTCGGGCTGGCCTCCCCCCGGTCGACCCGTCGGGCTCCGCAGCCCCGCGCCGAACCCCCCGTCGGCGCGGGGCTCATCCTTGTCAGCGCTCGTCCACCCACTCATCGTGGAGCAGGGCATACAGGTTGAGGTCGAGCCACCTGTCGTCCTTGCCCAACCAGGCCCGCCGCCGCGTGCCCTCGTGACGCATGCCGACACCGGCGAGCACCCGACACGACGCGACGTTGTCGACGTAGGCGTCGGCGAGCACCCGGCGCAGACCGAGGTCCTCGAAAGCGATTTCCAGCAGCCCCCGGGCGACCTCACCCGCCAGCCCCCGCCCCTGGACCTCCGGGTGCAGGACGTAACCAATGGTGCCCTCCCACTCGGTGGCGGCGGCACGGGTGATCGATCCGCACCGGTCGAGGCGAAGCATGGCGTCGCCCACGACGACACCTCCGCACTCCACCGCGAGCGCGAGCAGCGGCCGCTCCGCCCCCGGCCGTCCCCGCTCGACACGGTCGGCCACCCGGTCCACGACCTCCTCACGCGTCATCGCCTCATGGCTGAGCCACCGGGTGACGTCGGAGCGACCGCGGAAGCCCAGCACCGCGTCGACGTCGTCGAGCGTCATCGGCCGCAGCGTCGCTCGGGCGGTCGTCCGGGGCCAGAGCAGCGAGCCGAGGTCGGGCCCGGCGGCCATCAGCGCCAGCCCTGCTCGTGCACCCCGCCGGGGACGTCGGCCGTCGGGTCGTAGGGGTTGCGGGTGAAGCGGAACGACGCGAGGTCGAGGTGCGACACGGTGCCGTCCCCGCGACGGACGACCCGCAGCGGCTCGCCCGTGTAGTAGCCGTCGAGGCCCACCCAGGCGTCCGGCCCCGCTGCCTCGAACCGCGCCCCCCGGCCCTGGCCCGGGTCCCCGAGGACGAGCTGCGCCCCCACCATCCGGGCTGTCAGGACCGAGGGACCCCAGTGCCAGGTCCCCAGCAGCTCGAGCCCGCTCGCGTCCCCACCGGCGTGCCACGGCTCGGGCATCCGCGGCTCGCGCTCGACGAAGGCCGAGAGCAGGTCCGCTGCGACCGGGCCCAGCCCCGTCGTGGCGTTGGTGAGGATGACGACCCCGTCGCCCGTCGCGACGTCGACCCGCAGGCCGGCGAGGAAGCCGGGCATCGACCCGCCGTGCCCGACAAACCGGGTGCCGCCGACGTTCCACACCTGCCAGCCGAGCCCGTGCGCCCCGGTCCAGGCGAGGCCGGGCAGGTCGACGACGGTGTGCGGCTCACACATCTCCTCGAGGGTCGCGCGGGCCAGCACCTCCCCGGTGTCGCCACCGGCGAAGGCAGCCCACCGGGCCAGGTCGGTCACCGTCGTCCAGAGCTGCCCGGCCGGCGCCATCGCCCCGGCATCGTGCTCCGGCTCGGGGAGCAGGACGTCGGCGAAGGGGTGCACAGCGAGACCGTGCGCCGCACGACCCGCCGGGCGGGGCGTGGTCCGCGTCATCGCGAGCGGCTCGAGCAGATCGCGTTTCACCACGTCGAACCAGCTCTCGCCGTGGGCCCGGGCGACGAGCTCGCCGAGCGCGGCGAAGCCGACGTTCGTGTAGTGGAAGCGGCGCCCTGCGCGAAAGCGCTGCGTGATCGGCACCTCCGGCGGATGAGCCGGGGCGACGAGCTCGTCCCACCCGCCGCCCGGGGTGCGTTCCCACCAGGGGCCGTTCGTCTCGGCCTGCAGGCCCGCGCCGTGCGACAGCAGCTGCGCGATGGTCGCCCCACCGAAGCGCGTCCCGGGGACGTGGGTGTCGAAGGAGTCCTCGAGCGAGAGTCGTCCGGCATCGCGCAGCCGCATCACCGCGACCGCGACGAAGGTCTTCGTGATCGAGCCCATCCGGTACTGGGTGTCGGTGTCGGCCGCCTCACCGCCGGCGCGGCCGTCGACGGTGCCCACCGCGTCGGACCACGCGAGCCCACCCCCACGCACGACGCCCGCGGCGACTGACGGCAGCCGGCCGCGGCGCTGCTCGACGGCGAGCATCCTCGACAGGTGGGCGGACGTGCGCGGGTCGGTCACAGTCGTGGGGCTCACGCGGGACACCCTAGGACGGTCGACGCGCGTCCGCCGAGCCGCTCGTGATCCGACCCGGTATGCCGCTCAGCCGGCCCGCGTGAGCCCGCCCAGCGGCATACCCCTGCTCTGGCGTGGCGCGTCCGGACCCCGGCAGGATGGGACGACGACCACTCCCGCCCCCCAACCCCGCGTGGCATCCGATATCTTGATGTCAAGACAATCTCGGAACCTCGAATGGAGCACCGGTGACTGAATCGACGATCATCTACACCCACACGGACGAGGCACCCGCCCTCGCGACCGCCTCGTTGCTGCCGATCGTGTCGGCCTTCGCAAAGCAGGCCGACATCGAGGTGCAGACCCGTGACATCTCGCTCGCCGCGCGCATCATCGCGAGCTTCCCGGAGCGACTCACGCAGGAGCAGCAGGTCGGTGACGCGCTCGCCGAGCTCGGCGCCCTGGCGAAGACGCCCGAGGCCAACATCATCAAGCTGCCCAACGTCTCCGCCTCGATCCCGCAGCTCAAGGCCGCGATCGCCGAGCTGCAGTCCCAGGGCTACGACCTGCCGGACTACCCCGACAACCCGAGCACCGACGAGGAGAAGTCCGCGCGCGCCGCCTACGACAAGGTCAAGGGCTCGGCGGTCAACCCCGTTCTGCGCGAAGGCAACTCCGACCGCCGTGCGCCGGCGTCGGTGAAGAGCTACGCCCGCAAGCACCCCCACTCGATGGGCGCTTGGAGCAGCGACAGCCGCACCAACGTCGCCACGATGGACCACGGCGACTTCTTCGACAACGAGAAGTCGGCCACGATGGCGGCCGACACCACGCTGCGCGTCGAGCACGTCGGAACCGACGGCACCGTGACGGTCCTCAAGGAGTCGATCCCCGTCCTCGCCGGCGAGATCGTCGACGCCACGGTGATGCGCGTCGCGGCCCTGCACGAGTTCCTCGCCGCCCAGGTGGCCCGTGCCAAGGCGGACGACGTCCTCTTCTCGGTCCACCTCAAGGCGACGATGATGAAGGTCTCCGACCCCATCATCTTCGGTCACGTCGTGCGCGCCTTCTTCCCGCAGGTGTTCGAGTCGTATGCCGCTGAGCTGGCTGCCGCGGGCGCCTCCCCCAACGACGGGCTGGGTGCGATGCTCGCGGCCGTCGCCAAGCTGCCCGCAGAGCAGCGCGAGCCCATCGAGGCCGCGGTCGCCGACGGCTTCGAGCAGGGCCCCGCGATCGCGATGGTCGACTCCGACAAGGGCATCACCAACCTCCACGTGCCGAGCGACGTCATCGTCGACGCGTCGATGCCCCCGATGATCCGTGACTCCGGGAAGATGTGGAACGCCGCCGGCGAGCAGCAGGACACCAAGGCGACGATCCCCGACAGCAGCTACGCCGGCATCTACCAGGTGGTACTCGACGACTGCCGCGCCCATGGCGCCTTCGATCCCGCCACGATGGGGTCGGTGCCGAACGTGGGCCTGATGGCGCAGGCCGCCGAGGAGTACGGCAGCCATGACAAGACCTTTGAGATCGCCGCCGCGGGCACCGTGCGGGTGATCGACGACGCGTCGGGCGCCGTGTTGATGGAGCACGCAGTGGCTGCTG
>JBDSSS010000050.1:0-7760 GCA_039928615.1 Terracoccus sp. | reverse complement strand
CGACAAGGTCACCTACGGCGAGGCGGCCCAGGCCGAGACGGTGCGCAAGATGGTCGTCGCGATGGCGCGCGATATCCGCGTCCTCGTCATCAAGCTGGCCGACCGCCTGCACAACGCCCGCACCTGGCGGTACGTGTCGCGGGAGTCGGCCCAGCGCAAGGCCCACGAGACCCTCGAGATCTATGCGCCGCTGGCCCACCGCCTCGGCATGAACACGATCAAGTGGGAGCTGGAGGACCTTTCCTTCGCCACCCTCTATCCGAAGGTCTACGACGAGATCGTGCGGCTCGTCGCCGAGCGCGCGCCGGCCCGTGAGGAGTACCTCGCGGGGGTGCGGACGCAGGTGTCCGACGACCTGCGTGGCGCCAAGATCAAGGCCACCGTGACGGGCCGGCCGAAGCACTACTACTCCGTCTACCAGAAGATGATCGTGCGCGGCCGCGACTTCGAGGAGATCTACGACCTCGTCGCCGTCCGCGTCCTCGTCGAGACGGTGCGCGACTGCTACGCGGCGCTCGGCGCCCTCCACTCGCGGTGGAACCCGGTCCCCGGCCGGTTCAAGGACTACATCGCGATGCCGAAGTTCAACATGTACCAGTCCCTGCACACGACGGTCATCGGCCCGCAGGGCAAGCCCGTCGAGATCCAGATCCGCACCCACACGATGCACCGCCGCGCCGAGTACGGCGTCGCCGCGCACTGGAAGTACAAGGACCAGGCGAGCGGCGGGGGAGCGCGTCCCGGCGAGTCGGCGCCCGTCAACGACATGGCCTGGCTGCGCCAGCTGCTCGACTGGCAGCGCGAGACCGAGGACCCGGGCGAGTTCCTCGACTCACTGCGCTTCGAGATGGGCAGCAGCGAGGTCTACGTCTTCACGCCGAAGGGCTCGGTCGTGGGCCTGCCGGTGGGTGGCACCCCTGTCGACTTCGCGTATGCCGTCCACACCGAGGTCGGTCACCACTGCATCGGTGCCCGCGTCAACGGCCGCCTCGTCCCGCTGGAGTCGACCCTGGAGAACGGCGACGTCGTCGAGGTCCTCACCTCCAAGGCCGACGGCGCCGGGCCGTCGCGCGACTGGCTCCAGTTCGTCAAGAGCCCGCGCGCCCGCAACAAGATCAAGCAGTGGTTCTCCAAGGAGCGTCGCGAGGAGGCGATCGACGCCGGCAAGGAGGGCATCGCCAAGGCGATGCGCAAGCAGAACCTCCCGCTCCAGCGCCTGATGAGCCACGACTCGATGACCGCGGTCGCGACCGACCTTCGCTACGTGGACATCGAGGCGCTGTATGCCGCTGTCGGCGAGGGACACGTCTCCGCCCAGCACGTCGTGAGCCGGGTCGTCACGGCGATGGGTGGCGTCGACGGCGCCACGGAAGACCTCGCCGAGGCCACGGTCCCGACCCGCGCGGCCGCTCGCCGCCGGTCGGGCGACCCCGGGGTCGTCGTCGTCGGCACGGCCGACGTCTGGGTCAAGCTCGCGAAGTGCTGCACACCCGTCCCCGGTGACCCGATCCTCGGCTTCGTCACCCGCGGCAACGGGGTCTCGGTGCACCGGGTCGACTGCACGAACGCCGACCAGCTGACGGCCAACCCCGACCGGCTCATCGACGTCGAGTGGGCGCCGAGCTCGGCGAGTGTCTTTCTCGTGCAGCTGCAGGTCGAGGCCCTCGACCGCAACCGGCTGCTCAGCGATGTGACGCGGGTGCTGTCCGACCAGCACGTCAACATCCTGTCGGCGTCCGTGCAGACCTCGCGCGACCGGGTGGCGATCTCGCGCTTCACCTTCGAGATGGGCGATCCGGCGCACCTGGACCACGTCGTCAAGGCGGTCCGCAAGATCGACGGTGTCTTCGACGTCTACCGCGTCAACGGCGGCAAGTCGACCAACTAGCCCCACCCCGTCGAGTGCCCACTTCCCAACGCCGCGTCCACGCGGGGAGAAAGTGAGCACTCGACCTTCCAGTCGAGTGCCCACTTTCCAACGCCGCGTCCACACGGGGAGAAAGTGAGCACTCGACGGGGAAGGTCAGCCGGCGATCCTTCCGGGCGCCCGCCCGACGACGCTCCGGGCCTCCCTCGCCAGGGCTGGGTCGATCCTCACGCCGTCGGTCAGCCGCCGAACTCCGCGACGCCGGCGCGGGCCTGGTCGAGCCAGGCCTGACGCGCCTCGAGGGCCTCACGGGCCTTCTTGACCTTGCCGGCGTTGCCGGAGGCCTCGGCCTTGGCCAGGTCGCTCTCGAGGTCGGCGACCGCCCTCTCGAGCTGGTCGACCATCGCCTGGGCGCGGGCGGCAGCCTCGGGGTTGACCGACTTCCACCGCTTCTCGTCGGCGTCACGCACGGTCTGCTCGACCCGGCGCATCGCCTTCTCGACCCGCTCCATGTCGGCGCGCGGCACCTTGCCGGCAGCGTCCCACTTGTCCTGGACGGTCCGCAGCTGACCCTTCGCCTTCTCGAGGTCCGTCACCGGCAGGATCGCCTCGGCCTCGACGAGCAGGGCCTCCTTGACCTCGAGGTTGCCCTTGTAGGACTCCTCCTCGGCCGCAACCAGCGCGTCCTTCGCAGCGAAGAAACCGTCCTGCGCGGCCTTGAAGCGGGCCCACAGCTTGTCGTCATCGGTGCGCGACGCCCGGCCGGCCCCGCGCCACTCGTCCATCAGGCGCTTGAACGCCCCGGCCGTCGCGGCCCAGTCGGTGCTCGTGCTGAGTCGCTCGGCATCGGCCACGAGCCGCTCCTTGGCCGACTTGGCGTCCGCGTGGGCCGCGTCGAGGCCGGCGAAGTGTCCGCGGCGGGCCTTGTCGAAGCCGTTGCGGGCCGCGCTGAAGCGCTGCCAGAGGTTCGACTCGCTCTCCTTGTCGAGACGCGTCGAGCTGCGCTGGTGCTGCTTCCACTCGTCGAGCAGCTCACGCATCCGGGCGCCGCTCGTCTTCCACTGGACCTTGTTCTCGGGCTGCGCGGCGATCTCCTCGGCCTCGGCCACGATCCGCTCCCGCTCGGCGGTGGCCGCGACGCGTGCCGCGGCACGCTGCTGCTGCTCCACGCTGCGCTTGGCGGCGATGCCGGCCTTGATCGTGTCGAGCGTGGACGCCAGGGCCTCGAGGTCCCCGACGACCGAGGCGTCGGTGACTTGCGCGGTCAGCGTCTTGAGGCCGTCGGCGATGTCCTTGGACGAGACCTCTGGCTGCTCGGCGCGCTGCTCGAGCAGGACGGCGGAGGCGAAGAGCTCGTCGTACTTGCGGGCGAAGTAGGTCAGCGCCTGCTCGTCGCTCGCGCCGGGGTAGGAACCCACCTCCTTCTCACCGTCGGGAGTGCGGACGAAGACGGTGCCGCCCTCGTCGACCCGTCCGAATGCCGCCGACGCCGAGTGGTCGGTCGTGATGAGCGCGGGGACGGCCGGGGTGACCGGGTGCGGCGCCACCCGCGGCATGGCCGCGGGGGTCGGGATCGCACTCGGCTTCGGCGGCGCCGGGGTGGCGTCGGGCGCCTCCTCCGCAGCAGGCTGGGCTGCGGACGGCTCCTCGGGGGCCGGCTGCTCCTCGACCGTCGACTCGTCGGCGGTGGGTGCCTCGTCAGAGGAGGGCACCTCCTCGTCAGCCGCAGGCTCCTCGGGGGCGGAGGGCGCCTCCTCCGCGGCAGGCACGACGTCGGCAACAGGCTCCTCGTCGGCAACAGGCTCCTCGGGCGCTGCGGGAGCCTCTGCCGGCTCCTCGGCCACGGAGCGGTCGGCCTCACCCTCGGTCGAGCTGACCGACGACATCGTCTCGGCCAGCTCGAGGTCGACGGCGCTGGGGGGCGATACCTCCGTGGACGGCTGCGGGGTCGCGGCCACCTCGTCGGTGGAGTCGGCCGTCTGGCCCTGGTCGGTCTCGGGGGAGCTCATGTCTGTCATTTCTTCTCCGTGACGTCGACGCTGACGATGCTGATCGGCGAGACGGGAGTCCCGTCGGTCGTCTGCGGGGGGAGGGCCGCGTTCGCCGCGATCTTGTCGACGATGTCCAGACCGGACGTGACCTTCCCGAAGATCGTGTAGCCGCCACCATCCGTGGGCAACTTGGTTTCCTTGTAGGTGATGAAGAACTGGCCACCGTTGCTGTTCGGGTCGCTGGTGCGCGCCATCGCAAGGGTGCCGGCCGGGTACGTGCCGTCGGCGGGGGCGTTCTCGATGCCGAAGGTGTAACCGGGGCCACCCGAGCCGGTGCCGGTCGGGTCGCCGCACTGGAGCACGAAGATGCCTGACGTGGTCACGCGGTGGCAGGGGCTGGGCGCCCAGTACTTCTCCTTGGCGAGGTTGACGAAGGAGGCCACCGTCTGGGGCGCCTTGGTCCCGTCGAGCTCGAACTCCATCGCCCCGCACGTTGTCGTCACCTTGGCGGCGAAGGTCTTCCCGGCGGCGGTCGCCTTGTCGGGCAGCGTCGTCAGCTCCTTCGGGGTGGCCTGCAGCGCGGGCGGCGTCGTGCAGCCGGCCGCGAGCTTCTGACCCTCCTTGAGGCCGTCCGCCTGGGTCGTGGCGGCGGCAGCCGGGGACGTCGACGAGGCGGCCGGGGTGGTCGTCGCGCTGTCGGGGATCAGCTTCGGCACGACGATGACGGCCGCGATGATGAGAATGACCGCGAGGATCACTCCGAAGACCTGCTTGTCGCGCGTCGAGTCGCCGACGGGCGGCTTGGCGGTCTTCTGCTTCTCCTCGTAGCGGCGGCGCGCTCGGGCGCGCTCCTGCTCCTTGGTCACAAATACTCCTCGAACGGGGCGTGCGGGATCACACCGGTGCGTCCGGTCATTTTATGGACAGGCGCACAGGCGAACGTACCCGCCCGGGTCACGACTCCGTGACATCTGCACGACCCGTGGGCCCCGAGACCGTCGCGGCTCGTGCTGCGGGGGCGTCCCCGACTGGCCCACTAGGCTCCCTGCGTGCTGACCATCGCCTTCCCGGCCCAGGCTTTCGACACCAACTGCTACGTCCTCGCCCCCGCGGCGGGGGAGGAGTGCGTCATCGTCGACCCGGGCATCGGCGTCGAGGACACCCTGCGCGAGGTGCTCGCCGAGCACCGGCTCCGCCCCGCCGCGGTCCTGCTCACCCACGGTCACCTCGACCACGTCTACGCCGTCACGCCCGTATGCGGTGCCGACACGGCCGCCTACATCCACAGCGCGGACCGTTACCGCCTCGACGACCCCCTCGGGCAGACCCGCCCGGAGCTGCTCGCCATGCTCGAGCGCCAGTTCGGCCGTCGCGCGAGCTGGAGCGACCCGACGAACGTCATCGAGATCGAGGACCGGGCGCGCCTCACGCTCGCCGGGCTCGACGTCGAGGTCCTGCACGCTCCGGGTCACACCGAGGGCTCGGTCATGTTCGGGATCGACCGCGTCCCCGACGGGTTGCCGGCCGACCTCGACATCGACCGGACGATGCTCTCCGGCGACGTCCTCTTCGCCGGGTCGATCGGCCGCACCGACCTCCCCGGGGGCGACCCCGCAGCGATGGCGCGCAGCCTGCGTGACGTCGTCCTCCCGCTCGCCGACAGCACGCTCGTCCTCCCGGGGCACATGCAGGCGACGACGATGGCCCAGGAGCGGGCCACCAACCCCTACCTGAAAGACTTTCCGGCATGAGCACCGCCACCCCGAGGCCCGCCCAGACGAAGGTGACGCCGATCAGCGGCTTCCCCGAGTTCCTCCCCAGCGAGCGGATCGTCGAGCAGCGCTTCCTCGACGTCATCCGCGAGACTTTCGAGCTGCACGGCTTCTCCTCGGTCGAGACGCGGTCCATCGAGCCGATCGAGCGGCTGAGCGCCCAGGGTGAGGACGCCGACAAGGAGATCTACGCCGTCTCGCGCCTCGCCGGCGGGGACGAGGGCGCCAAGTGGGGCCTGCACTTCGACATGACGGTGCCCTTCGCCCGCTACGTCCTGGAGAATGCCGGGAAGCTCGCCTTTCCCTTCCGGCGCTACCAGATCCAGAAGGCGTGGCGCGGTGAGCGTCCCCAGGAGGGCCGCTACCGGGAGTTCACCCAGGCGGACATCGACGTCGTCGACGTCGGCACCCTCTCCTCGCACTTCGAGGCCGAGATGCCGCTCGTCATCGCCGACGTCTTCAGCCGCTTCCCCGTCGGCGACTTCGTCATCCAGGTCAACAACCGCAAGATCCCCAGCGGCTTCTACGAAGGCATCGGCCTGACCGACGTCATCGGCACGCTGCGCATCGTCGACAAGCTCGACAAGATCGGCCCCGAAAAGGTGCGCTCGCTGCTCGTCGACAACGGCGCCACCCCGGGGCAGGCAGACCAGTGCCTCGCCCTCGCCGCGATCCGCACCGAGGACCTCGGCTTCGTCGACCAGGTCCGCGCCCTCGGCGTCGCGCACCCCGTGCTCGACGAGGGTCTCGACACCCTGGCGGACGTCATCCGGACCGGGATGGCGCACGCCCCCGGCCGGCTCGTCGCTGACCTTCGGATCGCGCGCGGTCTCGACTACTACACGGGCACGGTCTACGAGACCCAGTTCGTCGGCCACGAGGAGTGGGGCTCGTTCTGCTCCGGGGGCCGCTACGACGCACTCGCCAGCGATGGCCGGACGACCTACCCGGGCGTCGGGATCTCGATCGGGGTGACCCGCATCCTCGGCCTGCTCATCGGTCGTGGGCTCGTCACCGCGTCGCGTTCCACGCCCGCCGCGGTCCTCGTCGCGCTCAAGGACGACGACTCCCGCGACGAGGCCGTCGCGGTGGCCACCGCCCTGCGTCGCCGCGGCATCGCGTGCGAGGTCGCGCCGTCGGCTGCCCGCTTCGGCAAGCAGATCCGCTACGCCGATCGACGCGGCATCCCCTTCGTCTGGTTTGCCGGCGTGGGGGAGAGCGGCGACGAGGTCAAGGACATCCGGACCGGCGAGCAGGTCCCCGCCGACCCGCACGGGTGGACGCCTCCCGAGGCCGACCTGACGCCGACGGTGACGCGCAGCGGCGCCTGAGTCGTCAGACCGACCACGCCGGCCCGCCGCTCCCAGCAGCACCCGGCCGCGTCAGCGTCGCGGTGGCCGCAGGCCGTGGTTGCGCAGCTCGAGCGAGGCCAGGGCGCGGATCACCTCGGGGTCCCGGCGGCGCCACGCGCCGGCGGGGTCCGCGCTGATCCGGGCGAGCGCGGTCATCGGCTGGTTGGCCATCGCCCGCAGCGCGAACAGGTCGAGGTCCTCGTTGCTGTCGATGAAGCGCTGGGCGCTCGTCGCACGGCGGACGAACCGCACCCGGACGAAGAGCCAGACGCCGGCGACGAGCAGGATCGGCACGAGGGCGGTGATCCACCCGGCGACGAGCGCGAGCGACCCGATCGTGGAGGACATGGTGGTCCCGGCCGTCTGCAGTGTCGTCCCCGAGCCGGCGGCCTGCACCAGCCAGTCACGCAGCGACCCCCCGACGAAGGGCAGCTGCGCGGCCTGGCCGCCGGCGCCGGTCAGGGCGTCGTGCACCGAGGTCCCGGCCCGGCTGATCGAGTCGGCGGGTGTCTGCAGCTCGGCGATGAGGTCGTGCACCCCGCGGCCGACCCAGGCCCACACCCCGACCCACAGCAGGACGAGGACGTCGGCGATGACCTGACGGCTCCGTCGGGCCGACGTGTCGGCGTAGAGCTTCATGGCGTCTCCCTCGTCCCCGGCCGGCGTGCGCGGTCGGGCCACCCTACGCGGAGGCCGCCTCCGAGATCGCCCAGAGCAGGGCGACGAAGGGGTACTGCAGGACGTGGAAGGACGCGAGAGCGAGGGTGAAGCCGACGGC
>JBDSSS010000049.1:0-15702 GCA_039928615.1 Terracoccus sp. | reverse complement strand
GGCGAGGCCATCGCGACGATCCAGCGAGCGCTCGAGCTCGGCGTCACCTTCCTCGACACCGCGGACATGTACGGGCCCTTCACCAACGAGAAGCTCGTCGGCAAGGCCATCGCGGGACGGCGAGACGAGGTCGTGCTCGCCACGAAGTTCGGCAACGAGCGTGCGGAGGACGGCACCCGCCTCGGCATCAACGGTCGGCCCGACTACGTCCACCGCGCCGCGGACGCCTCCCTCCAGCGTCTGGGTGTCGACCACCTCGACCTCTACTACCAGCACCGCGTCGACAAGACGGTCCCGATCGAGGAAACCGTCGGGGCGATGGCCGAGCTCGTCGCGGCGGGCAAGGTCCGCCACCTCGGCCTGTCCGAGGCCTCGGCCGAGACGATCCGCCGCGCCCACGCGGTGCACCGGATCACAGCCCTCCAGACCGAGTACAGCCTCTTCACCCGGCACGTCGAGGACGAGATCCTCCCCACGCTGCGCGAGCTCGGCATCGGTCTCGTCCCCTACTCGCCGCTCGGCCGGGGCATCCTCACCGGCGCCATCACCGCCGAGTCCGACCTCGAGGACGGCGACTCCCGGCGCACCGCCTACTTCCCCCGCTTCCAGGGCGCAGCGCTCGAGAGCAACCTCGCGCTCGTGGCCAAGGTGCGCGAGCTCGCCGAGGCCAAGGGTGCGACGGCGGGGCAGCTCGCCCTCGCCTGGGTGCTCGCCCAGGGTGACGACGTCGCGCCGATTCCCGGCACGAAGCGGGTGCGCTACCTCGAGGAGAACGTCGGCGCAGCCGACCTCACCCTCGACGCCGACGACCTCGCGGCGATCGAGGCCGCGGTGCCCCGTGACGCGGTGTCGGGGGAGCGCTACGGCGACCTCTCGAGCATCGACGCCTGAGGCGTCACCAGCCTGGGAGGTATGCCGCGGGGCCGGCCTCCCAGCGCGGGGAGCCGGCCGAGCGGCATACCGTCGGGCGGTGACCCCACCGCACCTTTCGTAGCCCGGGCGACCACAACGGCGGCAGAACGCTCTCGGGCCCGCACCTTTCGTAGCCCGGGCGACCACAACGGCGGCAGAACGCTCTCAGGCCCGCACCTTTCGTAGCCCGGGCGACCACAACGGCGGCAGAACGTTCCCGGGCCAGCAGCTTTCGTAGCCCGGGCGACCGCAACGCCGTCAGGAGCGACCGCATCACGGCGAGGGCGGGGTTGGCCGCCACCGGGCAAAGGTGGTTGTGTGGGTGGATGCGCGTCACTCATCTGGGTCACTCCTGCCTGCTCGTCGAGATCGCGGACCGGAGAGTCCTCATCGATCCCGGCACCTTCTCGCGTGGTTTCGCCGGCCTCCGCGGCCTCGACGCCCTGCTCGTCACCCACAACCACCCCGACCACTTCGACCCGGAGGCTGCGGCGGCGCTGCTGCGGGCCAACCCGTCCGCGGCCGTGCACACCGACCCGCTCACCGCGGACAAGCTCCGCGCGGAGGGCCTCACCGCCGTGCCCACCGTGCAGGGCGAGGACTTCACGATCGGCGACGTCACCGTGTCACCGGTGGGGGAGCTGCACGCGTTCAACCACGAGGCGATGCCGACCATCCCCAACGTCGGCCTCGTCCTGCGTGCTGACGGGGAGCCGACCCTCTTCCACCCCGGCGACGCCTACGACGCCGAGCCCGGTGAGGTCGATGTGCTCGCCCACCCGCTCAACGCGCCGTGGGCGGCGAGCCGGGACTCCATCGCGTTCGTCGGGCGGATCGCCCCGAAGATCCTCGTCCCGATCCACGACGCCCTGCTGTCCGAGGCCGGACGCCGGATGTATGCCGGTCACCTCGAGTCCTTCTCCGGCGTCACCGACCTGACGGTCCACGACCTGCGCGACGGCGAGTCCGGAACTTTCTGAGCGGATCTCCGACCCCGCCGGCCGATCCCGTCGACCGGCGGACGTCGGGGCGGTGAGGCGGGGTCGGCCAGGCGGGGTCGGTCAGCCCGCGCTGTCGACGGCGAGGCGCGCGGCCCCGACGATGCCGGCCTGGTTGCGCAGCTGGGCCGGGACGATGGGGCAGCGCAGCCGCAGCTTGGGCAGGAACTTCTCCGAGTCCTTGCTGATGCCACCGCCGACGATGATCAGGTCGGGCGAGAAGAGCTTCTCGATCGTGTTGTAGTAGGTCTGGAGCCGCTCGGTGTAGTCCGACCACGACAGACCCTCGGCGTCCTTGACCGAGGAGGCGGCGCGGTCCTCCGCGTCGTAGCCCTCGATCTCGAGGTGACCGAGCTCCGAGTTCGGGACGAGGACCCCGTTGTGGATCAGCGCGGTCCCGATGCCGGTGCCGAGCGTCGTGAGGATGACGAGGCCGTCGACGCCGCGAGCGGCTCCGTAGTACATCTCGGCGAGACCGGCGGCGTCGGCGTCGTTGAGGACCGTGACGGCCCGACCGGTGTGCTCCTTGATGAGCTTCTCCGCGTCGAGGTTCATCCAGGCCGCGTCGATGTTCGCGGCCGACAGGACCGTGCCCCGGATGACGACCGCGGGGACGGTGACCCCGATGGGGGAGTCACCGGTCTGCTCGGCGAAGTGGTCGACGATCTGGTCCACCACGGCCGCGACGGCGTCCGGAGTCGCGGGCTTCGGCGTGAGGATCTTCAGCCGGCTCTCCGCGAGGTCGCCCTTCTTGAGGTCGACCGGTGCGCCCTTGATGCCGCTGCCGCCGATGTCGATGCCGAGGGGCGTGCCCTTCTTGCCCATGGTCCCTGCTTCCTGGTCTCGCCGGTCTGTCCGGTCGGTCGGGGTGGAGTCCGGCGGTGGCCGGTGGGCGCGCTGCTCGTGCAGCGCACCGTCGCGCTCAGCACGACCCTAGGGGAGGTGGGTCACGGCTGCGTGAGGATCTCGTTGCCGCTCTCGGTGACGAGGATGGTGTGCTCGAACTGGGCCGAGCGGGAACGGTCCTTCGTCACGACGGTCCAGCGGTCGTCCCACATCTCCCAGGCGGCGCCGCCGAGGTTGAGCATCGGCTCGATGGTGAAGGTCATCCCGACCTCGATCACGGTGTCGTACTGGGGTGCCGCGTCGTAGTGCGGCACGATCAGCCCGGAGTGGAACTCGAGACCGATGCCGTGCCCCGTGAAGTCGCGCACCACGCCGTAGCCGAAGCGCTTGGCGTAGCTCTCGATGACCCGCCCGATGACGTTGATCTCCCGACCTGGTCTGGCCGCGCGGATGCCGCGCATCATCGCCTCGTGGGTCCGCTCGACGAGCAGGCGTGACTCCTCGTCGACCTCGCCGACGAGGTAGGTCGCGTCGGTGTCGCCGTGGACGCCGTCCACGTAGGCGGTGACGTCGATGTTGACGATGTCGCCGTCCTCGAGTGGCCGGGCGTCGGGGATGCCGTGGCAGATGACCTCGTTGACGCTCGTGCAGACCGACTTCGGGAAGGCCTTGTAGCCGAGCGGGGACGGGTAGGCGCCGTGGTCGAGCATGTACTCGTGCGCCACGGCGTCGAGCTCGTCGGTCGTCACACCGGGTGCGATCCGCTCGGACGCGGCGACCATCGCGCGGGCGGCGATCCGTCCGGCCCGCCGCATCTTCTCGATCGTCTCGGCGTCCTTGATGCGCAGGTCGCCGTCCTCGCGCGGGTTGGCCACCCCGACGTAGTGCGGTCGGTCGATCGAGGTGGGGACCGGTCGGCGCGGACTGAGGGCGTGGGGAGCCACGCTGGCGTACGTGAGCGGCATACGGTGGAGTCTAGGGTCGGTCCGAGACGCCGGCCCACGGCGGGCGGGGCCCACCGATCCGCGAGCAGGGAGGCACGACGATGAGCTTCTGGTACAACGTCGACACGGGCAAGGTCGAGGACGACGACAACCGCAGCCGGGGCGAGCAGGTGCTCGGCCCCTACGCCACCGAGGCCGACGCGCGGGCGGCGCTCGAGCGAGCCCACGCCAACACCGACAAGTGGGACGCCGACGACCGCGCCTGGAACCAGCCCGGCGCTCGTCCGCTCGACGACGACGAGGACCTCGAGGACTGACCGGAGCGGGCCCTCCTACTGCTCGAAGCTGTGCTCGGCGGCCGGGAACGCCCCCGACTCGACCTCGGCGGCGTAGGTCCGGGCCGCTTCCGTGAGGGTGCCGCGCAGGTCGGCGTATTGCTTGACGAAGCGGGGCGTGCGACCGGCACGGAGGCCGGCGAAGTCGCTCCAGACGAGCACCTGGGCATCGGTGCCCGGGCCCGCGCCGATGCCGACGGTGGGGATCCTCAGCTCCCGGGTCACCCGCTCGGCGACCGGGGCCGGCACCATCTCGAGCACGACTGCGAAGGCGCCCGCCGCCTCCAGGGCGAGGGCGTCCGCGACGAGGGCGTCAGCGGCGTCGCCGCGGCCCTGGACGCGGTAGCCGCCGAGCTGGTGCTCGCTCTGCGGGGTGAAGCCGACGTGGGCCATCACGGGGATGCCCGCATCGGTGAGCAGCCGGACCAGCGGGACCATCGGCAGCCCGCCCTCGAGCTTCACCGCGTGGGCGAGGCCCTCCTTCATCAGCCGCACTGCGCTGTCGAAGCCCTGCTGGAGGGAGCCGCCGTAGGAGCCGAAGGGCAGGTCGGCGACGACCATCGCGCGCCGGGCCGCCCGGCTGACCGCCCGCACGAGAGGGATCATCTCGTCGAGCGTCACCGGAACCGTCGTCTCGTGCCCGAGGACGTTGTTGCCGGCGGAGTCGCCGACGAGCAGCACGGGGATGCCGGCCTCGTCGAAGATCTCGGCGGCATACATGTCGTATGCCGTGAGCATCGCCCAGCGCCGCCCCTCCGCCTTGAGGGCGCGCAGGTGGGGGATCCGGACCCGCCGTACGGGTCCGGCGGATCCCGCGTCACCGGCCGAGCGTGAGCCGCTGCCGTAGGGGTTGGGCTGCTCACTCGTGGCGGGGGTCCCGTCATCGGCCATGACGCCGAGCATAGACCGGGTGTCGGGGCCGACGACGGTCTCGCTCGGCACCACGACGGGCGCACAAATCTCCGTCGCCGAGCGCTCAATTGGTAAGTATTTGTTAAAGAATCAGGGCCAGCCCCCATTTCGTGCCGTAACTGTGTTCGGATACGCGAGGCGCCGATCGGCGCACTCACACAGGAGGACACACTTTGAACAAGCGTCATTGGAGTGCTGTGTCGGGGTTGGCCGTGGGGGCGCTCGTCGTCACCGGTCTCACCGCCCCGATTCAGGCTCAGGCAACGCCGGCGAGCAAGATCCCCGTGAGCGGCGACCCTGCGGCGGCGCAGGCGTCGAAGTCCGACAACCTGCCGAACCCGCTCGCCGAAGCGCAGTCCGCAGCCCGAGCGGATGCCGTCGAGCAGCTCGTCAAGGGCGAGGCCTCGACCAAGGTGATCAACGGCAACCGGGTCATCGAGATCAAGAGCTCGGCCAAGGACCGGCACGGCAAGAAGCAGAAGTCGAAGTACATCAACTACCCGGTCGACCGCGAGGAGGACATCTTCACCGTCCTCACCGACTTCGGCACGGGCACCGTCGCCGGGCAGTCTGCTGCCGCCGGCCCCGTCCACAACTCCATCCCGCAGCCGGACCGCAAGTGGGACAAGAGCGCGACGGACGACAACTCGACCTACTGGCTGCCGAACTTCGACCGGGCCCACTACATGGACCTCATGTTCGGCAAGACCGACTCGTTCCGCGACTTCTACCTCAAGCAGTCCAACGGTCGCTTCGTCGCCAACGGTGACGTGTCCGACTGGGTGCAGGTCCCCTACAACGAGGCGCGCTACGGCTCGAACACCGTGCCGCAGTCCAACGGGTACTGGAACTACATCAAGGACACCGCCACCGCCTGGTACAACGCCCAGAAGAAGGCCGGCAAGACCGACGCCCAGGTCGCGGCGTACCTCAAGCAGTTCGACAAGGTCGACCGCTACGACTACGACGGTGACGGCAACTTCAACGAGCCCGACGGCTACATCGACCACTTCCAGGCGATCCACGCCGGTGAGGGCGAAGAGGCCGGCGGCGGTGCCCAGGGCACGGACGCCATCTGGAGCCACCGCTGGTACGCCTACTCCAACCAGGCCGGCGTCTCCGGCCCGTCGTTCAACAAGCTCGGCGGCGTGCCGCTCGGCGACAGCGGCATGTGGATCGGTGACTACACCACGGAGCCCGAGAACGGTGGCCTTGGCGTGTTCACCCACGAGTTCGGCCACGACCTCGGCCTGCCCGACCTCTACGACACCGCCGGTGGCGACAACAGCACCGCGTTCTGGACCCTCATGAGCGGTGGCTCGTGGATGTCCCAGAGCAAGACCGAGATCGGCTCCAAGCCGATCTACATGGGTCCGTGGGAGAAGCTCCAGCTCGGCTGGCTCGACTACGCGACGGTCGACTACGGCAAGAACAAGACGATCAACCTCGGCCCGGCCGACAAGGTCGTCGTCGACAAGAAGAACACGGACGAGAACAGCTACGGCGTCAAGCCGCAGGCCATCGTCGTCCCGCTGCCGGAGCGCACCGTCACCACGGTCCGCAACACGCCCCACTCGGGCAAGGCGGAGTGGTGGAGCGGCTACGGCAACGACCTGACCGCGACGCTCGCCAAGACGGTCGACCTCACGTCGGCGAAGTCGGCCTCGATCTCGGCCTTCGTCCAGGGCAACCTCGAGGTGGACTACGACTACCTCTACGGCGAGGTCAGCACTGACGGTGGCTCGACCTGGGCCCCGACCGGTGCCCCGGTCGACGGCGTCTTCGGCTGGACCCAGAAGACCTGGGACCTGTCCGCGTGGGCCGGCCAGTCGGTCATGTTCCGCTTCCGCGTCGCCACCGACGGTGGTGTCGAGAGCGAGGCCTACCTCGACGACATCAGCGTGACCAAGGACGGCGTCGCCGGCCCGGTCGACGACGTCGAGTCCGGCGCCAACGGCTGGACCGCCACGTCGTTCTCCATCACGAGCGGCACGACCTCCCGCCAGGTGCAGGACGTCTACTACGCCGAGAACCGCGTCTACAGCAACTACGACAAGGGTCTCAAGACCGGCTCGTACAACTTCGGCTGGGCCAACACCCGCCCGAACTGGGTCGAGAAGTTCCCTTACCAGAACGGGCTCCTCGTCTGGTTCAGCAACGGTGAGCAGACCAACAACAACACCTCTGCCCACCCCGGTTCCGGCCTGGTCCTCCCGGTCGACGCCCGCCCCAAGGCGATCAAGTTCCCGGACGGAGCGCTGCTCGGCAACCGTCGTCAGCCCTTCGACGCGACCTTCGGTCAGGAGCGGACGCAGATGACGACGTTCCACCGCAACGGCTACGGGGTCACCCTCAAGTCCGCGCCGGCCATGCCGACGTTCGACGACAGCGACCCGCTGCGCTACTGGGACTCCACCAACCCGTGGGGCTCCACCGCCGTCGCCGGCATGGGCGTCAAGATGACGGTCCAGAAGACGTCGGGCAAGAACCACGAGAACATGACGGTTCGCGTCACGACCAAGAAGTAGTCCCACACAGGACGACAGCACGACGGCACGACGAGCGGGCCCCCGGGGATCTCCCCGGGGGCCTGCCCCGTTCCCGGCAGACCACGCCACCGGCAGCGGTATGCCGCCGAGCGGGCTGGGCTGGGCTGGGCGGCATACCGTCGCCTCCCGACGAGACGAGAAGAGACAGACCGCACCCGTCCGGCGGCGCGTCCCTTTACACCCGCGAAACAGCGATGCGGCAGGATCGACACATGAACCGTCAGGAAGAGTTCGTGCTCCGCACGATCGAAGAGCGCGACATCCGATTCGTCCGACTCTGGTTCACGGACGTGCTGGGCACGCTGAAGTCCGTGGCCGTGGCGCCCGCCGAGCTGGAGGGCGCCTTCGCCGAGGGGATCGGCTTCGACGGTTCGGCGATCGAGGGCTTCGCCCGGGTCTACGAGGCCGACATGCTCGCCAAGCCCGACCCCTCGACCTTCCAGATCCTCCCGTGGCGCGGTGACCCGCCCGGCACGGCTCGGATGTTCTGCGACCTCCAGCTGCCCGACGGGTCGCCGAGCTTCGCCGACCCGCGCCACGTGCTCCAGCGCTCCCTCGACAAGGCGGCCGAGCTGGGGTTCACCTTCTACACCCACCCCGAGATCGAGTTCTACCTGCTCGAGCAGGGTCGGGACGCCTCGGGGCGGCCCGTGCCCGTCGACGACGCCGGATACTTCGACCACGTGCCGCACGGCACCGGGCACGACTTCCGCCGGGCCGCGATCACGATGCTCGAGAACATGGGCATCTCGGTGGAGTTCAGCCACCACGAGACGGGCCCGGGGCAGAACGAGATCGACCTGCGGTATGCCGACGCGCTGAGCACCGCCGACAACATCCAGACCTTCCGCACCGTCATCAAGGAGGTCGCGCTCACCCAGGGCATCTACGCGACCTTCATGCCGAAGCCGTTCGCGGACCACCCCGGCTCCGGGATGCACACCCACCTGTCCCTCTTCGAGGGTGACACCAACGCCTTCTACGAGGCGGGGGCGCCCTACCAGCTGAGCAAGGTCGGGCGTCAGTTCGTCGCCGGCCTGCTGCGCCACGGGGCGGAGACCGCGGCCGTGACCAACCAGTGGGTCAACTCGTACAAGCGGCTCTGGGGCGGGGGAGAGGCGCCGGCCCACCTCACGTGGGGGCACAACAACCGCTCCGCGCTCATCCGCGTCCCGATGCACAAGCCGAACAAGGGCCAGTCGACCCGCATCGAGGTCCGCTCGCTCGACGCAGCCGCCAACCCCTACCTCGCCTTCGCCGTGCTCCTCGGAGCCGGCCTCAAGGGCATCGAGGAGGGCTACGAGCTGCCGCCCGAGACCGAGGACGACGTCTGGAGCCTCACCGACTCCGAGCGACGCGCGATGGGGATCGAGCCGCTGCCCTCCTCGCTCGGGCGAGCCCTCGAGGTGATGGAGCAGAGCGAGCTCGTCGCCGACATCCTCGGCGAGCACGTCTTCGACTTCTTCCTGCGCAACAAGCGCCAGGAGTGGCAGGACTACCGCCGCGAGGTCAGCCACTTCGAGATCGAGCGCTACCTCCCGCGTCTGTGACCGGATGACCTCCCGCACCTCGACCCAGACCGGCACGCTCGCTCGGCTCGGCTTCGCCGACCCCGCCCGGGCCGCCGGCCTGCTCACGGACCGCGCGCTCGCACCGCTGCTCGACCCCGAGCACGGCTGCCCCGACGACCTGCTCGCGGCCGTCGGGGACACGGCCGACCCCGACCAGGCCCTGCTGGGACTGGTCCGGATGATGGAGTCGCTCGCGGCGCAGCCGTCCACGTCCCCCGACGCCACGTCGGGCACCTCCGGCACGTTCGGCACGGCGGAGCTCGTCAGTCTGCTCTGCGCCGACGGGGTGGGGCGCCGGCGGGTGCTCGGCGTCCTCGGTGTCTCGACGGCACTCGTCGACCACCTCGTGCGTCACCCGGACCAGTGGGTCGACGCGGCCCGGGCCGAGCGCCACGCGGCTCAGGAGGTCCGCGACGAGCTCGTCGCCGCGGTGACCACGGGGCGGGCCGGCCGCAGCGCGCTCGACGTCCTGCGCATCGAGTACCGGCGGGGCCTGCTGCGGATCGCCGCGCTCGACGTGACCGCCGCCGACCCGCTCACCATCATGCCGATGGTGGGCGAGGCCCTCGCCGAGCTCGCCGAGGGCGCGCTCGAGGCGGCGCTGGCCATCGCTCGTGAGGAGTACGGCCCCGGCCATGAGCAGTGCCGCCTCGCGATCATCGGGATGGGCAAGACCGGCGGCGGCGAGCTCAACTACGTCAGTGACGTCGACGTCATCTTCGTCGTCGAGCCGGCTGAGGGCGTCGAGGAGGAGGTTGCGATCCGGATCGGCACCACCCTCGCGACCACGACCATGCGGGCCTGCTCCCAGCCGAGCGCGGAGGGGACGCTCTGGCCCGTCGACCCCGCCCTGCGACCCGAGGGCAAGCAGGGGCCGCTCGTGCGGACCGTGAGCAGCCACAAGGCCTACTACGAGCGGTGGGCCAAGACGTGGGAGTTCCAGGCACTGCTCAAGGCCTGGGTCTCGGCCGGCGACCGCGAGCTCGGGCTGCGCTACAAGGCGGAGATCTCTCCCTTCGTCTGGGAGGCGGCCAGCCGCGACCACTTCGTCGAGGACTGCCAGGCGATGCGTCGCCGGGTCGAGCAGAACGTCCCCGTCAACGAGGCGGCTCGTCAGCTCAAGCTCGGCAAGGGCGGCCTGCGCGACGTCGAGTTCAGCGTCCAGCTGCTTCAGCTCGTCCACGGCCGCACCGACCCGCGGCTGCGGTCGGCGACGACGCTCGAGGCCCTGTCGGCCCTGGCCAAGGGCGGCTACGTCGGTCGCGACGATGCCGAGGCGCTCGACCACGCCTACCGGCACCTGCGCTGCCTCGAGCACCGGATCCAGCTGCACCGTCTGCGGCGGACCCACCTCATGCCCGAGTCCGAGGCCGACCTGCGCCGGCTCGGCCGCTCGATGGGCCACCGCACGACCCCGGCCAAGGCGGTCGTCGCCGACCGGCAGGCGATCGCCCGTGAGGTGCGTCGGATCCACGAGCGGCTCTTCTACCGTCCGCTGCTCGCCGCCGCTGCGCGGTTGACCCCCACCGAGGCCCGGCTCAGCCCCGAGGCGGCCCGGCAGCGCCTCGCTGCGCTCGGCTTCCGCGACCCGGCGGGCGCCATGCGCCACCTCGAGGCGCTGACGGCCGGGGTGACCCGGCGGGCCGCGATCCAGCGGACCCTCCTGCCCGTCATGCTCGGCTGGTTTGCCGACGAGGCGGATCCCGATGCGGGGCTGCTGTCCTTCCGTCGCGTCTCCGACGAGCTGGGCACGACGCACTGGTACCTCAAGATGCTGCGCGACGAGGGCCGTGCCGCCGACCGGCTGGCCCACTGCCTCGCCCGCAGCCGGTATGCCGCTGACCTGCTCGTCCGATCCCCGGAGAGCGTGTCGATCCTCGGTGACCCGTCCGGGCTCGTGCCCCGCACCCGCGAGGCCCTCGTCGCGACGATGCGCTCGGCGGCCGGGCGCCGCGACAACGCGGCCGAGGCCGTCACGGCGATCCGGGCCCTGCGCCGCCACGAGCTGCTCCGGATCGTGATGGCCGACCTTGTCGGCGAGATCGACCTGCACGGGGTCGGGCAGGCCCTGACCGACCTCACGGCTGCTCTCATCCAGGTGACGCTCGACACCGTCGTCGCCGACGTCGAGCAGCGCGACGGTCAGCCCCTCGGGGGTGACATCCTCGTCGTCGGGATGGGCAGCCTGGGCGGCGGCGAGCTGGGATACGCCTCCGACGCGGACGTCATGTTCGTGCACCGCCCGCACCCCGGAGCGGACGAGGGCGACGTGCAGGTCCGCGCGACGGCGGTCGTCCAGGAGGTCAAGAAGCTGCTCTCCGGGCCCGGGCCCGACCCCCAGATCGGGCTCGACGCGGACCTCCGTCCCGAGGGCAAGGCCGGGCCGCTCGTGCGGAGCCTCGACTCCTACCGCACCTACTACGAGCGCTGGGCGCTGACGTGGGAGTTCCAGGCCCTGCTGCGCGCGACCCCGATCG
This sequence comes from Terracoccus sp., assembly GCA_039928615.1. Lineage (GTDB taxonomy): Bacteria > Actinomycetota > Actinomycetes > Actinomycetales > Dermatophilaceae > JBDSSS01. The sequence goes on along the minus strand of JBDSSS010000049.1, from coordinate 4,158 downwards.
CGGGTCCCGACGACCTCGGGGCTGCCTTCCTCGAGCTGGTCGACCCGCTGCGGTGGCCGGCCGAGGGCCTCACCGCGACCCAGCAGCGCGACATCCGCACGATGAAGGCGCGGATCGAGTCCGAACGGCTGCCCCGCGGCGCCGACCCCCGGGCCCACATCAAGCTCGGTCGCGGTGGGCTGACCGACGTCGAGTGGACCGTGCAGCTGCTGCAGCTCCAGCACGCCCATCGGGTGCCGGGTCTGCGGGTCACCGGGACCCTGGCCGCGCTCGACCGGCTGGCCGAGGCCGGTCTGCTCACAGCCGAGGACGCGAAGGTCCTGCGAGAGGCCTGGCGGCTGGGCTCGCTGATCCGCAACGCCGGGGTCCTCTGGCGGGGCCGAGCCGTCGACAGCGTCCCGAGCGACCTGCGCGACGCCGAGGGAGTGGGACGGATCATCGGACGCCCGGCGGGCGAGGCGACGGTCCTGGCCCAGCTGTGGCGAAGGGTTGCCCGTCGATCCCGACAAACTTCTGATTTCAACTTTTATGACCACCCTCCTCGGGGTAGCGTCATCCCGTGAATCACAGCGAGGGCGCGGGCATGAGGGCGCCCTCCTACCTCGAAGTACTCACGGTGCCGCGCTACCTGCCGATCTTCCTGGCCGGCGCGCTGTCGCTGTGGGGGGACTACATCGCCCGCGTCACCATCGCCGCGGTGGTCTTCCAGCGCACCGGCTCACCCCTCGCGACGGCGACGACGCTCGCCGTCAGCCTCATCCCCACCTTCTTCGGGCGCAGCCTCGTGGGGCCCGTCGTCGATCGCTTCCCCTACAAGTGGGTCCTCATCTGGTCCCACCTCTCTCGCGGGGCGTGCGTCGTCGTGCTCCTCTGGCTGGTGGTGATCCAGGCCGGCTTCGTCTGGATCTTCCTCGCACTCTTCGTCCTCGAGCTGATCGGGGGAGCATCGACGGCCTCGAACATGGTGCTGCTCACCGACCTCTTCGAGCACGACAAGCACCTCTACTCGCGAGCCGTGGGGCTCGCCGCGATCTCCGAGCAGTTCAACCAGGCCATCGGCTTCGCGATCGGGGGCAGCCTCATCGCCGTCGTCGGATCCAGCGTGGGTCTGCTCGTCGACCTTGCCAGCTTCCTCATCGCGGCCGTCGTCGTGCTCCTCGTCGTCCCGTTGCGAGCAGTCCGGGGCACCCGGGGCAAGGGCCTGCGCGGGTTCGTGTCAGACCTCTCGTCGGCGACGGGCGACCTCGTGCGGCACCCTGTCCTCGCTCGGCTCGTCATCCTCAGCGCCGCGGCCACCCTGGGGATCGCGGCCCCCGAGGCCCTCGCGATCCCGATCGCCGGTGAGAACGGGTGGGGCGGCGTGCTGATGGCCTCCCCGATCGTCGGTGCGGTGTTCGGCATCCTCGTCATCGGGCGTTTCGACGTCCACGCGCAGAACCGGGCGATCATCCCGCTTGCGCTGGCCATGCCGCTCCCGCTGCTGCTCACCGCGCTGCACCCGCCGATCGCGGTCGTCGCGGCCCTCTTCTTCCTCAGCGGCACGATGCAGGCGTTCATGGTCCCGCTCCAGTCGACCTTCGCTCTTGTCACGCGGCCGGAGCTGCGGGGGCGGATCTTCAGCTTGGCCGGGTCGGTCTCGGTGGCGGCGGCCGGGGTCTCCTTCCTCGTCGCCGGGTGGCTCGGTGGCCGCAACGACGACGCGCTGGCGGGAGTCGCGGTGAGTGCGGCCATCACGCTGATCGTCCTGTGTGGCGTCGCGGTCACCTGGCCGTACGAGCAGGTGCGGGCCGAGGTGGCCCGGGCGTATGACGCCCGCCGCCCCTAGCCGCCCGCCGCCCCCGCCCGACCAGATCACGCAGACGACGCAGGTCACGACGGTGCCCGGTGACCCGAGGTCTCAGTTCGGGCCCGAGCGAGCCCTTGGTGAGCCGCCTCGACCGGCGGGACCCGACAGGGGTGACCTCGACAGGTGTGACCCCGACAGGTGTGACCCCGACAGGTCGTGGACGCAGCTCGCCCCCGGCACCGAGGGGTGCCGGGGGCGAGTCGCGAGGGGAGAGCGGTCAGCTCCAGCGCATGCCGTTCGCGGTGAGCAGGCTGACCCAGGTGCCGTTCCAGGTGACCCCGTTCGCGCCGAGGCCGTGAGCCGTCTGCCAGGCCTTGAGCTTGGCCGTGGTGACCGTGCCGAAGTAGCCGGTGGCGGGGGAGATCCCGAGAGCCTGCTGCAGGACGGTGACGGCCGAGCCGGACATCCCGGCCCTGAGCTGGATGCCCGAGCGCGGGACGAGCGCCTTGAGCAGGGTGCTGGCGCCGGCGGGAGCGGTCACCGTGGCGTAGCGGGGACAGGGCGTGGACCGTGGCGTCCGGTACCCGAAGGCCCAGTTGAGGTCCTGGGTCCGGCACGGCCCGTAGTCCACGGGAGCAACGCTCTTGGTCCAGTACGAGGTGCGCGCCATGGCCCCCTCCCACGACAGGGTGAGGTGGATGTGGTTGCGGTGGCAGGCGGTGTCGTACGAGGTCGACGGGGTCGTGGCGCAGGTGCTGTAGGGGCGCCAGCCCTCGGAGGTCCGGTAGGAGCTCCACATCTTGTTGTTCCAGATGATGTACATGATCCCGAGACGGCGCGCGTTGGCGTAGCGGTTGCCCGCTTGGTCGGTCGCGAGCAGCCATGAGATGAGCGCGGTGGCCTCGGCGCTCTCGGCCGTGTTGCGGACGTTGAAGAAGGAGTCGACAGCCCGGCCGTCGTAGTGCTCGGACGAGGGGCTCGACACGCTGCCACAGGCGCGCGCGAGACCGTAGGTGGCTCCGTACGTCGTCTTGAGCAGCTGGGCGAGCTTGAGCGTGCCCGGGCGGGTGACGGCGTCACACGAGGTCGCCGGCACGTAGGGGGACAGACCCTCGACCGCGGTCGGCAGGCCGGTGGGTGTCGGGGGCACGGGGACGGTGGCTGCCTGGGCCGTCGGTGCGACGAACGAGACGAGGCTGAGGGCGAGGGCAGCGGCGGCGAGGATGCTGGTGGAGCGCAGGCGTGAGATCACAGAGGTGCGGGGCATGCGTGGAACTCCCAGGGACGGGACGGTCCACCGGCCCGGGACTGGGCTCGGCGTCATGGTGATCCCGGGGCCCCCGGACGGTTCGGTCAGGACCGGTGTTCGGAGGATGACGGGCTGCGGCACTTTAACCCATTTGTCGCGCTAATACCATGGCCCGTTCGTCGTTCTGGACCGGCCCCCGGCGACGGCCCCACCGGTCCGTCGGTCACTCGCTCCGTCAGTTGCTACGTCAGTCGTGGCGCCGGCGTGAGCGGAGGTCTGCGACGCTGGCGACGAGGGCCACGGCCACGATGGCGGCGGCCACCCGCAGCGCGACCGCCGCGCCCTCGCCGGAGGAGGTCAGGTGCGCGAAGTAGACCGCCCCGATGAGGGCGATGCCCGCCGCCGTGCCGATGCGCTGGCCGGTCTGGAGCAGCCCACCGGCCGTGCCGGCCCGCTCGACGGGGATGTCGGCGAGGGTGAGCGTCACGTTCGGCGAGATGACGAGGCCACTGCCGAGGCCCGCGACGAGCAACGGCGCGGCGAGGGCCCAGCCGGTCGCCGAGCCGGTGACGATGCCGAGCACGACGTCGACGACGACGAGGGAGAGCAGCACCGTGAGCAGGCCGACGGTGACGAGCGATCGACCGAAGCGGTTGACGAGGCGACCACCGACCGCCGCGGTCACGGCAGACCCTGCAGCGAACGGCGTGATGGCGAGACCGGCCAGCAGGGGGGTGTAGCCGAGCGTCTCCTGGAAGTAGATGGTGAGCACGAAGAAGATGCCGGTGAACCCTGCGAAGTAGAGCGCCCCGACCGCCGCCCCGGAGGGGTAGCCCGGCACGGAGAAGAGGTCGAGGTTGACCAGCGGGCTGCGTCCCCGGCTGGTGTAGGCGCGCTCCCACGCCCAGAAGGCCACGACCATGGCTGCGCCGACGAGCGCGATCCACCAGGGCACGGACGACTGGCTGCCGCGGCCGGTCTCGACGAGGGGCAGGAGCAGCGCGAGCACGGCGAGCCCGAGCAGGACCACCCCGACGGGGTCGAGGTCGAGGCGGGAGCGGCTGGAGCTCTCCGGCGGGGCCGGGAGCCAGAGCCGGGCCAGCACGACGGCGCCGACGGCGAC
>JBDSSS010000048.1:0-5446 GCA_039928615.1 Terracoccus sp. | reverse complement strand
ACTTTCCCCCCGGCCCCCGCGTCGGGAACTGGGCACTCGACGGGGGGAGGAGTCAGCGGCGGGCCTGGCGGCGCACGGCGCGGGCCCGGCGGTGGGCGGCGCGAGCCGCCGAGGCGTCGTCGACCCGGCGCATCCCCTCCTCGTCGAGCCGCGCGCCCTCCTCGGGAGTCGGCGCCGTGCCCCCGCGCGCGGCCGGCAGCCACCACCGGTCGCGGTCGCCGCGGGCCTCGTCCGGGTAGCGGTCCATCGCAACCGCGAGCAGGTCCTCCATCCGGGCTCGCAGCTCGGCGGTCACCTCCACGGGGTCGTCCGAGGGCCCGGGGTGCAGCGGCTCCCCCACGAGGACCGACACAGCGATACCGCGGCGTCGGGCCCACCGCCCCCGGACCGAGAGCACCCGCTGGCTCCCCCAGACGACGACGGGGACGAGGGGGGCGCCGCTCCAGGCAGCCGTGGCCGCGGCGCCGGGACGGAACGGCCGGAGCGTCCACGCGTGGGAGATCGTCGCCTCCGGGAAGAGCCCGACGACCTCGCCCCGGCGGGCCAGACCGACGGCGTGGCGCAGCGCGACCTCGCCGTGCCCCCGGTCGACGGGGACGTGGCCCATCGCGCGCATCGCTCCGCCCACGACCGGCGGCCGGAAGCTGCCCTCCTTGGCCAGGAACCGGACGAGCCGCCCCTGCTCGGTGCCCACCAGACCGACGAAGAGGAAGTCGAGGAAGCCGACGTGGTTGCTCGCGAGCACCGCGGGTCCGTGGCGCGGCAGGTGCTCGGACCCCTGCACGTCGATGCGGAGACCCAGAGCCGCGAAGAGGGTCGTCGCGGCCCGGACGACGAGGCGGTAGGTACGGTCTGGCACACCTCATCTTCGGGCCCGGACCCCCGAGCGGATGGCCAGCCGCGCCGCGGACCGAGCCCTGCGGCATACGACCGCTCATCGGTGTGCGTGGACCGCTCGTCAGGCTACTCGCGGGTATCGGGCGTGACCCATGTCGCACGCCCTTGTTGGGTCGCCGTAGCGTGGAGTTGAGTGGCACCAGCACCATCGACGATGCGAAAGGCGGAACCCGTGAGCGAAGACACGCTGACGAAAGCGACCGACGCCCCCGACCTTGCCCCGACCGCGGACTTCGCGGCGCAGGCCAACGGCACGGCAGACCTGTATGACGCGGCAGCGGCCGACCACGAGGGGTTCTGGGCCGACCAGGCGCGGAAGTACATCACCTGGTCCACGCCCTTCACCGAGTCCCTCGACTGGAGCAACCCGCCCTTCGCGAAGTGGTTCGCCGACGGGGAGCTCAACGCCTGCGTCAACGCGGTCGACCGCCACGTCGAGGCCGGCAACGGCGACCGGGTCGCCATCCACTTCGTCGGCGAGCCGGAGGGCGACACCCGCGACATCACCTACGCCGAGCTGCACGAGCAGGTCCAGCGCGCGGCCAACGCCCTCGCCGACCTCGGTGTGGGCAAGGGCGACACGGTCGCGATCTACCTGCCGATGATCCCCGAGGCCGCGGTCGCGATGCTCGCCTGCGCCCGCCTCGGCGCGCCGCACTCGGTCGTCTTCGGCGGGTTCTCCGCCGAGGCGCTCCACTCACGGATCGACGACGCGAAGTGCAAGCTCGTCATCACCTCTGACGGTGGCTACCGTCGTGGCGCCCCGTCGGCGCTCAAGCCGGCCGTCGACGCCGCCCTCGACCACGACGACACGTCGGTCGAGCACGTCCTCGTCGTCAAGCGCACCGGCCAGGACACGGCGTGGAACGACCGCGACGTCTGGTGGCACGAGGCCCTCGAGAAGGCCGACGCGACCCACGAGGCGCAGTCCTTCGAGGCCGAGCACCCCCTCTTCATCCTCTACACGTCGGGCACGACGGGGAAGCCGAAGGGCATCTTCCACACGACGGGTGGCTACCTCACGCAGGCGGCCTACACGAACTCCGTCGTCCACGACGTGCACCCCGAGACCGACGTCTACTGGTGCACCGCCGACATCGGCTGGGTGACCGGCCACTCCTACATCGTCTACGGTCCGCTGACCAACGGCGTGACCCAGGTGATGTACGAGGGCACCCCGGACACCCCCGACAAGGGCCGGTGGTGGCAGATCGTGCAGGACTACAAGGTCTCCATCCTCTACACCGCCCCGACCGCCGTGCGCACCTTCATGAAGTGGGGTGACGACATCCCGGCGAAGTACGACCTCAGCTCGATCCGGGTGCTCGGCTCCGTCGGCGAGCCGATCAACCCCGAGGCGTGGCTCTGGTACCGGCGCAACCTCGGTGGCGACACCGCCCCGATCGTCGACACCTGGTGGCAGACCGAGACGGGCGCCATCATGATCAGCCCCCTGCCCGGGGTGACGACGCTCGAGCCCGGCTCCGCCCAGCGCCCCATCCCCGGCATCTCTGCGGAGATCCTCGACGACGAGGGCAAGCCCTTCACGACGGCGGAGCAGGTCGGCTACCTCGTGCTGACCAAGCCGTGGCCGTCGATGCTGCGCGGGATCTGGGGCGACCCGGAGCGCTACAAGGAGACCTACTGGTCGCGGTTCGGGCCGAAGTACTACTTCGCCGGCGACGGCGCGAAGTACGACGCCGACGGCAACATCTGGCTGCTCGGCCGCGTCGACGACGTCATGAACGTCTCCGGCCACCGACTGTCCACCGCCGAGATCGAGTCGGCCCTCGTGTCGCACCCGAAGGTGGCCGAGGCCGCTGTGGTCGGGGCCTCGGACGAGACGACCGGCCAGGCCGTCTGCGCCTTCGTCATCCTCCGCCAGGAGGCCGTCGAGGAGGCCGACGAGCCGGGCGAGGGCGTCGACCTCGTGCAGGAGCTGCGCAACCACGTGGCGAAGGAGATCGGGCCGATCGCCAAGCCGCGGTCGATCCTCATCGTCGCGGAGCTGCCCAAGACCCGCTCGGGCAAGATCATGCGCCGTCTGCTCAAGGACGTCGCCGAGGGCCGCGAGGTCGGGGACGTCACGACGCTCGCCGACAGCTCGGTCATGGACTTGATCAAGACGGGGATGTCCTCCGACTGACGCGCCCTCGCCGGTCAGCACGTATGCCGCCCACTCCCTGAGCCGGGAGTGGGCGGTTTCGCGTCGTCACGCCTCAGGCCCGGGCTCGTCCGGCCTGTGGGCGCCCCGACGTCCCGGTGCGGGACCATCTCCGCTTCAGCGCCAGGGCCGGCCGCTCGACGCAGCGGTAGGAGAGCGTGGCGAGACCGACGGCGAGCACCGCGCCGACGGCCCGCATCCCGAGACCCCGGCCGAGCGTCTCCTGGAGGATCATGATGCAGGCCGAGTTGTAGAGGTAGAGGCCGTAGCTGATCGTCCCGAGCGCCCTCAGCGGTCGGGTGGACAGGAACCGGGTGATTCGGCGTGGCGGACCGAGCACGACGGCGAGGAGGATCGCGATCGTCGCCGCGCCGAGCAGCGGCATACCCACGAGGTAGGTCGCGGGCCAGAGGTAGGACCCGGGGGCCAGGGAGAAGCCCGCGATGACCATGAGCGCGGCCACGAGCACCGACGGCCGGGAGACGACCGTCACGACGCGGGCCATCAGGTCCGGCCGGTCGCGGCGCAGCAGGGCGCCCATCGCCCCGAGCAGCAGCAGGTCCGCCCACGTCGTCGGCAGCGGGTAGAAGTAGACCCCGCCGAGCCACGACGCGACGACGGTGCCGACCCGGACCACCCAGGCCACCGCGATGACCTTCCAGAGCAGCGCGACCCGGCGCGCGGCCGGTGCGACCCGGCAGAGGGCGATCAGCGCGAGGGGCCAGAGCAGGTAGAACTGCTCCTCGACCGCGAGCGACCAGAGGTGCGCGAGCTCCGGCACGTAGCCGACCTCGAAGGCGAATGCGAAGTCCGTCAGGTAGGTGAGCGCGAGGGCAGTGCCGGTCACGGCTTCTCTGCCGGTGACGCCGATGTCGAGCAGGCTCGCCGCCGCGAGGAACAGGACGAGGAAGACGAGGAGCGCCGGGCCCAGTCGCAGCGCCCGCCTGAGGTAGAAGGCGGCCAGCGAGATCCGACCGCTCGCGTCGAGCTCGACGAGCAGGAGCCAGGTGATGAGGTAGCCCGACAGCACGAAGAAGACGAGCACGCCGGTGAGCCCGGCCCCGTTGAAACCCAGCACGTGGGCGAGCAGGACGAGCGCGATCGCGACCCCGCGCAGCCCGTCGAGGCCGGGGACGCGTCCCTGCGCGTGCGCCGTCCGCTCGGTCCCGGGCGGCATTCGCTCCCATACCGTCACAAAGGTGATTATGGGGCGTTCAGGCCCCCGACGCAGGGGTATGCCGTCCACGCCCGGAATATCGCAGGGCCGCTCCATGTTGGTTGAACCGTGAACAAACTGAGCATCGTCGTCTCCAGCACCCGCCCCGGCCGGATCGGCCCCAAGGTCGCGGAGTGGGTGGCCGCGCAGGCGCCCGCCAGCGACTGGGAGGTCGAGCTGCTCGACCTCGCGGCGATCGACCTGCCCTTCTTCAACGAGGAGGACATGCCCAAGAACGGCAACTACGCCCTCCCCCACACGAAGCGGTGGGCGTCGGCCGTGTTCGAGTCGGACGCGATCGTCATCGTCACCCCGCAGTACAACCGGAGCTTCCCGGCCCCGATCAAGAACGCCATCGACTACCTCTTCGCCGAGTGGGACTCCAAGCCGATCGCCCTCGTCGGCTACGGCTGGACCGGAGCCACCGACGCGACGACGGACCTCGACAAGGTCCTGACCCACGTCAAGGCGAGGGTCGTCGGGTCCGCCGGTCTCGTCTTCACCCGCGACATCACTCCCGAGGGTGAGATCACCGCGACGGACGAGACGCAGGGCCGGCTCACCGAGCTCCTGTCCGCCCTCGCCGCGACGGTCGCCACCCCCGTCGAGGTCTCCAGCTGACCGCCTCGCCCCCTGCGGCTCGACCTGACCCCGCGTGAGCCACTACCGTCAGTGGGTGAGTGAGCAGAGCGAGACGACCGCGGAGACCGAGACCGAGCAGACCGAGGACCGGATGTCCTTCGCCGACATGGGCCTCGACGACCGAATCCTCAAGGCGCTGCGGGACGTCGGCTACGAGCACCCCTCCCCGATCCAGGCGGCGACGATCCCGGCCCTGCTCGACGGTCGGCACGTCGTCGGCCTCGCGCAGACGGGCACCGGCAAGACCGCTGCGTTCGCGCTTCCGATCCTCAGCCAGCTCGACCTGAAGCAGAAGTCGCCGCAGGCCCTCGTCCTCGCGCCGACCCGCGAGCTGGCCCTGCAGGTCTGCGAGGCCTTCGAGAAGTACGCGACGTGGATGAAGGGCGTGCACGTCCTGCCCGTCTACGGCGGCCAGGCCTACGGGGTCCAGCTGAGCGCCCTGCGCCGCGGCGTCCACATCGTCGTCGGCACCCCGGGCCGCATCATGGACCACCTCGAGAAGGGCACGCTCGACCTCAGCCAGCTGC